>NZ_JANJER010000001.1:0-383954 GCF_044878485.1 Dermacoccus sp. BD5 | reverse complement strand
CTCCACGGATACCTCGGAGACGTCCCACCCGCCGAGTTCGAGAACGCGTTCTATGCTGTCCCCAACGACAGCAATCTGCTGATCGGAATCAAATAGCGCGAGTCTCCATCAGACCCAGGGCGCTTCAATGTTTCCTTCGTGTCATCGGGCGTGAGATTCTTGCGGCGCCCTGGCCAAGCGAAACGTGTGAAGTTGCGTAGCGCCATGTCCCGTCGCCGTCACAACGGTAGTCCTGCCCCATACGCACGTTCCAGCACACTGTCCGCGCCGCTTGCCTCGGCGCCGCCTTTGCGGGGCACGGTCGTCGGGTGACGACGCTGCGCGCCTGAACACGTCACACCCCTCAAGGGCAGCAGCACCTAACGAGCTACGCACACCCATCGCGACGTAGCTCAAACGAACGTTTTTGATACGACGCCGAGTTCTGGGGTAGAAACGATGGGCTGCCTCAGTGTCCTTCAGCCGCCGGCTCGACGAGTTCGACGAGCACGCCGCCGGCATCCTTGGGGTGGATGAAGTTGATGCGGCTGCCGCCGGTGCCGATCTTCGGCGCGTCGTAGAGCAACCGCATGCCGCGCTCGCGCAGCGTCGCGCACACGGCGTCGAGATCGCGGACGCGGTAGGCGAGCTGCTGCATGCCGGGGCCGGAGCGGTCGAGGAACTTCGCGATGCTCGACTCCGGCGACAGCGGCGCGAGCAGCTGGATGTGGCTGTGCGGGGCATCGGCCGGGCCGACCGTCATCATCGCCTCACGCACGCCCTGCTCGTCGTTCGTCTCGGTGTGCGCGCACGTCATGCCGTACGTCGACTCGTAGAAACGGATGGCGGCATCGAGGTCGGGCACCGCGATGCCGACGTGGTCGATGGCCTCGAACAAGTGCGTGATTTCGCCGGTCATGACGTCACTCTATGGTTTGCTTGGACGAGGAAGCCGGGTCAACGACGATTAACTCGGGCGATCGACACGAACCGGCGGCCGTGCGGCACCGTGACCCACGCCCGCCCGCTCACTGGAGGAACCATGACCGACACCACCGCCGTCATCGTCGCCGGAGCGCGCACCCCGATGGGTCGCCTGCTCGGCTCGCTCAAGGGCTTCTCAGGTGCCGACCTCGGTGGCCTCGCCATCAAGGGTGCGCTCGAGAAGGCCGGCGTCAAGGGCGATCAGGTCGACTACGTCATCATGGGCCAGGTGCTGACGGCCGGCGCCGGCCAGATCCCCGCGCGCCAGGCCGCCGTCAAGGGCGGCATCCCGATGGACGTGCCGGCGCTGACGATCAACAAGGTCTGCCTGTCCGGGCTCGACGCCGTGGCGCTCGCGGCCCAGCTGATCCGCGCGGGCGAGTTCGACGTCGTCGTCGCGGGCGGCCAGGAGTCGATGACGAACGCGCCGCATCTGCTCGAGAAGTCGCGCGAGGGATACAAGTACGGCGACGTGACGATGCGCGACCACATGGCCTTCGACGGACTGTGGGACGCGTTCACCGACCAGGCGATGGGCAACCTCACCGAGCAGGCCAACACCGGCGACGTCGAGTTCAGCCGCGAAGCGCAGGACGCCTTCTCAGCCGCCTCTCACCAGAAGGCCGCCGCGGCCTGGGAGAAGGGCCTCTTCGACGACGAGGTCATCCCCGTCGAGATCCCGCAGCGCAAGGGCGAGCCGGTCGTGTTCAAGAACGACGAGGGTATCCGCGCCGACACGACGACCGAGTCGCTCGGCAAGCTGCGCCCGGCCTTCAGCAAGGACGGCACGATCACGGCAGGCTCCGCCTCCCAGATCAGCGACGGTGCCGCGGCGCTCGTCGTCATGAGCAAGACGAAGGCCCAGGAGCTGGGCCTGGCCTGGATCGCCGAGGTCGGCGCGCACGGCGTCGTCGCCGGCCCCGACTCGACGCTGCAGAGCCAGCCGGCGCGCGCCATCGCGAAGGCCTGCGAGAGGGAGGGCCTCACGCCGGCCGACCTCGACGTCGTCGAGATCAACGAGGCGTTCGCCGCCGTCGGCCTGGCCTCGACGAAGGAACTCGGCCTCGACGCGGAGAAGGTCAACCCCAACGGCGGCGCCATCGCGATTGGCCACCCGATCGGCATGTCGGGCGCGCGTCTCGTGCTGACCCTCGCCCACGAACTCAAACGCCGCGGTGGTGGCGTCGGTGCTGCCGCGCTGTGCGGCGGTGGCGGCCAGGGTGACGCGCTCATCGTGCGCGTCGACGCCTGAGCGCTGACCAGGACACGGCCCGAGCATGCCGCGTGAGATCGTCGTCGACCCACTCGTCACGCGGATGCGTGACGGTGACCGGCGCGCCCTCGCGCGGTTGCTCACTGCCATCGAGAACGATCACCCGGCGCTGCCGGAACTGGGTGCAGCCATCGCCCAGTTCACGGGCCACGCCCAGATCATCGGTCTGACGGGGCCGCCCGGCGTCGGCAAGTCGACGTCGACGGACGCACTCGTCGCGGCCTATCGCGCGCAGGGCCTCAGCGTCGCGGTGCTCGCGGTCGACCCCTCGTCGCCGTTCTCCGGTGGCGCGCTGCTCGGCGACCGCATCCGCATGGTCGGTCACTCGGGTGATTCCGGGGTTTTCGTCCGCTCGATGGCGACCCGCGGCCACCTCGGCGGGCTGTCGGCGGCGGCGCCCGCTGCACTGCGGCTGCTCGACGCCGCCGGTTTCGACATCGTGCTCGTCGAGACGGTGGGCGTCGGCCAGTCGGAGGTGCACATCGCCTCGCTCGCCGACACGACGATCGTCCTGCTCGCGCCCGGGGCCGGAGATTCCATCCAGGCCGCGAAGGCCGGGGTCCTCGAGATCGCTGACGTCTTCGTCGTCAACAAGGCCGATCACGACGGCGCGGCGGCGACCGTGCGCGACCTGCGCGCCATGATCTCGCTCGGCCAGACGGGGGAGCCGGGGCAGTGGCGCCCACCGATCGTCACGACGGTCGCAGAACGCGGCGAAGGGGCGACGGACGTCATCGACGCCATCGCGACCCACCGAGCGTGGCTGAGCGAGCACGACGAGCTGAGCCTGCGCCGCCGACGTCGGGCCGCGGGCGAGATCGAAGAGCTCGCGGTGCGGCGACTGCGTGAGCGCTGGGAACGCCCCAACGCCGAGGTGAAGCTCGACGATCTCGCTGAGGCTGTCGCTCGAGGGGTTCTGGACCCCCACGCCGCGGCGCAGGCCGTCGCGGGTTGAACGTGAGGGGCTCGATGCGCGTCCGAAACCGCGCGAGAGCCCATGGCGACGAGGCGTCGCCAGAGCGTGTTCTGACGTGCGGCGACGGCCGGTATCAGCTCTGATTCCGCGGAATATCGGGGTTGTCGGCGCCGGTGCCTAGACTTGGAGCATGAAGCCTCGTACGCCCGTCATCATGCTCATTGCTGCCGCTGAGCACGCCGAAGAGATGCGGGACGAATTCGCCCACCGCTACGCCGCCGACTACGAGCTGCAACTCGTCACGACGCTCAGCGAATCGATGACGATGGCGCAGGGCCTCAACGCGCGCGGCATCCCGGTCGCGATGTTCGCCGCGACGACGCAGGTGGGCGACGCGACGGGCCTCGTCACGCTGCAGTGCCTGCATGCCGTCATGCCGGCGGCCAAGCGGGTCATGGTGCGCCTGCGCAGCGAACCGTGGGCGGTGGAGGAGCAGCGCGTCGCGCAGATCAGCGGCCAGATCGAGGCCGCGCTCCTGCTGCCGAGCGGCCCGCGCGACGAGGAGTTCCACACCGCCGTCACCGAGTTGCTCTCGGACTGGGGGTGGTCGGCGGGTGGCCCCGAGATCGAGCTCGTCAACATCGTGGCGCCCGCAGGCGACCCCAACGTCGGGGTGCTGCGCGACTTCCTCGACCGCCAGGGCATCCCGATGGGGGTCTGGCCGCCGGACGCTCCGCACGCAGCCAAGACGCTCGAGATGGCGCGTTCGCAGGGCATCGAGATCGCCTATCCGCTCGTGCGCATCGCCGAGCGCGAGGTTCACGTCAACCCTGACGTCCGTGTGCTCGGGCGCGCCTTCGGCGCCACCGTCGACGAGTTGGGTGAGGGCCACGTCGTCGACCTTGCGATCGTCGGTGCGGGCCCGGCCGGCCTCGCTGCCGCGGTGTACGGCGCGAGCGAGGGGCTGAGCACAGCCGTCATCGAGGCCGATGCCGTGGGCGGCCAGGCCGGCACCAGCTCGATGATCCGCAACTACCTGGGCTTTCCCCGCGGCATCTCGGGCATGCGCCTCGCGCAGCGCGCGCGATTCCAGGCCACCCGGTTCGGGGCGGGCATCTACTCGGCCACCGAGGTCACCGGTTTCACGCCCGGCTATCGCGGCGAACCGCACGTGCTCGAGACCGACGACGGGCCGGTCTGCGCCCGCGCCGTTCTCATCTCGACGGGCGTGGCCTACCGTCGCCTCGGCGTCGAGGAGGTCGAAGGCTTCGTCGGACGCGGCGTGTACTACGGCGCGGCGTCGTCGGCTGCCCGCGAGTGCGAGGGCGGGCACGTCCTCGTCGTCGGCGGCGGCAACTCGGCGGGCCAGGCCGCCATCCACCTCTCACGCTTCGCGCGCTCCGTCAGCATCGTCGTGCGTCGCGACGGGCTCGCGGAGACGATGTCGGACTACCTCATCCGCGAGATCGAGGCGAACCCGCGCATCGTCGTCAAGACGAATGCGGAGATCGTCGGGGCGAGCGGCACCGATCGGCTGCAGCACGTGACGATCCGCTTCAACGAGAATGACCAGGAGCTGACGGTTCCCGCCTGCGGGCTGTTCCTCCTGCTCGGCGCGCACCCGTGCGTCGACTGGCTCGACGGCACCGTGGCGCGTGACGCCAAGGGTTTCGTGCTCACCGGTCGTGACGTGCCGCAGGAGTTCTGGCGTGACGGGCTGCCCCCGGAAGCGCTCGCGACGAGCGTGCCCGGCGTGTTCGCCGCAGGCGACATCCGCGCCGGGTCGATGAAGCGCGTCGCCGCGGCGTCCGGTGAGGGCGCGGGGGCCGTGACGCTCGTTCACCACTGGCTGGAGGCCGTCGTGACGGGGACCTGCGACCCAGACGCCTGCGCGAGCTGATCCTGCCGGGCCCAAGACGCGACGCTCGTCGCACGCCGCGCGGGGTGACCGACGTGCGAACCTGACTGCATCGTTCCCATCACCTTCGAGGAGATCATCATGCTCGTCGCTTTCTCCGTCGCACCGTCGACGACGGACGACCCGGACGGTTCCGTCAGCAAGGCGGTGACCGCAGCCATCCGCGTCGTGCGTGAGTCGGGCATCCCGAACCGCACTGACTCGATGTTCACGACCCTCGAGGGGGAGTGGGACGAGTGCATGGACGTCATCAAGCGCGCCTGCGGGGCCGTCCAAGTCGCGTCCCCGCGCGTCTCGCTCGTGCTGAAGGCCGACATCCGCCCGGGCTACACCGGCCAGCTCGACGCGAAGGTCGAGCGCGTCGAAACCCGGCTCGCCGAGTCGAACTGACGCCCGGACCTCGCCGGGCGCGGATAATGACCACGAGAGAGGACGTCGACATGACCATCGACGAGCGCTACGAGATCCGTGGCCTGACAAGCGATGACGCCGACGAGCTCGCCCAGCTCCACGTCACGATCTGGCGCGACACCTACACCGGGCTCATCCCGCAGGAGAAGCTCGACGGGCTCGATCCCGTCGACGGTGCGAAGCGCTGGCGCGCGTGGTTGACCTCCGCCGAGGCGCCTCGGGTCGTCGGGGCATTCGACCGCTCGAGCGGTGCGCTCGTCGGGTGGATCTGCATCGGCAAGGCCCGCGACGACGACGCGCCCGCGGAGGTCGAACTGCAGGTGCTCAATCTCGACACGGCGCACCACGGCACGGGTCTCGCGCACGAACTCATGACACGCGAACTCGGCGACCAAGAGGCCTACCTCTGGGTCGTCGACGGCAACGATCGTGCGCAGGCGTTCTACCGCAAGCACGGGTTCGAACTCGACGGCGTCGGCAAGGACGACACCTCGGGTTCGTACGACCTGCGGATGGTGCGCTTGCGGGGCTGACGGCCCGGGCGCGAGGACCGGCCACGGAGTGACGGTCCGACCCGAGGGACGCGACTCACCACGCGTGGCCAGGTGTTCGCTGTGCGCGATCATGCGTCGCCCGCCCCGGCGCGCCCTGCAACAATGAGGGCATGTCGAATCAGCCGTTGAACGCCGCGTCGCTGCGCGGTGCCGTTGACCTGTCCTCGCTCAAGAAGCCGCAGGGCGGCGCTCCTGCCGGGCGCCCCGCATCGGCCGCTGGCGCACCGACCGGCAGCGCTGGCGCTGCGGCGCCGGCAAACGCGCCGAGCGCTGCAAATCCCGGGCAGGCCCCCATACCGCAGGGCGCCGACGACGCCGTCATCGCCGAGACGTTCCGTCGCGACGGTCTTGTCGTCGACGTGACAGCCGAGAACTTCCAGGGCCTCGTGCAGCAGTCGGTGCAGCACCCCGTCATCATCGCGATCTGGGCGGGTTCGCAGCCGGCGTCCCTGGCGCCCGTCGCTTCGCTCGCGCGTGCGGTGCGCGCGCAAGAGGGGCGCGTCCTCATGGGCGTCGCCGACCTCGACACCGCGCCCGAGATCGGTCAGGTCTTCGCTCAGCTGTCGCAGCAGGCCGCGCAGCAGGGCCAGCCGGGGCAGATTCTCGCGGCGGCCTTCGTCCAGGGCCAGCCGATCCCGATCCCGCCTGTCGTCGAAGACGCGCAGACGCGCGAGCTCGTCGACCAGATCGTCCAGATCGCTGTGCAGAACGGTCTTGCGGGCCGCGTGGCGAACTACGACCCGAACGCAACGGGCCAGGCCGGCGCCGAGGGCGGCGAGCATGCCGAGCCCGAGCTGCCGCCGCTGCACCAGCTCGCGTACGAGTCGATCGACAAGGGCGACTACGACGGCGCCATCGCCGCGTTCGAGCAGGCACTGACGGAGAACCCGAAGGACGAGGAGGCGCGTCTCGCCCTCGGCCAGGTCAAGCTCATGCAGCGCACGCAGGGCGTCGACCTCCAGGCTGCACGTGACGCCGCCGCGAAGAACCCGGCCGATGTCACCGCGCAGACGCAGGTCGCCGACCTCGACGTCCTCGGTGGCCACGTCGAAGACGCGTTCGCGCGTCTCGTCGACGTCGTCAAGGCGACCTCCGGCGACGAGCGCAACGCCGCGCGCGAGCACCTCATCGGGCTGTTCGACGTCGTCGGCGCCACCGACCCGCGCGTCAAGAAGGCACGCACGGCGCTGATGTCGGCGCTGTACTGACAGCCCCGACGGGCCGGGCGACGTCTGGCAACAACGCACTGACCCCTTGCGTGCAAGTGCACCCGGGTGCACTTGCACGCAGGCTCGTAGCCGCCCCTGCTGTCGGCGGTGGGTGACGGACACGAATGGAGGGCTCGCTCCACCTGGAGCGAGCCCTCCATTCGTATTGGGACGGAACCGAGCCTCAGTTGCCCAGGGCTGCCGCGACGACGTCCTTCGCCTCAGCCTGCACCTGCGCAAGGTGTTCGGGGCCCTGGAACGACTCGGCGTAGATCTTGTAAACGTCCTCGGTCCCCGACGGGCGCGCGGCGAACCAGGCCGAATCAGTGACGACCTTGAGGCCGCCGATTTTCGCGCCGTTGCCGGGCGCCTCCGTGAGCTTGGCGATGATGGGCTCGCCGGCCAGCGTGTCCGCCGTGACGGCCTCGGGCGTCAGTGCACCGAGCTTGGCCTTCTCCTCGCGCGTGGCGGGGGCGTCGACGCGCGCGTACGCGGGTTCGCCGTGCTTTGCCGTCAGCTCGCCGTAGAGCTGCGACGGCGACTTGCCCTTCGTCGCCTTGATCTCCGAGGCGAGCAGCGCGAGCAGGATGCCGTCCTTGTCCGTCGTCCAGACGGAGCCGTCGAAGCGGCAGAACGACGCACCCGCCGACTCCTCGCCGCCGAACGGGCCCGAACCGTCGAGCAGGCCCGGCACGAACCACTTGAACCCGACGGGCACCTCGACGAGCGTACGGCCGAGGTCATCTGCGACGCGGTCGATCATCGAACTGCTGACGAGCGTCTTGCCGATGAACCCGTCCTGGCGCCACTGCGGGCGCGCGCCACCGTAGAGGTACTGGATCGCGACCGACAGGAAGTGGTTGGGGTTCATGAGCCCCGCGTCGGGCGTGACGATGCCGTGACGGTCCGAATCGGCGTCGTTGCCCGTCGCGATGTCGTACTTGTCGCGCTCGCCGATGAGCGACGCCATCGCGTTGGGGGAGGAGCAGTCCATGCGGATCTTCTCGTCCCAGTCGAGCGTCATGAAGCGCCACGTCGGGTCGACGAGCGGGTTGACGACGGTGAGGTCGAGCGCGTGACGCTCCGCGATCTCACCCCAGTACGCGACGGCGGCGCCGCCGAGCGGGTCGGCGCCGATGCGCACGCCGGCGCGCTTGATCGCGTCGAGGTCGACGACGTTCGGCAGGTCGTCGACGTACGTGCCGAGGAAGTCGTAGCGCTGGACCTTGCCCATCGCCTGCGTCAGCGGCGCGCGCTTGACGCGCTTGAGCCCGTCACGGATGTGCTCGTTCGCCGCGGCGGCGATGACCTTTGTCGCGTCCGAGTCGGCCGGGCCACCGTGCGGCGGGTTGTACTTGAACCCGCCGTCGGCGGGCGGGTTGTGCGAGGGCGTGACGACGATGCCGTCGGCGAGACCCGAGCCGTTCGTCAGATCCTTGCCCTTGTTCGCGCGCAGGATGGCGTGGCTGACGGCGGGCGTCGGCGTGTAACCGTCACGATCGTCGATGAGGACGGTGACGTCATTGGCGACGAGCACCTCGATGGCGCTCGTCCATGCGGGCTCGGACAAGGCGTGGGTGTCGCGGCCGAGGAACAACGGCCCGTCGAAGCCCTGCGAGCGGCGGTAGTCGACGATCGCCTGCGTCGTCGCGAGGATGTGCGCCTCGTTGAACGCGGTCTTGAGGCTCGAACCGCGGTGCCCCGACGTGCCGAACGCCACCTGCTGGTCGACGTTCTCAGGGTCGGGCGTCAGCGTGTAGTACGCCGTGACGAGGTGGGGGACGTCGATCAGGTCACGAGGTTCGGCCAACTGGCCCGCGCGGTTGCTCATGCCTTCATCCTGCCCTCTTTGAGCGGCGACGTAAACGCCCGAACCGATGCCCCGAGCGAGGCGGGGCGGACGTGACGAGGCCGGCCGCATCCCTGGCGGGTACGGCCGGCCTCATGCGCTCGACCGAGCGGGTCGTCAGTCGCGCTGACGCGTCTGGTCGGCGGCGTCGCGAGCCTCGTCGTCGGCGCCCCAGCGGCCACCCTCGACGTCCTCGTCGAGGCCGCCACCGGGCGTGCCGGTGATGTCCTTGAGGTGCTCGACGGGCTCGTCATCCGTCTCGTCCTCGCCGGCCGGCGTGAAGGCACGCTCGTGCGCCTTCGACTCGGTCTGCTCGACGTCGAAACCACCCTCGTCCGCGTGGTCGACGGGGTGCGTCGCCGGGACGCCGGTACGCGAACGCGCCTGCTGGTCGCCGGCCGCTCCCTGAGCGTCCTCGGCCTGCGTGCCGCCACGCGAACCGTCGAGCGGCTGATCGAGTGCGCCCGGGTTGCCTGCGGCGTCCTCGAGTGGCGCGCCCGCGATGAGGGCCTCGGACGGCTGCCCGTCGGACGAACTCGTCGCTGCGTTCTGGTCACTCATCGTGTTCTCCTGTCGTGCCGTTGCGGTGGACGATGAATCGGCGCCACCGGCCTGCTCGGTAGCGGTGTGCGCAGCCACCTGTGTCATGTCGGGGCGCGTCGCCGGCTCGAACCACACGACACCGAGCGGCGGCATCGTGATCTCGGCCGAGTACGGCTGACCGTCCCAGGGGATCTCCTCGGCCGCGACCGAACCCAGGTTACCGACGCCCGAGCCGCCGTAACCCTCGGCGTCGGTGTTGACGATCTCGTTCCACGTACCGGGGTGGGGCAGGCCCACGCGGACGCCGTGGTGCGGGTTGCCGGCGAAGTTCGCGGCGATCGCGACGACGGGGCGGTACCCGTCAGCTTCGGCGGGCGCAAATCGCAGCCACGTGTAGGCGTTGCGGCCCGCGTCGTCGGCGTTGATCCACGAGAAGCCCTCCTCCGAGTGGTCGAGGGCCCACAGGGCCGGGCGCTCGCGGTAGGCGCGGTTGAGGTCCTTCATCATCGCGTGCACGCCGTAGTGCGCGGGCTGGTCGAGCAGCCACCAATCGAGGCTGCGACCGTCAGCCCACTCGGCCTCCTGCGCGAACTCCGAACCCATGAAGAGCAACTGCTTGCCGGGGTGGGCCCACATGTACGCGAGGTAGGCGCGCACGTTGGCGAGCTGCTGCCAGCGATCACCGGGCATCTTGCGCAGCAGGCTGCCCTTGCCGTGCACGACCTCGTCGTGGCTGACGGGCAGCACGAACTGCTCGCTGAACGCGTAGACGAGCGCGAACGTCAGGTCGTGGTGATGATGCTGACGGTAGATCGGCTCACGCGCGACGTAGTCGAGCGAGTCGTGCATCCAGCCCATGTTCCACTTGAGCCCGAAGCCCAGGCCGCCGGTGTCCGTCGAGCGGGTGATGCCCGGCCACGACGTCGACTCCTCGGCGATGATGACGGCACCCGGCGTGCGCTTGTACGCCGTCGCGTTCGTCTCCTGCAGCAGCTGCACGGCTTCGAGGTTCTCCTGGCCGCCGAACTTGTTCGGCACCCATTCGCCGTCCTTGCGGGCGTAGTTGAGGTACAGCATCGAGGCGACACCGTCGACGCGCAGACCGTCGGCGTGGAACTCCTCGAGCCAGTACAGCGCGTTGGCGACGAGGAAGTTGCGCACCTGCGGGCGGCCGTAGTCGAAGATGTTCGAACCCCACTCGGGGTGCCAGCCCTTGCGCGGGTCCGGGTGCTCGTAGAGCGCCTGGCCGTCGAAACGGGCGAGCGCCCACTCGTCGGTGGCGAAGTGGCCGGGAACCCAGTCGAGGATGACGCCGATGCCCTCCTGGTGGAGGCGGTCGACGAGGAACTTGAAGTCGTCCGGGTCGCCGAAGCGGCTGTTCGGCGCGTAGTAGCTCGTGACGTGATAGCCCCAGCTCGGCGGGTACGGGTGCTCCATCACGGGCATGAACTCGACGTGCGTGAAGCCCAGATCCTTGACGTAGTTGACGAGGTGCTCGGCCATCTCGCGGTAGCTGAGCCCCTGACGCCACGAACCGAGGTGCACCTCGTACGTCGACATCGGGCCGTGGTGCGCGTTCGTCTCGGCGCGCTTCGTCATCCACGCGTCGTCGTTCCACTCGTAGTGCGAGCTCGTCACCTTCGACGCCGTCGCGGGCGCCGTCTCCGCGAGGCGCGCCATCGGGTCGGCCTTCGCGCGACGCACGCCGTCGCTGCACAGGATCTCGAACTTGTACGCGGTGCCCTCGCGCACGTCGGGGACGAACAGCTCCCACACGCCCGACTCCCCGAGCGTGCGCATGCCGTGGCCGACGCCGTCCCAGTGGTTGAAGTCGCCGACGACGCGCACGGCCTTGGCATTGGGCGCCCAGACGGCGAACGCGGTGCCCGTGACGTCACCCTTGATGCTCGGGTAGGTGCGCACGTGGGCGCCGAGGACGTTCCACAGCTCCTCGTGGCGCCCCTCACCGATGAGGTGGAGGTCGATCTCGCCGAGGGACGGCATGAAGCGGTACGGGTCGTCGCCGCGGTGCTCGCTGCGGTCGTCATACGTCGTGATGACGCGGTAGTCGGGCATGTACTCACCCGCGATCGCACCGGCCCAGATGCCATCGTGCTCGTGCGTGAGCTCGAGCGAGGTCTCGCCCATGTCGATGACGACGCCACGCGCCATCGGGCGCACGACGCGGAACGTGATGACGCCGTTCTCGACGTGCGCGCCGAGAACGCGGTGCGGGTCACGGTGCTCACCGGCGACGACGGCGTCGAGTTCGCTCACCTCGACGCGCGACGGCGAGACGGCGGGCGAGGCGGCGCCGAGGGCGCGCGCGTCGGTGGTCGAAGCGTTGCTCGTCTCACCGGCGGCGCTCAGGCCACCGGCAGAACCCGCGTCGCTCGCGGCCGCCTCGGGCTTGTCTCCGGCAGCCGCGACGGTCGTGTCACCCGTCGCGGGTGCGCCCTGCGGCGCGACGAGCGGAGCGGCGCCAGAAGCGTCGGCATCCTGCGTCGAGACGAGGGGAGCGCCGTTCGTGTCGGCCGACCTCGTCGAGGCAGGAGTGGGCGTCGTGCTGTCGTCGGAGGTCATGGTGCTCCTTTCCGCGGCGCCGGTGGGCGCGGCGTCGTCCTCGTCGGCGGGCGTCATCGTGGGCGCCTCGCCGTGGGTCGCGGACGAGTCGGTGGAGGTGGTGAGGATGCGGCCGACGGCGTCGGCGGGGATGCTCAGCCAGTCGGGGCGGTTGCGGGCCTCGTACGAGCACTCGTAGAGCGCCTTGTCGAGCACAAACAGGTCGAGCAGGTCGCGGTCGACGGCGCCGAGTTCACTCTCGTAACCCGCGAGGAACGCGTCCTGAGCGGCGCTGACCCACGCGCGGCGGTCGCCGTCGGCGCCGGCGATCTCGTTCTCGATCGTGCCACCGGCGTAGTCGAACGAACGCAGCATGCCCGCGACGTCGCGCACGGCGACGTCCGGTGCCGAGCGCTCCTCGAGCGGACGCAGAGGCTCGCCCTCGAAGTCGAGCAGGACCCACCCACGCCCGGGTACGTCGAGCACCTGGCCGAGGTGGTAGTCGCCGTGGATGCGCTGGAAGCGCGGCCACTGCGCGCTGCGCCCGGCGTCGATGCGGTGGGCGATCTGCGTGGCGCGCTCCGCGAGCTGCGGCGCGTCGTTGAGGGCCGCTGCCGCTCGCTCGTGCATCTCGTCGACGAGGGCATCGACACGGTCGGCGTCGGCCTCGACGCTCGGCAACACCTCGGCGAGGGTGCGGTGCACCTGCGCCGTCGTACGACCGAGTTCGCGGGCGCCGTCGGTGAAGTCACGGTTCTCGCGAGCCGCGTCGAGGGCCTCACGCCAGGCGTCCCGCACGTCGGGCATGAACTCCTGCGCGAACGCGAGGTCCGCGACGAGCTGCTCGCGAGAGTGACGCCCCTCCGTGTACGAACCACTGAGAGATGCCAGCAGCGCCGGCACGTGCGTGTTGCCCGCGCTCGTCAGGGCCCCCGTCACCTCGATGTCGGGGTTGGCGCCGACGTTGAGCACACGGAACAGCTTGGCGATGAGCTGCTCGCCGTCGTCGAGGGTGTAGATGATCGACGTGTTCGACTGCTCGCCACGCAGCACCGTGGCGCTGCGCACCGTGGCGAGATCGGCGCTCTGCGGACCGGGCCGGCCTGCGACGCTCATCTCGACGACACCGTCGCTGCGCTCGGCCTGCGTGCCGCCCGACGCCATCGTCGCGAGCAGGACGGCGGCGAACACCGGGTCGTGCGGGCCGTCGTAGACGTAGCGCGTGCCGAGCGCGGAGTGCTCGATCGTGCCGATGAAGGCGTGCTCCAGCTCCGGCGCGCGCTCACCACGGTAGGTGACGGGCACCTGGTAGGTGGTCTCGTGCTCGGCGTCGAGATCGCGCAGGAACATCACCTCGAGGCCGACCTCACCTGCCGGGTCCTCGAAGCGGAAGGCACTCACCTTGCGCAGGTGCGGCTCACGGCCCTTGGCCTGGAACCAGCGCTGCGTCGCCACCCACGGCGTGAGCAGTTCGAGCTTGCCGGGTGACAACGTGGCGCCGGAATGGATCTCGGCGACCATCAGAGGTCCTTTCCCTCAGCGTCCGAGGTGGTGTCGTCCTTGAACTCGTCGAGCACCTCGGAGGCGTTGGCCTCCGGGGTACCGGTCGCGGCGGGCAGCGCGTCGTCGGCGCTGACGTCGGACTCGATCGCCAGCCAGTAGAAGCCGCGCGAACCGAGCATGACGGTGACCGTGCCGTCCTCACCGATCTGACCGAAGCCCTGACCGCCGAAGATGTCGGTGAGCTTCGCGCCGGCGAACTTGGCAGCGACCTGCACCCGGGCGCCCTGCGGGCGCGAGCTCAGGTTGTTGATGCACAGCAGGTGCTTCGTCGTCGTGTTCTCGGCCTTCGCGTCCTCGTCCGACATCGAGCGCGTGAACGCGAGGACGGCGTCGTTGTCGGCCGGGGCGACGACGAAGTCGCCCATGCCGAACGCGGGGTAGCGCGAACGCACCGAGAGCATGCCGCGCGTCCAGTGCAGCAACGACGCGCTCGAGGCCATCTGCGCCTCGACGTTGACGTTGTTGTGGTGGTACACGAGGCTCTGGATGACCGGCAGGTACAACTTGCCCGGGTCGGCCGTCGAAAAACCGGCGTTGCGATCCGGCGTCCACTGCATCGGCGTGCGCACCGCGTCACGGTCGTCGAGCCAGATGTTGTCGCCCATGCCGATCTCGTCACCGTAGTACAGGCACGGCGAGCCGGGCAGCGACAGCAGCAGGGCGTTGATCAGCTCAATCTCGGCGCGACTGTTGTCGAGCAGCGGCGCGAGGCGACGACGGATACCGACGTTGGCGCGCATGCGCGGATCGGGGGAGTACCAGCCGTACATCGCGGCGCGCTCCTCCGGCGTCACCATCTCGAGCGTCAGCTCGTCGTGGTTGCGCAGGAAGGTGCCCCACTGGGTGCCCTTGGGGATCGGGGGCGTCTCGGCGAGGACGTCGATGATGGGCGTCGCCTTCTCCTCGCGCAACGAGTAGTAGATGCGCGGCATGACGGGGAAGTGGAAGCACATGTGGCATTCCGGTTCTTCCTCGGTGCCGAAGTAGTCGACGACCTCGTGCGGCATCTGGTTGGCCTCGGCGAGCAGGACGCGGCCAGGGTATTCCTCGTCGACCATCCGGCGCAGTTCGACGAGGAACTCGTGCGTCTTCGGGTGGTTCTCGCCGTTGTGCCCCTCCTCCTCGAACAGGTACGGCACGGCGTCGAGACGGAAGCCGTCGATGCCCATGTCCATCCAGTACCGGACGATGTCGAACATCTCCTCCTGCACGGCCGGGTTCTCGAAGTTGAGGTCCGGCTGGTGGGAGAAGAAGCGGTGCCAGAAGAACTGACGACGTACCGGGTCGAAGGTCCAGTTCGACTCCTCGGTGTCGACGAAGATGATGCGCGCGTCCTCGTACTTCTCGTCCGTGTCGGACCAGACGTAGTAGTCGCCGTACGGGCCTTCCGGGTCCTCGCGGCTCGCCTGGAACCACGCGTGCTGGTCGCTCGTGTGGTTCATGACGAAGTCGGTGATGACGCGGATGCCGCGCGCATGCGCCTGCGCGACGAGCTCCTGGAACTCGGGCAGCGTGCCGAACTCGGGCAGCACCTGCTTGTAGTCGGCGATGTCGTATCCGCCGTCGCGCAGCGGCGAGGCGTAGAACGGCGGCAGCCACAGGCAGTCGACGCCAAGCCACTGCAGGTAGTCGAGTCGGGCCATGAGGCCCGAGAAGTCGCCGGATCCGTTGCCCGTCGAGTCGCTGAAACCGCGCACGAGGACTTCGTAGAACACGGCCTTACGGAACCACTGCGGGTCGTGCTTCAGACCCGGCTGGTGCAGACCAAGACCTTGCATGCTCAGAACTTCCTCACGTGGATGATGTGGACGTTTTCGGCGTCCGGCCCGAGCCGGACGAAGTTGTGCTCGCCCCAGTGCCAGGTGGCGTCGCTCAGCAGGTCGTGCGCGACGAACCCTTCGTCCCCGCGCAGTCCGAGCGCGCCCATGTCGAGGTGCACCCAGGTCTCGCGCGTCGCGTGCGGGTCTGTGTTGGCGATGACGATGATCGTGTCCTGGCCGCCGTTGGCGCCGTCTCCGATGTCGCGGCTCTTGGAGAAGACGATGAAGTTCTCGTCGTCGACGCCGTGCCAGCGCAGGTTGCGCAGGTGCTCGAGCGCCGGGTGGGCGCGGCGGATCTCGTTGAGCCGGCGCAGGTACCAGTCGATCGACTGGCCCTCCTTGGGCCCGCCGGGGGCGTAGTCGGCCCAGCGACGGTCCTTGAACTGGTACTTCTCGTTGTCGTTCTGCTCCTGGGCGCCGGGGCGGGCCACCGACTCCATGAGCTCGTACCCGGCGTAGATGCCGTAGGTCGGCACGAGCGTGGCAGCCAGCGCCGCGCGCAGCTTCCAGGCCGCCGGGCCGCCGTACTGCATGTACGGCGTGAGGATGTCGTGCGTCGTCGGCCAGAAGCTCGGACGCATGTAACTCGCCGTGTCGCCGATGAGTTCGTCGAGGTACTCGCGGATCTCCCACGGCTGGTGGCGCCAGGCGTAGTACGTGTAGCTCTGCTGGAAGCCGATGCGGCCGAGGTTGTGCATCATCGCGGGCTTCGTGAAGGCCTCTGCGAGCCAGATCACCTCGGGGTGGTCCTTCGCGACGTCGGCGATCAGCCACTGCCAGAACTCGACGGGCTTCGTGTGCGGGTTGTCGACGCGGAAGATCGTGATGCCGTGGTCGATCCACACCTGGATGACGCGACGCACCTCGGCGTAGATGCCGGCCGGGTCGTTGTCGAAGTTGAGCGGATAGATGTCCTGGTACTTCTTCGGCGGGTTCTCCGCGTAGGCGATCGTGCCGTCGCTGCGCGTCGTGAACCACTCCGGGTGCGAGGTGACCCAGGGGTGGTCGGGCGCGCACTGCAGCGCGATGTCGAGCGCCACCTCGAGGCCCAGTTCGTTCGCGCGGGCGACGAACGCGTCGAGGTCGTCGAAGTCACCGAGCGACGGCTCGATGGCGTCGTGACCGCCGTCCTTCGACCCGATGGCGTACGGCGAACCAGGATCCTCCGGGCCAGCCGTCAACGTGTTGTTCGGGCCCTTGCGGTTGACCTCGCCGATCGGGTGGATCGGGGTGAGGTAGACGACGTCGAAACCCATGTCGGCGACGGCGGGCAGACGCTCGGCGGCGGTGCGCAGCGTGCCCGAGACCCACTTCTGCGTCTCCTCGTCGAAGTGAGCGCCCTCGGAGCGGGGGAATAACTCGTACCACGCGCCCGTCAGCGCCAGCTTGCGCTCGACGAGCCAAGGGTAGTCGCGGCTGGGGGAGACGAAGTCGCGCAGCGGCAGCCGCTCGAGCACGTCCTTGACCTCGGCGGACGTGCCGGCCGCGAGACGCTCGTCGTCGCTGCGCGAGGTGTCGCGCAGGGTCGTGACGGCGTGGCGCAGGACGCGCTCGTCAGCATCGTCGTAGGTGTTGGTCGCACACGCGCGCTCGAGCACACGGGCGCCCTCTTCGAACATGACCTCGACGTCGACCCCCGCGGCGACCTTGATCGTCGCGTCGTGATCCCACGTCCCGTACGGGTCGCTCCAGCCCTCGACACGGAAGTGCCAGACGCCCTCGTGGTCGGCTTCGGCCTCGCCCGTCCACAGGTCGAGCCCCGGGTTCACGCACGTCATCGGGACGATCCGCTCGACGCCGTGCGGCGACGTCATGACGAGGGAGGCGTTGACGGCGTCGTGACCCTCGCGGAACACGGTGGCGCGCACCGTGAACGGCTCGTCGACGACCGACTTCGTCGGCAGGTTGCCGCAGTCGACGATCGGCATGACGTCGGTGACGGGGATGCGGCCGATGCCGCGCGGTGCGTCATCCGCGCGCGCGACGGTGGGTGCGTGCGCGTCCGGTTCGGGACGCTTCTCCTCGGTGTCGGGCGTGTAGCGGCCGGTCTCGGGCGAGGAACTCGCCGGGGTGGACGCGGCGGGTGCGCCCAGGTCGTCGTCACTGGCCGACGTGGCAGTGAGATCTGACGTCAGGGGCTCGGAGTCGGGGAACGGGGGCATCTCACCTGGCTGAGAAACTGTCACGTCCGTCACGCTACCCAATGCCACCGACAACCGCCTCCCGGCGGCGATTTCGTGGACAGTGACCCGCGCCGCGAGGTGACGGCGACTGCGTCGTAGGGCTGGTACTCATCGCCGGGACTACGATGTTCGGGTGTTTCTGCCGTTGACCGTCGCGCTGCTCGTGACGACGTGCGTCCTCGCCCTGCTGGCCCTCGTCGCCACCGTCCGCGGACGCCCGATCGACAACCCGATGTTCTACCTGACGATCGCCATCGAGGTTCTTCTCGTCATCCAGTTGATCGTCGGCATCGCGACGTCGGGTTCGGCGGATCCGCACATGAACGTCGGCGTCTTCATCGCCTATCTCGTCGGTCTGATCTTCGTGCTGCCCGTCGCCGGGTTCTGGGCCATCGCCGAACGCGAATCGCGCTGGGGTACAGCGGTGCTCCTCGTCGGCGCCGTCGGCCTCGCCGTCATGATCGGCCGTCTCATGCAACTGTGGAACGGACATGCCTGATGCCTGAACTCTCCTCGACGCCCACCGAATCGCGCGAGCAGGCCTCGCAGCCGGGGCGTTCCGACGCCTCGACGGTCGAAGGCGGCCAGGCCTCGCCGACCGGGCGCGTCAACACCGGGCCGGGGCGCATGCTCGTCGCCGTCTACGGGTTGTTCGCGCTCGCCGCGACGGGGCGCTCGATCATGCAGATCGCGCAGTCGTTCGACAAGGCGCCCGTGCCGTACCTGCTGTCGGCGCTCGCCGCCATCATCTACATCGTCGCGACGGTGGCGCTCGCGCGCGGCAACCACGCGTCCGTGCGCCTCGCACGGGCGACGATCACCTTCGAGCTCGCCGGAGTTCTCATCGTCGGATTGTGGAGTGTCCTGCAGCCCAGCGCCTTCCACGACAAGACGGTGTGGTCGCACTTCGGCCAGGGCTACGGCTTCGTCCCGCTCATCCTGCCGATCGTCGGCCTGTGGTGGCTGCGCCGCAACGCCACCCGCTGAACCTGCGCCATCCCGGTCACGCTGCGTCCGCAGCCGCGTTCCGTGACGGACGAGCGCCCGCAGCCGAATCACTTGTTGCTCGTTGCGTCGTGCAGCGGCTGTGGCTGGCGTCGTCGTGACGACAGGTAGGGGTTGTGGAGATTCGCGCTTCTGGGAGCGCGTTTCTCCTCGACCCTTTCCGGGAGCTCAGCCGCGCGACGGCGTGAGCACGAGCATCGACGGGCCGTCGACGACGAATGTGTCACCGCTCGCGACAATTCGGTCCTCTGACGGCGGCGCCGACTGCGCCGAATCCCACACGACGCTCCAGCCGCCCCCGTGCGGTGACGGTGGCAGCGTCACCGTCGCAGCGTCGAGCGCCCCGTGCAGGACGAGCAGCACCGACTCGTCGTCAGTGCTGCTGGCGTCGAACAAGGCCTGCAGCGTCCGCGTCGAGGGGGACGTCCACTCGGCGTCACTCAGCCCGACCCCGGCCGCGGAGAACCAGCGCACGTCAGGCTCACCCGCCACGGCGCGGGAGCCGGGATAGAAATCAGGATGGCGCAGCACGCCGAAGCGGCGCCGTAGGGCGAGCAGGTGCCGCGTCGTCGCGAGCAGATCACGCTGGGCCGGGGAGTGATTCCAGTCGGCCCAGCCGATCGGCGAATCCTGGCAATAGGCGTTGTTGTTGCCATGCTGCGTTCGAGCGAACTCGTCGCCTGCGGTCAGCATCGGCACGCCGGCCGACAGCAGCAACGTGCCGAGCATGTTGCGCATCGAGCGCAGTCGTCGGGCTGCGAGATCCGCTGCCATATCGCCCGCACCACCCGAGCCGCTCCCGGCAGCGGCGTCTGACGTCGGCTCACCATCCGACTCGTCGACCGCGTCACTCGGCCAACCCTCGACACCGTGATTCCACGACCGGTTGTCACTCGTGCCGTCGCGGTTGTCTTCCCCGTTGGCCTCGTTGTGCTTCGTCTCGTAGGCCGTCAGGTCGGCGAGCGTGAAACCGTCGTGCGCCGTGACGTAGTTGATCGACGCCTGCGGCCGGCGCAGCGGGCCGCCGACCAGGTCCTGCGACCCGGTCAAACGCGTCGCGAGATCCGCCACCCCGCCGCCGGGGTGCTGCCCGCCGCCACCGTCGCCTCGTGATGCCGCCGCAAGGTCGGCGAGCCAGAAGTCACGCACCGTGTTGCGGAACCGGTCGTTCCACTCGGCGAAGCCGGCGGGAAACTGCCCTGTTCGCCACCCGTGGAGGCCGATGTCCCACGGCTCGGCGATCAGCGTCACCTGCGACAGCACCGGGTCTGCCTGCATCGCCATGAGCAGCGCCGCCCGGGGGTCGAAGTCATCACCGGGCGCTCGCCCGAGCGCGACGGCGAGGTCGAAGCGAAAACCGTCGACGTGATACTCGCTCACCCAGTGCCGCAGGGAATCGAGCACGAGGCGCATGACGGCGGGTTCGCGCACGTCGAGGGTGTTGCCGCAGCCGGTCACGTCGATGTCCTCGCCGTGCTCGCCGAGACGGTAGGAGCTCACATTGTCGAGTCCGCGCAGCGACAACGTCGCGCCCTCGTGGCCGCCCTGCTCGCACGTGTGGTTGTAGACGACGTCGAGGATGACCTCTAGCCCCGCCGTGTGCAGCGACCTCACCATCGACTTGACCTCGTCGACGACCCCCTGCGCATCGCTCGCATGGGCATACGCCGCGTGCGGCGCGAAGAAACCGAGCGTGTTGTAACCCCAGTAGTTGTTCAGCCCCAGCTTGACCAGGTGCGGTTCGTCGACGAACGCATGCACCGGCAGCAGTTCGACGCTCGTCACGCCGAGATCGCGCAGGTACGTCGTCATCGACGCGTGCGCGAGCCCCGCGTAGGTGCCGCGCAGTTCTTCGGGGACGTCGGGATGCTGCACCGTCAGACCCTTGACGTGCGCCTCGTAGATGACGCGGTCGGCGTCACGCACCTGGGGGCGGGCGTCGCCGCCCCAGTCGAAATCGTGGCTGACGACGACGCCGTGCGGCACGAACGGCGCGGAATCGCGGTCGTCCCGCACCCGGGCGTCGCCCGCGAACGCGTCGTCGACGACGTGCCCAAACACTTCGGGCAGCCACGTCATCTCGGCGCTGACGGCGCTCGCATAGGGGTCGAGCAGCAGCTTCGCGGGGTTGTGACGCAGGCCCGCCGCGGGCGCCCACGCTCCGTGCGCGCGGTACCCGTATGTCGTCCCGGGGCCGGCCGCCGGAACGAACGCCGCCCAATGGCCGCCGTCGAGGCGCGTCATCGAAACGCGCGACTCGCCCGCCGGGGCATCCTGCGTGCCGAACAGGCACAGTTCGACGGCGCTCGCGTGGGCCGCGACGACGCAGAAGATCGCGCCGTCCCGCTCGAGCGTGACGCCCGGACGAGGGGTGCGGACGAAGACTCGTTGCGGGTCGGCCATGCGAACCAGGATAAGAGTCGGTAGGTTGGCCACATGACTGATCCCACAGCTCTGCCCAACTTCGGCCAGCCCGCTCCGACGCCCGGCACGGGCGCCGGCGACACCTCCGGCGCGGCCTCCCTCACGGACAAGATCGTCGGCATCCTCGGCGGTTTCGGTTTCAACCCGCAGATCGACTCCGACGGCGACATCATGTACTCCGTCGAGGACCAGAACCTCTTCGTGCGCGTCATGGAGGGTGAGATCGCTCTGATTCGCCTGTTCGGTCAGTGGCAGATCACGGACGACATCACGTCCGACCTGACCAAGCGCCTCAACGCGGCCAACGACGTCACCCTCAGCCTCAACATCGTCAAGGTCGGCATCGCGCGCGACATGGTCGTCGTCTCCGGTGAGCACCTCGTGACGCCGGATCTCGATCTCGAAATGGTGCTGCCGTCGACGACGCAGATGATCCTGCAGGCGACGCAGCTGTGGCACCAGAGCGCCAGCTCCGACGGCCCGCACGCGGCCGAGGGCGGCGTCCCCGCGTTCGCGCAGCCCGGCGAGGGTGGCGCGCCTGCCGGCGGGCAGGCCTGAGCCATGGCTGAGCAGGTCGCCTACGGCCAGTGGGTCAAGCTGGATGTGACGGACGGTGTCGCCACCATCCGCATCGATCGACCCAAGATGAACCCGCTCGACGCGGAGATCCAGGATTCGCTCGCGCGTGTCGCGGCCGACCTGCTCGACGACGCCGACGTGCGCGCCGCCATCATCACCGGTGGAGACAAGGTGTTCGCGGCTGGCGCCGACATCAAGGAGATGCAGCAGCTCGACTACGTCGACATGGTCGAACGTGGCACGAAGCTGCAGAACGCGTTCCGCGCGCTCGCCGAGCTGCCGTTCCCGACGGTCGCCGCCATCGAGGGGTACGCCCTCGGCGGCGGCTGCGAACTCGCCATGACGGCGGACTTCCGCATCGCCGCGAACGACGCGACGCTCGGCCAGCCCGAGATTCTGCTCGGCGTCATCCCGGGTGCGGGCGGCACGCAGCGGCTCGCTCGTCTCGTCGGGCCGTCGAAGGCGAAGGACATCGTCTTCTCCGGTCGCTTCGTCAAGGCTGACGAGGCGCTGGAGATCGGTCTCGTCGACGAACTCGTCGAGCCCGGCACGACGTACGAGGCGGCGCTCGCGAAGGTCAAGCCGTTCGTCAACGGCCCGCGTGTCGCCCTGCGCGCCGCGAAGGAGGCCATCAACCGTGGCCTCGACGGCGACCTCGCGACGGGGCTCGCCATCGAGTCGCAGCTGTTCACCGGCCTGTTCGCCACGAAGGACCGCGAGATCGGCATGCGTTCGTTCGTCGAGCAGGGGCCGGGCAAGGCGCAGTTCGAAGGCCGCTGAGCATGATCAAGCAGTGGAAGGTCGAACCCGATTGGCAGGAGCCGTTCCTGGCGGCTCTCGCCGATCGGGGCGCGACCCCCGCGCAGCGTGACGACGCCCTCGGCGACGTCGACGACGCCTGCATCCGCCAGAACAAGACGGCACGCGAGATCTTCGGAGATCCCGTCGCCTACGGAAAGGACTACCCCGTGTCATCGCCCTTGACCGCCCGCGAGGCGGGCCAGGCGCGCACGCGCGCCATCGTGCTGGCCCTGGCCGGGCTCGTCGGCATGTTCTTCGCCCTGCTGGGCTGGACCGGCATGGTGCGCGACGTCGACAAGGTGTGGGGCGCGAACCCCACGATCTGGTTCGTCGTCGGCCTCGTCATCGCGATCGCGGCCGCGATCGTCGACACGCTCCTCGGCCGCAAGGCCGACTTCACACAGGGGGAGACGGGTGCCGCCTCGACTCTCGTCAACCGTCTGCTGCCCTGGATCATCGTCGCGCTGACGTTGATCGGTCTGCTCGTCGTCAAGCTGACGCACGGCTGATTCACTTCCTCACATCCACGATCCGTGCGAGGGCTCGACGCCGACGTTACCGACGGGTAACGTAATCTCGGACGGACAAGCTCCTACGAAAAGGACGGTAGACGCATGAACATCGTCGTCTGTGTCAAGCACGTGCCCGACGCCCAGGGCGAGCGCGGCTTCTCCGAGGACAACACCACCGACCGCGAGAACGTCGACGGCCTCCTGTCGGAGCTCGACGAGTACGCGGTCGAAGAAGCACTCAAGATCGTCGAGTCCGAAGGCGGCGAGGTGATGGCGCTGACCGTCGGCCCCGCCGACGCAGCCGAAGCAGTCAAGAAGGCGCTGCAGATGGGCGCCGACAAGGGCATCCACATCAGCGACGACGCCATCGCCGGCTCCGACGCCCTCGCGACGTCGCTCGTCATCGCCGAGGCCGTCAAGAAGGTCGGCCAGCCCGACATCGTGATGTTCGGTCTCGCCTCGACCGATGGCGGCATGAGTGTCATCCCGGCCATGGTCGCCGAGCGCCTCGGCCTGCCGCAGCTCACGCAGGTCTCGACCCTCGAGGTCTCCGGCGCTCAGGCGACGGGTCGTCGTGACTCCGACGTCGCCTCCGAGACGGTCGTCGCGTCGCTGCCGGCAGTCGTGTCGGTGACCGACCAGATCAACGAGCCGCGCTACCCGTCCTTCAAGGGCATCATGGCGGCCAAGAAGAAGCCGGTCGAGGAGATGAGCCTCGCCGACCTCGGTGTCGACGCCGGCCAGGTCGGTCTCGACGCCGCGGCCACCAAGGTGCTCGACACGACGAAGCGCCCCCCGCGCGAGCAGGGCGAGATCGTCACGGACGAGGGCGACGGCGGCACGAAGCTCGTCGAGTTCCTCTCCGGCGCCAAGCTCATCTGATCGCCACCGACACTTTCTGACTGAGGAGAAACACACCATGGCTGAAGTTCTCGTCCTGGTCGACCACGTCGATGGCCAGGTCCGCAAGGTCACCGCTGAGCTGCTGACGCTTGCCCGCCGCCTCGGCACGCCGTCCGCCGTCTTCGTCGGTTCGAACGTCGACGCCGCCCGCCCGCGTCTCGCGCAGTTCGGCGCCGAGAAGGTCTACGTCATCGACTCCGCCGAGGTCGACGGTCACCCGGCCCCGCTCGCCGAGGCGTTCGCCGCCGTCGTCGAGCAGGCCTCGCCGGCTGCCGTCCTGCTGCCCTCGTCGGGCACGAACAACGAGGCCGCGGCGCGCCTCGCCGTCAAGACCAACTCGGGTCTGACGACGGACGCCGTCAACGTCGAGGCCGGCGACGGTGGTGCGCCGGTGACGACGCAGTCCGTGTTCGCCGGTTCCTGGACGCTCAAGGCACAGGCCACGACGCCGATGTCGATCATCACGGTGAAGCCGAACTCGGCGACGCCGCAGGCGTCGCAGTCGCAGGCTGCTCCGGTCGCCGTCACCGTGTCTGTCTCGGACGCGGCGAAGAGCGCCCAGATCACCGACCGCAAGGAGAAGCAGAAGTCGGGTCGTCCCGAGCTCAGCGAGGCGCGCATCGTCGTCTCCGGTGGTCGCGGCACGAACGGTGACTTCTCGCCCGTCGAGGCGTTCGCCGACTCGCTCGGTGCGGCTGTCGGTGCCTCGCGCGCCGCCGTCGACGCCGGCTGGTACCCGCACACCAATCAGGTCGGCCAGACGGGCAAGCAGGTCTCGCCGCAGCTGTACGTCGCCGCCGGCATCTCCGGTGCCATCCAGCACCGCGCCGGTATGCAGACGTCCAAGACGATCGTCGCCGTCAACAAGGACGAGGAGGCGCCGATCTTCGAGCTCGTCGACTTCGGCGTCGTCGGCGACCTGTTCAACGTGCTGCCGCAGGCCACCGAGGCCGTCGCGAAGGCCAAGAACTGACCTGACGCACCTCTCGCGCGTCGAAGGCGCCCGGCTTCCCATCAGGGAGGCCGGGCGCCTTCGTCATGCCAACCGTTGCCCGCGAGCCGCTTGGTCCGTCCTGGGCCGCCGGTGCGGCGTCATCCGGTGGGTTGCTGATCGCTGTTGGGACATGATCCACCTTCGTCGCTGGGGGAGTACTCGCAGGTCGTCGCTGCACCTTCCAGAACGCGAGGCGCCTGATCGTCGACACGTGCGACCACCGGGGGCGTCGAGCGTCGACTCATCCTTGCCGGGGCCTGCCTCGCGCGGCGGGGGTCCGACGGTCAGCGAACCGTGCTTCGCAGCCGACCGCGAGAACTGGCTACCTCATAGAGCCAACTCTGAAGAGTTCTACCAGTACACTCAAGAATGTCAATCCGCCAGAGTTGACATGATGTAAACTCTGGGAGAGCACCATGCAACCGATTGAAATGCAGTTCATCGATTCCGCGTCGGCTGTCGAGGCGCTGAAGGGCCCCCGGGTAAGACCTGTTTCTCACTGATCAGCTCGCTTCTGATCCAGACCGAGTCGGCCCACTGACTTGGAGCGGCGGGGCTTGCGTCGCGGGGTGGGGTGCCCATGTGGGACTACTGGGGCAGTTCCGAGGGGCTGCCGGCTTCGGGTTGGAAAATACATGTTTCGAGGATCAGAGTGAAGAGAAGATTGTCTGCTCTCTACTTCCGGCAATCCCACCGATCGTTGGCCGGCTCGAGGATGATGTTTTGGACGCCTGTACGCGCCACGTCTCGCGTCGCTTGAATATGTTGAATGTGAGTCAAGACTCACTCCCATCTATCGCTCAGGCAGATGCGCGCAGTCCTCATCTCGTCGAGGGAGCTGCTGGCCTCCTTCTTGCCGCCAAAGCTCTTGAGGTGGGCGGGCGCCGCGTGAGTCACGGTCTGGATATGTTCCGAAATCGTCTTTCTCGACCCGTTTACAGTCACAGTCTCGGGTGGCACGCCGGCTTGGCGGGTTTGCTGAGAACTCTCGATGCGTCGAGCGCGCAGGCGTGGCTCGCCGCCAACCTCGCGCAGCTGGGCCGCCGCTTGGATTTGGGAACGTCCTCCCCTGCGCATACGGCTCGCGGAGTATGGGGGGCTGAGCATGGGCTTGGCGCCCTCGACCTGTCGCTGAGAAGACTGTCGATCGATGTCTGCAAAAGTGTCCTCGGGGAAGCTGTTCTATGACGATTACCAAAGGTCGGTCTGCTTTTTCCCTGTGGTTCGCGGGCGAGACCGTGTCGCAGCTGGGCACGTCTTTGGCGATGCTTGGGTGGACGCTCCTCGCCTACTCCGTGACGCACGACGTCAGGGCCGCGGCGCTGGTGGGTGCATTGCGCACCGCCACTCAGATCGTCACCGTGCTACCGGGCGGGCTGATCTCGGATCGCCTTGACCGTCGCAGCCTGCTCCTCCTCGACGCCGGGGTAGAGGTGCTCCTCTACGGCGTGCTCGCTGCCTTCATCGTCACCGACGTGCTGAGTCTCGGGCTGCTCGCAGCGCTGGCCGTCATCCAAGGCGCGTGCAGTGGGGCACTGGGCTCGGTGCGCCACACCGTTCTGCCTGACCTCGTCGAGGAGGATGAATTAGGAGAGGCCGTCGCGCGCATGCAGACGAGGGACGCGGTAATCGCCACCCTCGGCCCGCCCCTCGGTGGTGTGCTCTACGGCATCGCGCCGGTAGTGCCGTTCATGTCCAACGTGGTGCTCTCGGCAATGGAGTGGGCATTCACGACGCGCTTGCCGCGCCGCCTCGGCACACTCGACCGCGAGCGGCCCACCGAGCCTCTGCATGCCGCGCTGTTCGCAGGGTTCGGGTGGCTGCGTCGTTCGCGCGCGGCCCAGACGCTCCTGCTACTCGGGCTCATCGGGAACTGCGCGGTCATCTCACTCGCCATCGGGCTCAACCTGCACCTGCAGGCAACGGGGCAGGGCGCCTGGCGTGTGGGTGTGGTGGACGGCGTCGCAGGAATTGGCCTCGTGCTCGGCGGAATGCTCGCCCAGCGGGTCATCGGCCGGTGGTCGGCTCGTGCGCTCATCACGGCCGCGATGCTCACGATGGCGGTGCTCGTCGCCGTCCTCGCCGTCGCGCACAGCTTTGCGTGGATGGTGGGCCTCACCCTCCTGCTCTTCGTGCCCGTACCCACCGTCGCGGTGGCGGGGCAGCCCTACCTGCTCGGTCTCATCCCCGACGAACTGCGTGGACGCGTGCTGACGGCGGCAGGCCTCGCCTCCCTCGTGTTCAGCGCGGGCGCACAGGCCTTGGCCGGTCTCGTGCTCGGCTCGGCCGGTTTCGCGGCGCTCGCCTGGGGCGTGGCCGTCCTGCTACTGCTCGCGGCCGCCGTGGGGGCGTTCTCGGCGGAGGTGCGCGCCATCCCGGGACCCGGTGCCGAGAGCGCGGAGTGATGACGGCGCGGCGTCACCACCCGGGCCAGCCTGCGGGCGTGACCCACAGGTGAGCGCCGACGATCTCCCGACCGACGCCGAGGGCATTGCGCAGCGAGGGTTGGTTGTCGGGGTGGATCGTGCCCCACAAGACGTCGCCGTCGGCGGCCGGCAGCATCTCGAAGAGGTGCTGCATCGCAGCGGGGGCGAGCTTTTGGCCGCGGTGCGGCGCGTCGATGACGTTCTCGGCGACGGTGAATCCCGTCATGCCATGGGCGTTCCAGCGAAAGGCGGCGATGATCCCGACGAGTCGGCCGGCGAGGTGGATGCCGAAGAGCGTTCCCGCCGCGGCGTGTTCGTCGAATTCCTCCGGGGTCTGGGGCGTGGACCACAGACGCGTCTCGGGGTTCTGTTCCGCCAGATCGTCGTGGACCCGCTCCGCGAGCCGCGACGCCGCCGATGCCGAGATGGGCGCGAGGGTCACGTCGTCGAACCTCGTGCTCCGAGGACGCTCTCGCAACTCGCGAATGAGACCGGCCACGAGGTAGGTGTCCACCTCTGTCTGAAACCCGAAGGCTTCAAGGGAAACGCGCGCCGAGTCCGGCGACGACGTGAAGACCTGGAGCCTCCCGGGCGCGAACGGGGCGTAGGACCGCGCGATCTCGTCGGCCATGGCGTGCCAGTGATCGCCCGACGACGCGTCGCCGACGTCGTGCGCCGCGATCTCCACGAACGGCTTGGTGAGGTCGCGACCTCGAAACCGGATCCCGGTGACGGCCCAGCCACCGCAGGGCAGGGTGAGGAGGCGATTGGCCCAGTCGACGGCATCGGGCACGTCGATGACGGCGACGCCGTCGCGGTAGGCGGCGCCGAACTCCTCGTCTCCGACCCACTCGGCACCTTCGGCGAGGTGGGCCCGCATGTTCGTGGCCAGCGTCGGTTCGTCGTACCAGTCGCGCAATCGGGGGTGGACGTCGCGCAGGGCAGCGGTCGTGATGGCGTCGTGGAGGCCGACTGAGGATTCAGGTGAGGTGGTCATCGCCGTCAGTGTGACCCGTGAGGTCCGCCGCATGCATCCGAATTTCCAGGGACCACACCGGGCCTGCGCGCCAGGCGTTCACCAGGCTCATCGGGCGCGACATGGCGCTGTCGGCGGGCGGGACTAAGCTTGGCGGGTGCCGAATCGCGTGTATCTCGACCATGCTGCCACCTCGCCGATCCACCCCGAGGTGATCGACGCGATGGCGAAACAGATGGCAATCGTGGGCAATGCGTCCAGCCTGCACACCAGTGGCCGCAATGCGCGCGGCGTCGTCGAGGAGTCGCGCGAGCGGATCGCAGCGGCTCTGGGGGCGCGTCCGTCGGAGGTCATCTTCACCTCCGGCGGCACCGAGAGCGACAACATGGCCATCAAGGGCACCTACCGCGCGACGCGCCGCATCGATGACGCGCGGCGCCGGCTCGTCGTCAGTGGCATCGAGCACCACGCCGTCCTCGACGCCGTCGAGGCGCTCGTCGCGCACGAGGGTGCGGCCGTCACCTGGGTCGAACCCACGAGCGACGGTGTCATCACGGCAGCAGCCGTCCG
The DNA here is from genome assembly GCF_044878485.1 of Dermacoccus sp. BD5. Classification (NCBI taxonomy): domain Bacteria; kingdom Bacillati; phylum Actinomycetota; class Actinomycetes; order Micrococcales; family Dermacoccaceae; genus Dermacoccus; species Dermacoccus sp. BD5. The sequence goes on along the minus strand of NZ_JANJER010000001.1, from coordinate 355,001 downwards.
TGCCGCGATCGAGGCTGACGGTGGGCCGCGGACCGTCGCGCTCGTCAGCGTCATGTGGGCGAACAACGAGGTCGGCACCGTGCAGCCCATCGCCGAGATCGGTGCCGTCTGTGCGGAGTTCGCGATCCCGTTCCACACCGACGCGGTGCAGGCGATCGGCCACGTCGACGTCGACTTCGCCGCATCGAACACGACGATGCTCGCGCTCACCGGCCACAAGCTCGGCGGGCCGCAAGGCGTCGGAGCGCTGCTGCTCGCCCGCGACGCGAAGCTCGACCCGCTGACCCACGGCGGCGGCCAGGAGCGTCAGGTGCGCAGCGGAACGCTCGACGTCGCCGGCATCCGGGGCTTGGCCGTCGCCGTCGAACTCGCCTGTGCCGCACGCGAAGATGAGGCCGCGCGTCTCGTCGGCCTGCGTGACGCCCTCATCGACGGCGCCCTCGCGCTCGGCCTCGGCATCGAGATCAGCGGCGCCTGGACGCGCGGCGACAGCACGTCACGGCTCCCCGGCAACGCCCACCTGCGTGTTCCCGGTTGTGACGGCGACTCGATGCTCTACCTGCTCGACGCCGCGGGCGTCGAGTGCTCGACGGGCTCGGCGTGCCAGGCCGGCGTACCGCGTCCCAGCCACGTCCTGCTCGCCATGGGCATCCCCGAGGAACGAGCGCGCGGCGCATTGCGCCTCACCCTCGGGCATACCTCGACGCAGGCCGACGTTGACGCCTTCCTGGAGGCGCTGCCGGCCGTCGCCGAACGCGCCCGCAGAGCCCAGGAAGCTACCAGGAAGGTGTCGTGATGCGCGTCGTCGCCGCGATGAGCGGTGGAGTCGATTCCGCCGTGGCCGCCTCGCGCATGCTCGAGGCGGGCCACGACGTCGTCGGGGTCCACCTCGCGTTGTCCCAGTCGGCTGCCACGCTGCGCGAGAGCGCTCGCGGCTGCTGCACGATCGAGGACGCCGGTGACGCGCGCCGCGTCGCTGATCGCCTCGGCATCCCGTTCTACGTGTGGGACATGGCCGAGCGGTTCAAGGCCGATGTCGTCGAGGATTTCGTCGCCGAGTACGAAGCCGGACGTACCCCCAACCCGTGTCTGCGCTGCAACGAGAAGATCAAGTTCGCGGCGCTGCTCGACAAGGCGCTCGCGCTCGGTTTCGACGCCGTCGCGACCGGTCACTATGCGCAGATCGTCGAGGGCCCGAACGGCAAGGAGCTGCATCGGGCCGTCGACATGGCGAAGGACCAGTCGTACGTCCTCGGAGTGCTCGACGCCGAGCAGCTCGCGCACTCGTTCTTCCCGCTCGGCGACACGACGAAGCCGCAGATTCGTGAGGAGGCCGCGGCCAAGGGCTTCTACGTGGCGAACAAGCCCGACAGCCACGACATCTGCTTCATCGCCGACGGCGACACCAAGGCGTGGCTGACGAAGCGGCTCGGTGAGAAGCCCGGCGACATCGTCGACACCGACGGTGAGGTCGTCGGCCGGCACGAGGGCGCCTACGCGTACACCGTCGGTCAGCGTCGCGGGCTCGGACTCAAGGTGCCGCGCGACGACCACGCGAAGCGGTACGTCGTCGACGTCCAGCCGAAGACGAACACCGTCGTCGTCGGAACGGCCGATCTGCTCGGCGTCGACGTCATCGAAGGCTCGCATGCCCGCTGGCCCGGCCCGCCGCCCGTCGGTGAGGTGCGGCTCGGCGCGCAGCTTCGGGCGCACGGCGAGGAGTTTCCTGCGACCGTGACCGCTGACGATGACCGCGTCGTCGTGCGGCTCGACGCGCGCACACGCGGCGTGGCGCCGGGGCAGTCGGTCGTGCTGTACGAGGGCACGCGCGTCGTCGGGTCGGCGACGATCACCGCTACGTCACGTGCGCCGCGTCAGTCGAGTTCTGTTGTTACGGTGGGAGATTCGACGACAAGGTCTGACGGTTCCCCGAGCGTCGGGGCGAGTGAGTAGGCCGTGGCGGATCTTCTCGGGCCTCGCACGAGCGGCGTCGGTTCGCTGCCCGACGTCGGGTCGCGCGACGCCGTGCGGCAGGTGTGCGACCTGCTCGTCGGGGATGTTCCCGACGGCTTCGGCATCCCGTACGTTCCCGAGCAACCGGCGCGTGGGCCGGGCGCCGACATGATCGGCCGAGCTGGCGACCTGCTCGTCGAGATGCCGGTCGACCTGCAGCCCAGTGGCTGGCGCCTCACGCCCCCGGGCTCGGCTCGCGGGCGCGACCAGCGCCGCGCTCAAGGGTTCTTGCAACAGGATCTCGACGAGGTCGCCGAGGCCTACGACGGCTATGTCGGACCGCTCAAGACGCAGGTGTGCGGCCCGTGGACGCTGGCCGCGTCGCTGTGGTTGCCCCGCGGGGAACGCGTCGTCAGCGACGCCGGGGCGTCGCGAGATCTGGCACAGTCGCTGGCCGCGGGCGCCGTCGGCCACGTCGAGCACCTGCGACGTCTCGTGCCCGGCGCCGACGTCGTCGTCCAGCTCGACGAACCGAGCCTGCCCGCCGTGCTCGCCGGCTCGATTCGCTCGCTGTCCGGCATGCGCCGGCTGCATCCCGTCGACGAGGGGCGGGCCGGTGAGGTTCTGCGCGACGTCGTCGACGCGGTCAGGGCGAGCGGGGCGAGCGTGACGGCGCACTGCTGCGCGCCCGACGCGCCGATCGCGCTCCTGCGTCGCGCGGGCCTCGACGGTGTCGCGCTCGACACGACGCTCGTCGCCGAGCCCCAGTTCGACGCCCTGGGTGAGGCGATCGACGGCGGGATGACGCTGTGGGCCGGGCTCGTGCCAACCACGTCGACCGAGCGTCACCCGCGCGGCCACGTCGAACGGTTTCTCGCGATGTGGAACCGCATCGGATTCGGGGCTGCGGAGTTCGACCGTCTCGTCGTCACCCCCGCGTGTGGTCTGGCGACGCTGCCGCCCAAGGACGCCCTTCGCATTCAGCGCCTCGCGATCGAGGCGGCCACGATGCTGCGAGAAAGCGTCGGCTGACGGCGTCGACGCATCTGGTGCCATAGCTCGTCCTGGCGACGAGAGCGTCGAACCTGACGCAAGCAGCACACTCGCCTCGCGTGGCCTCAGCCGCGGAATTCCGGGGTTGTCGTGCCGGTGGTGCAGGATGGAGCACGTGAGCGAGACGACGCCCAGGAAGGGCCGCCAGGCGAAGGCGGACACGCTGCGCACCGACGTACCCGACGCGGTGCGCCACCGCGCTGCGGAACTGACCGAGCAGATCGACGGCCACCAGTTCGCGTACTACGTGAAGGATGCGCCGACGATCAGCGACGGCGAGTACGACGAGTTGTTGCGCGAACTGCAGGGCATCGAGGAGAGCTACCCCGAGCTGCGTTCGCCGGAGTCGCCGACGCAGCGAGTGGGGGGCACGTACTCGACGGAGTTCACGGCCGTCGACCACGTCGAGCGCATGCTGAGCCTCGACAACGCGTTCAGCCCGGAGGAACTCGCGGAATGGGGCGACCGCGTCGTGCGCGAGGCCAACACGAGCTTCCACTACCTGTGCGAGCTGAAGATCGACGGGCTCGCCATCAACCTGCTCTACGAGAACGGCAAGCTCGTGCGCGGCGTGACGCGCGGCGACGGGCGCACGGGCGAGGACGTCACGCTCAACGTCCGCACGATCCAGGGCATCCCGCTCGAACTGCACGGCGACGACCTACCTCAGCTCGTCGAGATCCGCGGTGAGGTGTTCTTCCCGGTCAAGGAGTTCGAGGCGCTCAACGCTTCGCTCGTCGAAGACGGCAAGTCGCCGTTCGCCAACCCGCGCAACGCGGCGGCGGGCTCGCTGCGACAGAAGGACCCGGCGAAGACGGCCAAGCGGCCGCTGCGGATGCTGGTCCACGGCATCGGCGCGCGCACCGGGTTCGACATCACCCGCCAGAGCGAGGCCTATGAACTGCTCGCCGACTGGGGGCTGCCGACGTCGCCCTACGCCAAGGTCCTCGACACGATGGACGAGGTGCAGAAGTTCGTCGCCCACTACGGGGAGCACCGGCACTCCGTCACGCACGAGATCGACGGCGTCGTCGTCAAGGTCGACGAGATCGCGGTGCAGCGCGCCCTCGGCGCGACGTCACGCGCGCCCCGCTGGGCCATCGCCTACAAGTACCCGCCCGAAGAGGTCAACACGAAGCTGCTCGACATCGAGGTCAACGTCGGACGTACCGGCCGCGTCACCCCGTTCGGCATGATGCAGCCCGTCAAGGTCGCCGGCTCGACGGTGTCGATGGCGACGCTGCACAACGCGTTCGAGGTCAAGCGCAAGGGCGTGCTGATCGGCGACACCGTGGTGCTGCGCAAGGCGGGCGACGTCATCCCAGAGATCGTCGGGCCCGTCGTCGAGGCGCGCACGGGCGACGAGCGGGAGTTCGTCATGCCGACGCACTGCCCGGCCTGCGGCACTGAGCTCGCCTACGAACGTGAGGGCAACAAGGACATCCGCTGCCCGAACGGCCGCACCTGTCCCTCCCAGTTGCGTGAACGCCTGTTCTCGCTCGCGAGCCGTGGCGCCTTCGACATCGAGGCCCTCGGCTGGGAGGGCGCCATCTCGCTGCTCGAATCGGGGGTGCTGACGGACGAATCCACCCTGTTCGACCTCACCTACGACGACCTCGCCCGGGTGCCCCTCTACACGCGCGTCGTGAAGAAGAGCGACCCGGAGGCCAAGGTGCGCGACGGACGCATCGTCTCGGCGACGGGGGAGAAACTGCTCGCCAACCTCGAAGTCGCCAAGACGCAACCGTTGTGGCGCGTCATCGTCGCCCTGTCGATCCGACACGTCGGCCCGACGGCGGCGCGCGCGCTCGCGACCCAGTTCGGTTCGATCGACGCAATCCGTGACGCCGACGAGGCGACGCTCGCCGCGACCGACGGCGTCGGCGCCGTCATCGCCCACTCGATCAAGGAGTGGTTCGCCGTCGACTGGCACGAGAACATCGTCGCCGGGTGGGCCGCGAGCGGCGTGCGCATGGAGGACGAACGAGACGAGTCGATCGAGCAGACCCTCGCCGGTCTGACGATCGTCGCGACCGGTTCGCTCGAGAACTTCACGCGTGACGGCGTCAAGGAGGCGATCATCGCGCGCGGCGGCAAGGCATCCGGCAGCGTGAGCAAGAAGACCGACTACGTCGTGCTCGGCGAGAACGCGGGGTCGAAGGCGACGAAGGCGGAGGAGCTGGGTCTGCGCATCCTCGACGAGGCCCAGTTCACGCGCCTGCTCGAGGGCGGCGCGGCCGCTCTCGGTGACGGAGTGGGCGACGACGAAGGCGCAGCGGGTGACGAAGTGTCCGAGCTTGCCGTCGACGACGCGCTCGAAGAAGCTCACGCTCCGGTCGATCCGGAGCCCGCCGCCACGGACGATGAAACCACGGACGGTGAAACCGCACCGGCCGACACCACGACGAAGGAACCTGACGATGAGTGACGTGACGATCTACTGGCGGCCGGGTTGCCCGTTCTGCACCCGCCTCGAGCGCGCGCTGGGCGCCGACGGCACGCGCGCGACGCGGCACAACATCTGGGAGGACGACGAGGCTCGCGAGTTCGTCGCGATGGTCAACGACGGCAACGAGGTCGTGCCCACCGTCGTCATCGACGGCCGTCCCCACACCAACCCCGACCCGGCCCTGGTCAAGAAGGCGCTCGTGGGCTGAGTGCCCACCCGAGCACGCCGATCCACACACCACATAGGATGACGCCCATGTCTTCTCTCTCCCGCGATGAGGTGGCGCACGTCGCCGGCCTGGCCCGCATCCAGCTCTCGGACGACGAACTGGAGACGTTCGCCGGCCAGCTCGACTCGATCGTCGGCTTCGTGGCCAGCGTCAGCGAGGTCGCGGCCGATGACATCCCGCCGATGTCGCACCCGCTGCCCCTGACGAACGTGACGCGTGCTGACGAGGTGCGAGCGTCGTTGAGCGGCGAGGAGGCGCTCGCGATGGCCCCGGCGAGCGAGCAGCAGCGCTTCGCGGTGCCGCGCATCCTCAGCGAGGACTGATCCATGAGTGCTGACACGACCGACGAGACGAGCAAGGGTTCGACCGTGACCGACGACATCATCCGCCTCAGCGCCGCCGAGATGGCGAGCAAGCTCGCCGACGGCAGCCTCACCTCCGTCGAGCTGACGCAGGCCCACCTCGACCGCATCGCGGCGGTCGACGGTGACGTCCACGCCTTCCTCCACGTCAACGCCGAGGAGGCGCTCGCCACGGCCGCGCAGGTCGACGCCGACCGCGCCGCCGGCAAGACGCTGCACCCCCTCGCCGGCGTCCCCGTCGCCGTCAAGGACGTCGTGACGACGAAGGGCCAGCCGACGACGGCCGGTTCGAAGATGCTCGAGGGCTGGATCCCGCCGTACGACGCGACGATCGTCACGAAGCTGCGCGCTGCCGGCATGCCGATCCTCGGCAAGACGAACATGGACGAGTTCGCGATGGGTTCCTCGACCGAGCACAGCGCCTACGGTCCGACGCACAACCCGTGGGATCTCGAGCGCATCCCGGGCGGCTCCGGTGGCGGTTCGGCCGCCGCCGTCGCGGCTTTCGAGGCGCCCCTTGCGGTCGGCACCGACACGGGCGGCTCGATCCGTCAGCCCGCGTCCGTCACCGGCACCGTCGGCACGAAGCCGACGTACGGCGGCATCAGCCGATACGGCCTCATCGCCATGGCGAGCTCGCTCGACCAGGCTGGCCCGTGCACCCGTTCCGTCCTCGACGCCGCGCTGCTGCACGACGTCATGGGCGGGCACGACGGGATGGACTCGACGTCGATCGACGCCCCCGTCCCGCCCGTCGTCGAGGCGGCGAAGCGCGGCGACGTCTCCGGCATGAAGATCGGCATCATCGAGCAGCTCGACGGCGAGGGCTACCAGAGCGGCGTCAAGGCGCGCTTCGACGAGGCAGTTGCGGCCCTCGTCGACGCCGGCGCTGAGGTCGTGACCGTCTCGTGCCCGAGCTTCGAACAGGCGCTCGCCGCCTACTACCTCGTCATGCCGTCGGAGGTCAGCTCCAACCTCGCGAAGTTCGACGCCATGCGCTACGGCCTGCGCGTCTCGCCCGAGGGCGTCGAGGCTCCGTCGGCCGAGCAGGTCATGGCCGCCAGCCGTGACGCGGGCTTCGGCAGCGAGGTGAAGCGACGCATCATCCTCGGAACGTATGCCCTGTCGAGCGGCTACTACGACGCGTACTACGGCCAGGCGCAGAAGGTGCGCACGCTCATCGCACGCGACTTCGCCAAGGCGTTCGAGACGGCCGACGTCCTCGTCAGCCCGACGTGCCCGACGACGGCGTTCAAGCTCGGCGAGAAGCTCGAGGACCCGATGGCGATGTACCTCAACGACGTCGCGACGATCCCCGCCAACCTCGCCGGTCTGCCCGGCATGTCGCTGCCCGCCGGTCTGTCGGACGACGGGCTTCCCGTCGGCTTCCAGATCCTCGCACCCGCGACGAAAGACGAGCGCATGTACGAGGTCGGGGCCGCGCTGGAGAAGGCACTCGAGAAGACCTGGGGCGGGCCGCTGCTCGCGAAGGCTCCGGCACTGAAGGAGAACAACTGATGGACGCCGTCCTCGACTACGACGAGGCCCTCGCGACATACGACCCCGTCATGGGGTTCGAGGTGCACGTCGAGCTGAACACGAACACGAAGATGTTCTGCGGCTGCGCCACCGAGTTCGGCGCCGAGCCCAACACGCAGACGTGCCCCGTCTGCCTCGGTCTGCCGGGCGCGCTGCCAGTCGTGAACGCCAAGGGCGTCGAGTCGGCCATCCGCATCGGTCTCGCACTCAACTGCGAGATCGCCGAGTGGTGCCGCTTCGCCCGGAAGAACTACTTCTACCCGGACATGCCGAAGAACTTCCAGACGTCGCAGTACGACGAGCCGATCGCGTTCGACGGCTACCTCGACGTGGAGCTCGAGGACGGCACCCCGTGGCGCGTCGAGATCGAGCGCGCGCACATGGAGGAGGACACGGGCAAGTCGCTGCACGTCGGTGGTGCGACCGGTCGCATCCAGGGCGCCGACCACTCGCTGCTCGACTACAACCGCGCGGGCATCCCGCTCATCGAGATCGTGACGAAGCCGCTCGTCGGAGCGGGGGAGCGCGCGCCCGAGATCGCGAAGGCGTACGTCGCCGCGATCCGTGAGCTGATGCGCGCCCTCGACGTCTCCGACGCCCGCATGGAGCAGGGATCGATGCGCTGCGACGCCAACGTCTCGCTCATGCGCAAGGGCGCCGACGCGTTCGGCACCCGGACGGAGACGAAGAACGTCAACTCGCTGCGTTCCGTCGAGCGCGCGGTGCGCTACGAGATCACCCGCCAGGCTGCCATCCTCGACGACGGTGGCTCCATCCTGCAGGAGACGCGCCACTGGCACGAGGACACGGGCGTCACGACGTCCGGGCGCCCGAAATCGGACGCCGACGACTACCGCTACTTCCCCGAGCCCGACCTCGTCCCCGTCGCGCCGAGCCGCGAATGGGTCGAGGATCTGCGCGCGACGCTGCCCGAACCGCCCGCGGAGCGCCGCAAGCGTCTGCAGGGCGAGTGGGGTTTCTCGGACCTCGAGATGCGCGATGTCTACAACGCCGGCGCCGTCGAGACGATCGAGGAGACGATCGCTGCCGGCGCGACGCCGGCCGGTGCCCGCAAGTGGTGGACGGGCGAGATCGCCCGCCTGGCCAACAAGGCCGGCCAGCCGTTCGTCGAGTTCGCCGCTGAGCGCAACGTGACGCCGGCGACGATCGCCGAGCTCGACGGACTCGTGACGTCGGGGCGCCTGAACGACTCGATGGCCCGTCAGACGCTCGAAGGCGTGCTCGTCGGCGAGGGCCAGCCGACCCAGGTGGCCGATGCCCGCGGCCTCGAACTCGTGCAGGACGACGGCGCGCTCGAGGCCGCGGTCGCCAAGGTCATCGACGCCAACCCAGACGTCGCGCAGAAGGTGCGTGACGGCAAGGTGCAGGCCGCCGGCGCGCTCATCGGCCAGGTGATGAAGGAGATGAAGGGCCAGGCCGACGCGGCCAAGGCCCGTACGATCATCCTGACCCAGCTCGGACAGGCCTGAGCGCGAGCGGGCATGTGACGGACGAAGGGACGCCCATGGATCGTCGAGGATTTCTGACGGTAGCCGGCGCCGCGCTGTTCGGCGCCACGGCGTGCTCATCGGGTGGCTCGGGCGGCTCGTCGTCGGACCACACCGCTTCAGTGCCCACGACGTCCGTGGCGCCGACCGCGAAGGCGTCGAAGGGCGGCGGCAGCGTGCCGGTGAAGCTGACGATCCCGTCGATTGATTTCGACCGCAAGCTCACGGCCATGGGTCTCACGGACGACGGCGAGATCTCGCCGCCCCCCGGCGTGACGCAGTGGTACAACGCCACCGTCAGCCCGGGCCAGAACGGCATCTCGGTCATCGCCGGGCACGTCACCTATGACGGCCCCGACGTGTTCGCCAACCTCGAGAAGGTCATGGTCGGCGATCAGCTCAGCGTCGGGTTCGCCGATGGTTCGTCGAAGAAGTTCGTCGTGGTGCGGGAGAAGTCGGTCGACAAGCAGGCCCTACGCACCGATCAGAGCGTGTGGGGCTCCTCGAGCACACCCAGCCTCGTGCTCATCACGTGCGACGCCGAATCCAAGCTCGTCGGCCAGCACCACCTCAACAACTTCGTCGTGTGGACGAAACCCGTTTCCGGATGATTCACCTACATTACTGCGCAGTACCACTGACAATCCTCCCAGCCTGTGCTTAGCTGAATCACAGGCGGGGAGGGGTCAGCGTTCACCGCGATCCCTGCGGGGGCCGCGCAGAGCATGACGCACCGCCGAGTCCAACGGAAATCTCGAAAGGTGCCATCATGAAGAAGTTTGCTGGTCTCGCAGCGGTCGGCGTCGGCGCGCTCGCCTTCACAGGTGCAGGCGCATCGCAGGCGGCTGAGACGCACATCAGCGGTAACCTGCAGTACACGTCGATGACCTACTGGTGCGACAAGGGCAAGCCGAACTTCGCATTCGGCTACCGCACGCTGAACAAGACGGAGTCGCAGGTCACGTTCACGGCTTCGGGCTTCAAGCCGCTCGTGACGAAGAACGTCTCGCCCTACACGGCGAGCCGTACCGTCTACGCCGTCGGGGGTTACGCAGGCAAGCCGATCACGGTGACGGCACACGCTGCCTCGACCGGTTCCTCCTTCAGCGTCTCGGGTCGCGTTCCGTCGAGCTGTGCCGGCCTGCCCACTGTCCTTCCGTTCACGGACTGGTCCGCCGCAGGCAAGCCCACCGCGCAGCCGGTGCCGACGAAGCCGGCCCCGACGAAGCCGGCTCCGACCAAGCCCGCGCCGACGAAGCCGGCTCCGACCAAGCCCGCGCCGACGAAGCCGGCTCCCACCACGTCGGCCCCGACCACCACGGGTCAGGGCCCGAAGGTCGAGACGGACCGCGTCGTCACCAACCAGAACGGTACGACCGCTGCGGCTGCTGGCCTGGGCGCTCTCGCCCTCGCGGGTGGCGGGCTCGTCGTGGCGCGTCGCGCACGCCGCTGACGAGCGTCTCGCGATGCACGGTGACGCCGGGGTCCTCCACGGATCCCGGCGTCACCGCGTCCAGGGCGACCTAGACTGACGTCATGAAGATCACCTTGGGGAAGTGTGTCGGCGCGGTCTCGGTCGCGCTCTGTCTGAGTGCGTGTGGTAGCGGTGGGGGAAGCTCAGACAAGTCCGTCTCCGTCTCAGCATCGTCGACATCGCCGTCGCCCGTCTCGGTCACGTCTTCCAGCTCCGCGCCCTCGGGCACGGCAGCGTCGAGCACGTCGGCCGCGTCGTCGTCGGCTGCCCCGGCCCCTCAGACCAGCGGCCCATCGTCAGCCCGGCGCCCCAGCGGCTCGGCCACGCCGCGTGCAAGCGCATCGAGCGGCGTCTCCAAACCCGGCGGAGGAAGCGGTGGGGCGAGCGTCGCGGTTCCGAAGTCCGCCGCGGTCAACATCTCGATCCCGAGCATCGGGCTCGATCACAGCATCGTGCCCGGCGGGCTCAACGGGGGCGTGCTGAACCCGCCGAGCGGCGTCATCCAGCAGTTCACCGGATACGGGCGCGTGACCCCGGGCAAGCCGGGCATCAGTGTGCTCGCGGGCCACGTCACCTACAACGGGCCCGACGTGTTCTACAAGCTGTCGAGCGCCCCGGTCGGTGGCCGGGTCACGATCTCCTACGCCGACGGCACGCACAAGGACTTCGTCATCACCTCGAAGGCCAGCGTCGACAAGAACGCGCTCCAGAACGACTCGCGCGTGTGGGGCGCGAGCGCCGCCCCGGTCCTCGCACTCGTCACCTGCGACTCCTCGAGCGGCTGGGTCAACGCGCAGCACCACACCAACAACTTCGTCGTCTGGGCGAGCCCCGCCTGAGATCGGTCCGGCACGAACCTCCGACCGAAGGCCGAACGGCCGACGCCGATGCGATCGTCGATGGCCACGCCGAGCGACGATGGCGGCCAGAGCGTCGAGGCCTCATGCGGGCCGCGTGGCCGCGTTTGGCGTGAGGCGTACGCGGCGACGAAGATGAGCAGGTGAGTGAAACCACCCGACGTCTCGTTCTCCTTCGTCACGCCACCGCTGAACCGGCCGGCCCTGACGGTGACGAAGCGCGCCACCTCAGTGACGGTGGCGTGAGCGAGGCCCGCGCCGTCGGCCGGTGGCTCAAGAACGAGGGGCTGCTCGGCGATGTCGTCGTGTGCTCGCCGGCGCTGCGCACCCGCGAGACGTGGGCCGCCATCCAGGACGAGACGGGCCATGGCGTCATCATCACGATGGAGCCCGCCGTCTACGAAGCCGACACGCGGGCGCTGCTGGCCGTCGTCCACGAACTCGACGCGACGGCGCCCGAGGCGACGAGCGCGATCGTCGTCGGCCACGCGCCGGGTTTGCCGCAGCTTGCCCATGACCTGTGTGCCGGCGAGGGCGCGGACATCGATGTCGTCACGCGCGGATTCGTGCCGGCCTCGGCTGCCGTACTCGAGACCACCGGAGCGTGGACCTCGTTCCTGCCCGGCGGTGCGAGCCTCACCACCGCTCGCCCTGGGACGGCGGGCTGACGCCGCCACCGAACGCCACCCTCCGCTGACCGCATCGTGAGATGCGCGTCTCACGATGTTGACCCATGAGTAACCCCGCGACAAAACTATGTGACATGGCACAGGTTCTCGTACTCACGCAGCGTGCGTTCTGATCGGTTCGACCGACACGACGCACGCTGATCCCTCATCGCCGCACAGGCTGGGGGATTTTTTGATGCCAGACCCTCGTGCACGACCTCCAGGTGAAAGTGGTGAGTACTGATGAGCGATACGGCGACGACCGATCGCACACCCACCCCGGGTGACGTCGCGGCGAAGCGCGCAGGCGAGCAGGTGAGCGTCACCGGCGCGCAGAGCCTCGTCCTCGCGCTCGAGGCGCAGGGCGTCGAGACCGTCTTCGGCCTGCCCGGCGGTGCGATCCTGCCGGCCTACGACCCGCTGCTCGACTCGGTCTCCGTCCGCCACATCCTCGTCCGCCACGAGCAGGGCGCCGGTCACGCGGCGCAGGGTTATGCCGCCGCCACCGGCAAGGTCGGCGTCTGCATGGCGACCTCCGGCCCCGGCGCGACGAACCTCGTCACGCCCCTGGCCGACGCGTACATGGACTCCGTGCCGATTGTCGCCATCACCGGCCAGGTCAGCTCCAAGACCATCGGTACGGACGCGTTCCAGGAAGCGGACATCCGCGGCATCACGATGCCGATCACGAAGCACAACTACCTCGTGACGGACCCGGCCGACATCCCGCGCGCCATCGCCGAGGCGTTCCACGTGGCGCGCAGCGGCCGCCCGGGCCCGGTCCTCGTCGACATCACGAAGGACGCGCTCGTGTCGAAGACGACATTCTCGTGGCCGCCGCGCTTCGAACTGCCCGGTTACCGCCCCGTCACGACGCCGCACGCAAAGCAGATCAAGGCGGCCGCCGAGATGATCCGCGCAGCGGAGCGCCCGGTGCTCTACATCGGCGGCGGCGTCATCCGCGCCGAGGCGAGCGAGGAGCTGAAGGCGCTCGCCGAGCAGACGCAGATCCCCGTCGTGACGACGCTGATGGCGCGCGGCGCCTTCCCCGACAGCCACGAGCTGCATCTCGGCATGCCGGGCATGCACGGCAGCGTCCCCGCCGTGACGGCGCTGCAGCGCGCCGACCTGCTCATCACGATCGGCGCCCGCTTCGACGACCGCGTCACCGGTGCGCTCGACAGCTTCGCGCCCGAGGCCAAGGTCATCCACGCGGACATCGACCCGGCCGAGATCAGCAAGAACCGCTACGCCGACGTCCCGATCGTGGGCGACGCGCGCGAGGTGCTGCTCGAGCTGGCGCGTGCGCTCGACGACGTCGACACCTCGCGCTACGCGACGTGGCGTGAGACGACGGCGTCGTGGAAGGCGCAGTTCCCGCTCGGCTACGCGACGCCGGAGGACGACAAGCTCGCGCCGCAGTACGTCATCGAACGCATCTCGGCGCTCACCGGGGCCGAGGGCACGTACGTCGCCGGCGTCGGCCAGCACCAGATGTGGGCGGCCCAGTTCGTGACGTACGACCGTCCGAACGCGTGGATCAACTCCGGCGGCCTCGGCACGATGGGCTACTCGGTGCCCGCCGCGATGGGTGCGAAGGCCGCCGAGCCGGAGCGCACCGTCTGGGCGATCGACGGCGACGGCTGCTTCCAGATGACGAACCAGGAACTCGCGACCTGCGTCATCAACGACATCCCGATCAAGGTCGCCGTCATCAACAACTCGAGCCTCGGCATGGTGCGCCAGTGGCAGACATTGTTCTACAACGAGCGCTACTCGAACACCGACCTGCACACCTCGCACGGCGGCAGTCGCATCCCCGACTTCGTCAAGCTCGCCGACGCCTACGGCTGCGTCGGCCTGCGCTGCGAGCGGCCCGAGGACGTCGACGCGACGATCAAGCAGGCGCTCGAGATCAACGACCGTCCCGTCGTCATCGACTTCGTCGTGGAGCGCGACGCGATGGTGTGGCCGATGGTGCCCGCCGGCGTGAGCAACGACCTCATCACGATGGCGCGCGACATCACGCCCGTCTGGGATCGCGACGAGGACGACGCCGACGACGTCAACATCCCGGACGAGGACGAGGCGGTCGAAGCGGCCCGCGAGGATGGCGCTGCCACAGCCGACGCCGCGCAGACGAAGGAGCAGCAGCGATGACGACGAACCGCCACATCCTGTCCGTGCTCGTCGAGAACAAGTCGGGTGTGCTCGCGCGCATCTCCGGGCTGATCTCGCGACGCGGGTTCAACATCCACTCCCTCGCCGTGGGGGAGACGGAGGATCCGCACGTCTCGCGCATGACGGTCACCGTCGACGCCGACGACGTCGCGCTCGAGCAGGTCGTCAAGCAGCTCAACAAGCTCGTCGAGGTGCTCAAGGTCGTCGAACTCGACCACGCGAGCGCCATCGAACGTCAGCTCGTGCTGTTCAAGGTGAAGGCTGACGCCGCGACGCGCTCGCAGATCATCGATCTCGTGACGATGTTCCGCGCCAACATCATCGACGTGACCAACGAGTCGGTCGTCATCGAGGCGACGGGCACGCTCGCGAAGCTCGAGGCGCTGCTCACGACGCTCGAGCCGTTCGGGATCCGCGAGCTCGTGCAGTCCGGCGTCGTCGGTCTGGGTCGCGGCTCCAAGGCCATCTCGGCGCGCGACAAGAAGAAGAACTGAACTTTCCGCCCGAGTGAGTGCTCGGGCAGAATCGAACCGAACAGGCCGCCGCTTCGATGCGGCGGACGTGATGAAGAGGAGTTTCTCCCGTGGCTGACATGTTCTACGACGACGACGCCGACCTGTCGATCATCCAGGGCAAGAAGGTTGCCGTCATCGGCTATGGCTCGCAGGGCCACGCCCACGCGCTCAACCTGCGCGACTCGGGCGTCGACGTGCGCATCGGCCTCGCCGAGGGCAGCAAGTCGAAGCAGAAGGCCGAGAACGAGGGCCTCACGGTTCTCTCGGTCGCCGACGCGGTGAAGGAAGCCGACGTGGTCGTCATCCTCACGCCCGACCAGGTGCAGCGCACGGTCTACGCGAACGACATCAAGCCCAACCTCAAGCCCGGCACGACGCTGCTGTTCGGCCACGGCTTCAACATCCGCTTCGGCTACATCACGCCCGAGGCGGACGCCGACGTCGTCATGGTCGCGCCGAAGGGCCCCGGCCATCTCGTGCGTCGTGAGTACGTCGACGGTCGCGGCGTGCCCGTCATCGTCGCCGTCGAGCAGGACGCCTCGGGTTCGGCCTGGGATCTCGCGAAGGCGTACGCGAAGGCCATCGGGGGCCTGCGTGCCGGTGGCATCAAGACGACGTTCACCGAGGAGACCGAGACGGACCTGTTCGGTGAGCAGGCCGTCCTGTGCGGTGGCGCGAGCCAGCTCGTCATGTACGGCTTCGAGACGCTGACGGAGGCCGGCTACCAGCCGGAGGTCGCGTACTTCGAGTGCCTGCACGAACTGAAGCTCATCGTCGACCTCATGGTCGAAGGTGGCCTCGCGAAGCAGCGTTGGTCGATCTCCGACACGGCCGAGTTCGGCGACTACGTCTCGGGCCCGCGTGTCATCGACGAGCGCGTCAAGGAGAACATGAAGGCCGTTCTCACCGACATCCAGAACGGCAACTTCGCCAAGCGCTTCATCGACGACCAGGACGCTGGCGCGCCGGAGTTCAAGAAGCTGCGCGAGAAGGGCGCCTCGCACCCGATCGAGAAGACGGGCAAGGAACTGCGTGGCCTCATGTCGTGGCTGAAGGACTCGGACACGGATTCGGACTATGTCGAAGGTTCGGCCTCCCGTTGATCCTGAAGCCGTAGCCGCTGCTGAGCCGGGCCCGGACACCCTTCGAGGTGGCCGGGTTCGGTCATTCTCTGAACGCCTCTCGCACCGCTTGCTCGAACTTGGGAGACTGAACGCATGCCTGAACTTCGCTCACGCACGACGACTCACGGACGCAACATGGCGGGTGCGCGTGCCCTGTGGCGCGCGACCGGCATGGGGGAGGGCGACTTCGGTAAACCGATCGTCGCGATCGCGAACAGCTTCACGCAGTTCGTGCCGGGTCACGTCCACCTCAAGGACATGGGTCAGCTCGTCGCTGGCGCCATCGAGGAGGCCGGCGGCGTCGGGCGTGAGTTCAACACGATCGCCGTCGACGACGGCATCGCGATGGGTCACTCGGGCATGCTGTACTCGCTGCCGAGCCGCGAGGTGATCGCCGACTCCGTCGAGTACATGGTCAACGCGCATCAGGCCGACGCGCTCGTCTGCATCAGCAACTGCGACAAGATCACGCCGGGCATGCTGCTCGCCGCGCTGCGTCTCAACATCCCGACGGTGTTCGTCTCCGGCGGGCCGATGGAGGCCGGCAAGGCCGTCATCGGGGAGGACGGCACGGCTGAGACGCGTCTCGACCTCATCGACGCGATGATCAAGTCGGTCGACGACACGGTCTCCGACGAGGAGATCACGAAGATCGAGCAGAGCGCATGCCCGACGTGCGGCTCGTGCTCGGGCATGTTCACGGCGAACTCGATGAACTGCCTGACGGAGGCGCTCGGTCTGTCGCTGCCGGGCAACGGTTCGACGCTGGCGACGGCCGCCGCGCGCAAGGAACTCTTCCTCGACGCGGGCCGACTCGTCGTCGACCTGTGCCGCACCTACTACGACGGCGACGACGACTCGGTGCTGCCGCGCGCGATCGCCGCGAAGCCGGCGTTCGAGAACGCCATGCGTCTCGACATCGCGATGGGTGGCTCGACGAACACGATCCTGCACCTGCTGGCCGCGGCGCAGGAGGCGGGTGTCGACTTCGACCAGGAGGACATCGACGAGCTCTCGCGCGTCACGCCGTGCCTCGTCAAGGTCGCGCCGAACAGCAACCAGTTCTACATGGAGGACGTGCATCGCGGCGGTGGCATCCCCGCCATCCTCGGTGAGCTGGATCGTGGTGGCATGCTCAACCGCGACGTCCGTTCGGTGCACAGCCCATCGCTCGAGCAGTGGCTCGCGGACTGGGACATCCGCTCGGGTTCAGCCACCGAGAAGGCCACCGAACTGTTCCACGCCGCGCCGGGCGGGGTGCGCACGACGGAGGCGTTCAGCTCGACAAACCGCTGGAAGATCCTCGACACCGACCCGGAGAACGGCTGCATCCACTCCGTCGAGCACGCCTACACGAGCGAGGGTGGGCTGGCGGTGCTCAGCGGCAACCTCGCCCCCGACGGGTGCATCGTCAAGACGGCCGGCGTGCCCGAGCACCAGTGGAACTTCTCCGGCCCGGCCAAGGTGGCCGAGAGCCAGGAGCAGGCCGTCGAGATGATTCTCAAGGGCGAGATCGACGCCGGCGACGTCGTCGTCGTGCGCTACGAGGGCCCCAAGGGCGGCCCCGGCATGCAGGAGATGCTGTACCCGACGAGCTACCTCAAGGGCGTCGGGCTGGGCCCGAAGTGTGCCCTCATCACCGACGGTCGTTTCTCCGGGGGCTCCTCGGGTCTATCCGTCGGGCACGTGTCGCCGGAGGCTGCGGCCGGTGGCGCCATCGGTCTCGTGAAGAACGGTGACGTCATCGAGTTCGACATCCCCAACCGTCGCGTCAACCTGCTCGTCGACGACGCCGAACTCGTGCGCCGTCGCGCCGAACAGGACGAGCGCGGCTGGGAGCCCGTCGACCGTCACCGCCCCGTCTCGGCGGCGCTCAAGATCTTCGCGCGCTTCGCGCAGAGCGCCGACAAGGGCGCCGCGCGCAAGGTGGACTGACCACTTCCCTCCCCGGCGACGCCCGCCGCGCCGAACCGATCGGTTCGCCCCGGCGGGCGCCTTCGTCGGCTCCTCGCATGCCCGCTCCGGCGCGGACCTGTGTGATGGCAAGGACTTCATGAGCGCCACGAGCCTCGCTCTCGTGCTGACCGCAGCACTCCTGCACGCCGTGTGGAACATCGCCGCGCCACCACGGGAGAGCAGCATCGTCGTCGGTGCGCTGCTCGGGGCGTGGATGTTCAAGGAGCGCGGGGTGGCGCGCAAGCTCGTCGGCGGGCTTGTCGTGCTCGCAGGGATCGCCTTGGTGGCGAGCGCCTGACGGCTGCGCCCTGCCGCGCGGTTCGTATCGCGAGACCAGCGTTTCGCATGGCAAGACGAGCAGCTAATCTGCGGGGCATGAGCAACATCGATCTCGCAGTCATCGCAGGCGACGGAATCGGCCCCGAGGTCGTCACCGAAGGCCTCAAGGTTCTCGACGCCGTGACCGACGGCGGGGTGAGCACGACGCAGTACGACCTCGGCGCCAAGCGTTGGCAAGCGACGGGGGAGACTCTGCCCGACTCGGTGCTCGAGGAGATCCGCGGCCACGAGGCGATCCTGCTCGGGGCGATCGGTGACCCCAGCGCGCCGAGCGGCCTGCTGGAGCGCGAGCTGCTGCTGCGCATCCGGTTCGAGCTCGACCACTACATCAACCTGCGCCCCAGCAAGCTGATGCCGGGTGTCTCGACGCCGCTTCGTGAGGACATTGCGCGCGGTGGCATCGACTTCGTCGTCGTCCGTGAAGGCACCGAGGGCCCGTACACCGGCAACGGTGGTGCGCTGCGCGTCGGCACGCCGCACGAGATGGCGACCGAGGTGAGCGTCAACAGCCGCTTCGGCATCGAGCGCACCGTCCGCGACGCTTTCGAGCGCGCGAACAGGCGTGAGCGCAGGAAGCTGACGCTGCTGCACAAGCACAACGTGCTCTCGTACGCGGGCCACCTGTGGCGCCGCACCGTCGAGGAGGTCGGTGCCGAATACCCCGACGTCACGCACGACTACGCGCACATCGACGCGGCGATGATCTACCTCGTCACCGATCCCTCGCGCTTCGACGTCATCGTCACCGACAACCTGTTCGGCGACGTCGTCACCGACCTTGCCGCGGCCGTGACCGGCGGCATCGGGCTCGCCGCATCAGGCAACATCAACCCCGAAGGAAATGCGCCCAGCATGTTCGAGCCCGTGCACGGCTCGGCCCCCGACATCGCCGGCCAAGGCAAGGCCGACCCGACCGCGACGATCCTGTCGACCGCGCTGCTGCTCGAACACCTCGGGCGCGGCGACGAGGCACGCCGCGTCGAACAGGCCGTCGCCGAGGATCTCGCGTCACGCGGTGACGCCACCCGCTCGACGTCGCAGATCGGTGACGCGATCGCCGCCCGCCTCTGACATCTTCCCGATGCTGGCCGGGTTTCGCGGCGAAGGTGCCGCGAAACCCGGGCAACATCGTCGACGCTCCGCGCTCGCCCCGGACCCGATGACGCCCGCCGTGCTGCTTCGGCGTTAACCTGGGGCCACACAGTGACGCATCCCACTTTTTGCCAACTTGGAGAAGACCATGGCCCTGACGTTCCCGATGACGCCGAACCCCGCCCCGCGCGCTGACGCGGAGCGCGCCGAGATCCTGAGCAACCCCGGTTTCGGGCAGAAGTTCAGCGACCACATGGTCGTCTCGATCTGGCGCGAGGGCTCCGGGTGGGGTGACGGCGAGGTCAAGGCGTACGGCCCGTTCCAGCTCGACCCGGCGGCGGCCGTCCTGCACTACGCGCAGGAGATCTTCGAGGGCATGAAGGCCTACCGTCACGAGGACGGCTCGGTCTGGACGTTCCGCCCCGAGAAGAACGCGGCGCGCTTCAACCGTTCGGCGAACCGTCTCGCGCTGCCGGAGATCGACGAGAACGACTTCGTCGAGTCGCTGAAGGCGCTCGTCAAGGCTGACGAGTCGTGGGTGCCCGCGTTCGACGCCGGCGAGGCGAGCCTCTACCTGCGCCCGTTCATGTTCGCGTCCGAGGCGTTCCTCGGGGTGCGTCCGAGCCGCGAGGTGACCTACTGCGTCATCGCCTCGCCCGCGGGTGCGTACTTCAAGGGCGGCGTGAAGCCGGTGTCGCTGTGGCTGTCGCGCGACTACTCGCGTGCCGGCGTCGGTGGCACGGGCGCCGCCAAGTGCGGCGGCAACTACGCGAGCTCGCTCGCCGCACAGATCGAGGCGAACGAGCGCGGCTGCGACCAGAGCGTCTTCCTCGACTCGGTCGAGGGCAAGTACGTCGAGGAGCTCGGCGGCATGAACGTCTTCTTCGTGACCAAGGACGGAGAGCTCGTCACGCCGCAGCTCACCGGCACGATCCTCGAGGGCGTCACGCGCGACTCGATCCTCGAACTCGCGAAGGACCTTGGCCTCACGCCCGTCGAACGTCGCGTGACGATCGAGGAGTGGATCGAGGGCTGCAACGACGGCACGATCAGCGAGATCTTCGCGTGTGGCACGGCCGCCGTCGTCACGCCCGTGGGGCGTCTCGTGTGGACCGACGGTGAGGTGACGTCCGGACCCGAGGGCGAGGCCGGCCCGTACGCGACGAAGATCCGCGAGGCACTCCTCGCGATCCAGAAGGGCACCGCGGAGGACACGCGCGGCTGGATGACGCGCCTCGTCTGACGACGGGCCGCGCCCCATGACGACTGCTCGGCGTGACGGCCCGGCATCCCGCGCGACGGGTGCCGGGCCGATCCCGCGTCTCGTCGCGAGTGACCTCGACGGCACCCTGCTCGACACCGACGGGCGCGTCAGCGATCACACGCGCACGGTGTGGTCGGGGCTCGGTGCGCGCGGCATCGAGACGATCGTCGTCACCGCGCGTCCACCGCGCTGGCTCGATCACCTCGCGGAACTCGTGGGTGCTGCCGGATCGCCGGAGTCGACAGCCGACGATGTCGGCGCCCACACCCTGGCGATCTGCGCGAACGGGGCGTTCGTCTACGACCTCGCGACACGGCGCGTCATCGAGGCCGATGGATTCACCGCGGATGAGGCACTCGCCGTCGTCGAGCACCTGCGGCGACGCTTCCCGGATGCGGGAGCGGCCGTCGAGACCGAGCGTGGCATGTTCCGAAGCGCCGCCTACCCGGACGCCCACGCCGGCATGCCGGCGCACGACGCCGCCGTCCGTGACTGTGAGCTGACCGCGCTGCCGCCCGACGTCGTCGTCGGCAAGATTCTGCTACGCGACGAGGCATGGCGCGGCGATGCGTTCGTCGAGGCGTTGACGGAGTGCCTCGGTGGGCGTGGAGTGCTGGCCTACTCAGGAGCGGCAGGGCTTGCGGAGATCAGCGCCCCGGGCGTGACGAAAGCGGCCCGCCTCGAGGCCTGGTGCGCGGAGCGGGGCGTCGACGCGAACGACGTGTGGGCCTTCGGCGACATGCCCAACGACATCCCGATGCTGACATGGGCCGGGCGCGGCGTCGCCGTCGAGAACGCCCACGACGAGGTGCTCGCGATCGCCGACGACACCTGTGGCCCCCACGATGCCGACGGCGTCGCCCGCTACCTCGAACGCCACCTCACCCTCGATTGCCACCCCTGATCCTCAGCGGCTGATCCTGTTCACGTCGGCGAATCTCGTCCCCCTCTGCGACTTTCGTCCATATCCGCGATTCATCGACCAGGTTGAGAACGGTTCCAGAGGTGGACGTCAGTCGCAGATGTCTCAGGGCGCGGGGGCGGCACGGTCCAGCACGTCGAGCAGGCTTCGTCGCAGGTCCTGCGACCGCTCGGCGAACTCTCGCTGACGACGAACGTACTCAGCGCGCCCGCGCGGCGTCTCGACGGGGACGACGCCGTAGCCGAGGCCGCGCACGTCGTAGGGGCTGGCCTCCATGTCGAGGGTGCGGATCTCCTTGGCGAGTTCGAACGCGTCGAGCACGAGGTCACCCGGGACGAGAGGCGCGAGTTTGTGCGCCCACTTGTAGACATCCATCCCTGCGTGCAGGCACGCAGGCTGTTCGAACTCGACCTGACGCTCGCGCGTCGGGCGCTCGCGATTCAGTTCCACGGCGTCGGGCGTGAAGAAGCGGTAGGCGTCGAAATGCGTGCAGCGAATGTCGGCGGCCTCGACGACGTCGTCCGTCGCGGCCTGGCTCAGGCGCAGCGGCAACTGCTCGTGGCGCTGCTCGCCCGGCGCGAGCTTGTAGACCATCGCCCACTCGTGCATCCCGAAGCACCCCAGGTTCGGGGCGCGATCGAGCGTCGCGGTGAGCAGCGACCTGACGAACGCGATGGTGCGGTCGCGTGCGTCGACGAACTCGTCGACGTCAAGGACATCGGCATCCCCTTCGGCCGTCGTGATGCGGCGGGTGAACCGGTCGTCGGTGATGGGCGTGCGACCGCGCTCGTCGACGAGCAACGCGACGCCTGCGCCCGGGTGCCAGCGCCGCAGCTTGCCGGGGGAGTAGGAGTAGTAGACGAAGAGGAAATCCTCGACGGGATGCTTGCGGTGCTCCTTGCGACGACCGAGATGCGGTTCGACGTGCGGGGCCACGCGTGCCTCGTGGGCGGCGACCCCCTCGCGCCACTGCGCCGGCGTCATCACCGCGACCTGCTCCATCACCCGTCGATCCTAGAACTCGACCCACGGCGCTGCGATCCACAGCCTGCTGCCGCACCGCCCCGTCAGCGGGCCGGCGACGACGAAATAGGATGGGCACATGCGTATCGCGAGGTTCACGACGGGTGATGACCCGATGTTCGGTCTGGTCGACGGGGCGGGCGAGAAGATCGCCGAGATCACGGGCGACCCGCTCTACACGAAGATCGAGCTGACGGGTGCCGTCCACCAGGTCGACGACGTGCGTCTGCTCGCGCCCGTCATCCCGCGCTCCAAGATCGTCGCCATCGGCAAGAACTACGCCGAACACGCGCGCGAGATGGGCGGCGAGGCGCCGAAGGAACCGCTCATGTTCCTCATCCCGAACACCGCCGTCGTCGGCCCGAACGACCCCGTCGTCATGCCGTCGATCAGCGAACGCGTCGACTTCGAGGGCGAACTCGCCGTCGTCATCGGGCGCATGTGCAAGAAGGTGAGCGTCGAGGAAGCGATGAAGGTCGTCTTCGGCTACACGATCGCGAACGACGTCACCGCCCGCGACCTTCAGAAGAGTGACGGCCAGTGGTCGCGCGCCAAGGGCTTCGACACGTTCTGCCCGCTCGGGCCGTGGATCGAGACCGAGCTCGACCCGTCCGCCACACGCGTGACGACACGCGTCGACGGCGAGGTGAAGCAGGACGGGCCGACGTCCGACATGATCCACGACGTCGCGCAGCTCATCTCGCACGCGTCGCAGGCGTTCACGCTGCTGCCGGGTGACGTCATCCTCACCGGCACCCCCGAGGGCGTCGGCCAGGTGCGGGCCGGGCAGCGCGTCGAGGTCGAGATCCCCGAGATCGGCGTGCTCGCCAACACCTACGTCGCTGACGAGGACGACGCCTGACGGCGCCCATTCCGGGCGGCCGAAGCGATGCGATATGGGCAGCCTCACACCTCGTCAGGTCGCAACCGGTGAGTAGCACTACACGTCACGACTTACCCTGAAAAGCGTGACTGACGCACCGATCGGCATCTTCGACTCCGGCTACGGCGGTTTGACCGTGGCGCGCGCCGTGCTCGACCAGCTGCCGCACGAGAAGATCATCTACCTCGGCGACACCGCCCGCGCGCCCTACGGCCCGCGACCCATCGCCGAGGTGCGGCAGTACGCCATCGAATGCCTGGATTCGCTCGTCGAGCAGGGGGTCAAGGCCCTCGTCATCGCGTGCAACTCGGCGTCCGCAGCCGTCCTGCACGACGCGCGCGAGCGCTACGACGTGCCCGTCGTCGAGGTCATCCGCCCGGCGACGCGCCGCGCCGCCGCGGCGACGCGCAACAACCGCGTCGGCGTCATCTCGACGGAGGCGACGCACCAGAGTGGTGCCTACACCGACAGCTTCGCCGCAGCGCCGCAGGTCAAGATCTCGAGCGTCCCGTGCCCGCGGTTCGTGGAGTTCGTCGAGGCCGGCATCACCTCCGGCCCGGAGCTGCTGACGGTCGCGCACAAGTACCTCGACGGCCTCGTCGACGAAGGCGTCGACACGCTCATCCTCGGCTGCACGCACTACCCGCTGCTGACCGGTGTCATCAGCTACGTCGTGGGCTCGACGGTGACACTCGTGTCGTCGGCGGAGGAGACGGCGAAGGATGTCTACCGCGTGCTCGCCGACATCGGTCAGCTGCGCGATCCCGAGCTCGGCCCGACGCAGCACCAGTGGATGACGACGGGCGACCCGGCCGCGTTCGAGACCCTCGCGCGGCGCTTCCTCGGCCCCGAGGTGACCGCGGTGACGCGTGAGGCGGCGCTGTGAAACTGACCATCATCGGTTGCTCAGGCTCCTACCCGGGCCCTGAATCGCCCGCCTCCTGCTACCTCGTCGAGGCGGAGGCCGACGGCAGGCGCACCTCGGTGCTGCTCGACTTCGGCAACGGCTCGCTCGGCGCGCTGCAGCGCTACCGCGAGGTCGACGAGATCGACGCCGTCGTCATCAGCCACCTGCATCCGGACCACTGCCTCGATCTGTGCAGCTATTACGTCGTGCGCAACTACGACCCGCTCGGTCGTTTCGACGCCAAGTTGCCGGTGCACGCACCCGCGGGCGCACGCGAGCGCCTGACGCGCGCCTACGCCGTCGACAAGCCCGAAGACCTGGGCACAGCCTTTGACTTCGTCGACCTCGTCGACCGTCAGACGTTCGAGATCGGCCCGCTGCGCATCACGCCGCACCTCGTCAACCACCCCGTCGAGGCGTACGGGCTCCGCGTCGAGGCCGATGGCGCCGTGCTCGCGTACACGGGTGACACGGACGCCTGCCCGGGACTCGTCGAGCTCGAGAGGGACGCCGACCTCGTCCTCACCGACTCGGCCTTCGTCGACGGTCGCGACGACGAGATGCGCGGCGTCCACCTCAGCGGCTCGCGCGCCGCGCAGACGGCCAAGGACGCGGGGGCGAAGCGGCTCATGCTCACCCACATCCCGACGTGGACGCCCGTCGAGGACTGCCTGCGGGATGCTCGCACCGTGTGGGAGGGCGACGTCGAGGTCGCCGTCGCGGGGGAGACCTACGAGCTCTGACGGGCGTCGCGCGCCGTCGACGGACGGCGTGCCGTCGCGCCAGGATGGCGGATGACTCACAGGTAGGGGTTTGCTGCATGCCTACCTGTGAGTTACGCGCCATCCTCGGGTGGCGCAGTGTCGCGCCGGCAGAACGACACCGGCTGACGGGGGCGCGCACCGGGGGCGGAGCAAATTCGCGTGCGCTTGCTCACGGTCGAATGCCAGGATGACGGCATGTCGACCGAGATTCGCTACCCCCGCCCGCTGCGTCCCGGTGACACGGTTGCGGTGACTGCCCCGTCGGCGCCGGTTCGACCCGAACACGAGGCACGGCTGACTTTCGTCACTGACTGGCTGCGTGGCCGCGGTTTCGAGGTGGTCCTCGGCGAGTGCCTGATCGGTGACGGCATCACGAGCGGCTCCGCGCGTGCACGGGCCGATGAGTTCAACGCGTTCGTCCGCGACCAGGCGGTGCGCGCCGTCGTCCCGCCGTGGGGCGGGGAGCTGGCCATCGACCTCGTCGACCTGCTCGACCATGACGCGCTGCGCGCGGACCCTACCTGGGTCGTCGGGTGGAGCGACATCTCGACGCTGCTGCTCCCGCTGACGCTGCGCTCCGGCGTCGCGACGATGCATGGCCAGAACCTCATGGACGCGCCGTACGGGCTGCCGCATGGCACCGCGCACTGGCTCGACGCCGCCACGATGCCGGCCAGGGCGTCCTTCGTCCAGGAGGACCCGCGCGTGCGTCGGCGCGGTGGGTTCGACGACTGGGAGCGTCACCCCTGCGCCGACCGCATGGATCTGAGCGAGCCGACGTCGTGGCGTGTGCTCGCGGGGGAGCCGCGCGTCGACGTCTACGGACGGCTCATCGGCGGGTGCCTCGACGTCGTGTGCCATCTCGCGGGCACCCCGTACGGCGACGTGCGCCGCTTCGCTCGCGACCACGAGGATGACGGCGTCATCGTCCACCTCGAGAACTGCGAGGCACCCTCGCTCGATGCTGCGCGCATGCTCCACGGGCTGCGCCTCGCGGGGTGGTTCGAGGGGGCATCAGCGGTGCTCATCGGCCGGACCGGTGCGCCGGAACGAGCCGGTGTGACGCAGGACGACGCGATTCTCGATGCGCTGGGGAGCCTCGACGTGCCGATCGTCGCCGACGTCGACTTCGGTCACGTGCCACCCGGCAACGTCCTCGTCAACGGAGCCCTCGCGCACGTCGTCGTCGACGGGGAACGCCACGAGATTCGTCAGACCTTCGTGTGACGCCCGGCGAGCCGGTGCCAGCACTCACTAGCCGACGTTCACCTGGCGCTCCTAGCGTGTGAGCCCCCACAGGATGGCGGGTAACTCACGCCTCGGCGCAAAACATCTCGCCTACGCGTGAGTTACCCGCCATCGTCGGGTCCACGGCCGTCAGGCGAACGCGAGCGGCATCTCCAGGCTGCGGTGCCGCTCAGCAGGCCTCGCCGCACTCGATAGGCTGACGCCATGACTGACGCAGCCACGCCCACCCCCCGCCACGACGGCCGCACCCCCGATCAGTTGCGCGAGGTGCGCATCACCCGCAACTGGCTCGATCATGCCGAGGGCAGCTGCCTCGTCGAGTTCGGTCGCACGCGCGTGCTGTGCGCCGCGTCGTTCACCGAGGGCGTGCCGCGCTGGCTCAAGGGCCAGGGCACCGGCTGGGTGACGAGCGAGTACGAGATGCTGCCGCGCTCGACGAACACCCGCAGCGACCGCGAAGCGCGCAAGGGCAAGGTCGGTGGCCGCACCCACGAGATCAGCCGCCTCATCGGGCGTAGCCTGCGCGCCGTCATCGACACGAAGGCGCTGGGGGAGAACACGATCGTCATCGACTGCGACGTCCTGCAGGCCGACGGCGGCACGCGCACCGCGTCGATCACCGGCGCGTACGTAGCGCTCGCGGATGCCATCGCCGACGCTCAGGCGCGCGGTCTCATCGCGAAGAAGGCGAAGCCACTGACGGATTCGGTCGCCGCGATCAGCGTCGGCATCGTCGCCGGTCACCCGGTGCTCGACCTCGACTACCCCGAGGACTCGACGGCAGAGACCGACATGAACGTCGTCATGACCGGCTCGGGTGGCATCGTCGAGGTGCAGGGCACTGCCGAGGGTGCGCCGTTCAGCCGTGACGAGCTCAACGCGCTGCTCGACCTCGCCGCCGACGGCATCGCCGACCTGACGACGAAGCAGCGCGACGCTCTCGCCGCCGACGCTCGCGAGCGCCTGCAGTGAGCGACGCTCGCCCCGCCGAGGCACGTACCCGCGTCGTGCTCGCGACCCGCAACGCCGGCAAGATCGCGGATTTCCAGCACCTGCTCGACGCAGCGCAGCTGCCCATCGACGTCGTGAGCGTCGGCGAGTTCGCCGACCTGGCCGACACCGTCGAGACGGGTGTGACGTTCGAGGAGAACGCGCGCCTCAAGGCCGATGACGTCGCGCACGAGACAGGTCTGCCGGCGCTCGCCGACGACTCGGGCCTCGCCGTTGACGTCCTCGGTGGCTGCCCGGGCGTGTTCTCGGCACGCTGGTCGGGCACGCATGGCGCGGATCAGGCGAACATCGACCTGCTGCTCGCCCAGACCGGCGACGTGCCCGCGGACGAGCTCACCGCGCGCTTCATGTGCTGCGTGGCGCTTGCGGTTCCCGACGAGTCGACGCAGGTGGAGTTCGGCCATGTCGAAGGGCGTCTGACGCGCGATCAACGCGGTACGAACGGGTTCGGCTACGACCCGATCTTCGAACTGCCCGACGGCCGGACCATGGCCGAACTCACCGCGGACGAGAAGGCTGCCATCAGCCATCGCGGGCGAGCTTTCCGCGCGATCCTGCCGCAGGTGGCGGCGCTCGTCTGAGGCTCGGCGGAGCTACTTCGCCGAGGTCGATGCCGTCGCCGACGTCGATGAAACCGACGCGGATGCTGACCGCGCACCAGATGGCGCTGCCTTCCACGGCAGCTGCACGGTCGTGCTCGTGAAGACCGCCTCCTGACCCAGTTCTCCCGTGGCCTGAGCGACGTCGAGCCCCCACGCCGTCGGGTGCTTGACGTTCGAGCAGGTGATCGTGAACAGCCGTTGCTGTGTCGGCGTCTTCACACCCGGGCGATGTTCGGGCGACACGGCCGTCGTGCACTCAGGGAACTCATTCGTGTTCTGGGCCTCAGCGACGGCGAGCGTGAGTTCGGCATATTCGGTGGCCCACGCCGTCACCGTCACGTTCTCGCCCTGGTAGTGGGCGGACACGACCTGCGTGTCGACGGGCTGGTCGGCCTGGATCGGCGCGTCCGGATCTGTCTGCGGACTGCCCTGGGCCTTGGCATCGCCGAGCGCGAAGATCGCCGAGGTCGCGCCCGTGTGCGTGGCGTCGCCCCAGAGGCCAGAGATGGCAGGACGCTTCAGCTCGCCGGTGACGTGGCACGTCAGCGTCACGAGGTGGGTGACGTTCTTCAGGGCACCCTTGATCGGTGCAGAAAGGGGCTTCTCCGAGGTCTTGCTGCACTGGGGATCGGCGTCACCTCCTGGGATGAGCTGCCCACCGCCCGCGGCTCGCGTGTCCTGAAGAACGAAGTCGCCCTCGGGCGCAGTCGCGAGCGTCAGGGCGTACGAGCCCCGGGTGTAGGTCGCCGAACGAACCCAGATCTGTGTCGGGACGAATTCGGGCGCATCGGTCGAACCTTCGGCGGGGACATCCGGATCCGTCGGGCCCGTGCCCTCGGGCAGATCGATGGTGGGGACGACGGAGGGCCGCGTCATGCGACTCGACGACGGGGACGCCGGGGTGATGGCCTGCGCGGAGCAGCCGGTGAGCGCGAGGAGCGTCGCGACCGCGATCGCGCGACGGGCGCGCTTCACGGCGTCGTGCCGACAGCCAGGGGGGTGGCGACGCTGGCTCCCGAGCCGCCGCCCGCGACGCGCACGATGAGGAGCGTCGCAGCATTCTGCTCGCCCGGGCAGTGCAGCGAGTACGTCGTCAGCATGCCCTGGACGCCCTTGGTTCCCGCGGTGCAGACGCCCCCCGCCGATGCTGACGGTGACATGCCGTTGGCGCCCGGGGAGGTCGGGGCCAGAAAGAACGTGGCGCCGGGGCGCGTCGTGACGACCGCGTCGTACGCACCGTTGGCGTACGTCACGGAGGTGATCTCGACTCTGAACGCGCCGGACGACGACGGCGCCGGGCTGGTCGGGGAGGGGGCCGTGGTGCTCGAGGCGCCGGCGCTCGTTGCGCTCGAGGATGCGCCGTTCGTGCCGTTGGCACTCGATGACGGCGCTGCCGACGACGACCCGCTCGCAGGAGCCGAGGCGGTGGACGATGGGGGCGTGGACGCCGCCGACACTGAGGCCGACGTCGACGCTGATGACGAGGCGTCACCGCTCGTCGACGATCCGCTCGAGCACCCGACGAGGGTGGTGAGGGCGCAGAGTGAGACTGCAGCCGTGATGGTGTGTCGCATGGCTTCCTCCGACGACGGGTGCGCCGGCCGGGACGAGCTGGGGCGTTCGTGCTCGGCTGGGGCGTCGTGACGTGCTGGGCTCACAGTAGAGCCGCCGCGACGTCAGGGGAGGGCGTTTTCGGTTGCGAATCGGTCTCGGTTGCCCGCGAGGTGAGGGAGCGGGCCAACCTGGGAGGGTCTTGGATCCGGGCGATGGCCGCTCGCCTGCCGAGTGGGGCCCGTCAACTCGAGCCCACCCGAGCACCGCACTCGACATGCGACGAGGACGGCCCCGCGTCTGCGAGTGCCGCCCTCGTCCTCGGTGCGCCTGGGGAGACTTGAACTCCCACGTCTAAGACACCAGAACCTAAATCTGGCGCGTCTGCCAATTCCGCCACAGGCGCAGCGCCGACGATCCTACGTCACGTCGTCCGAGCCCATGCCGACGCCGACGCTTGCGCAGGATGGCAGGTAACTCACGAGGAGGCGAGTCGTGACGGGCTTACACGTGAGTTGTCCGCCATCCTGCGTGGGGCAGAACCGCGGCGGGGCCGCGCCCACCCTGCGTCAGGGCGCGCTCAGGCTTCGAACTTCAGGGCCTTCTTCAGTGACGCGACGTGTCCGGTGGCCTTGACGTTGTAGCGCGCGAGCTCGATGACGCCGTTCTCGTCGATGACGAACGTCGAACGGATGACGCCGACGACGGGCTTTCCGTACAGCTTCTTCTCGCCGTAGGCGCCGTACGCCTCGAGTGTCGTCTTCGACTCGTCCGACAGCAGCGGGTACGTCAGCTGCTCCTTCTCGACGAACGTCGCGAGCTTGGCGGGCGCGTCGGGGCTGATGCCGATGACCTCGTAGCCCGCGGCCTGCAGCGGTGCGAGCGAGTCGCGGAAGTCGCAGGCCTCCGTGGTGCATCCTGGCGTCATCGCGGCGGGGTAGAAGAAGATGATGAGTTTGCGGCCGGCGTAGTCGCCAAGGGAGATCTGGGTGCCGGCGTCACTCGTCAGCGTGAAGTCGGGGGCGCGTGTACCAGCTTCGAGGCGTGCCATGGGTGAAGTCCTCCTGAGCGAATCCGTCTGGTGCGTTAACCTTTGAGTCAAGATCCTAGTTTTCCGCATGTGGCAAGGAGACCCACCATGGCACCCAAGACGGCCAAGCAGATCGAAGCTGAGCTCGCCGCGTCGCGTTCGCGCCTCGCCGGGACGATCGACGAGCTCGCGTTCCGCGCGCAGCCGAAGGAGATCGCCAAGCGTCAGACCGAGAGCGCTCGCCTCGCGCTGACCGACGCGACCCGCACTGCTGACGGCGACCTGCGCTCCGACCGTGTCGCGATGGGTCTCGGCGGCCTCGGTGGGCTGCTCGTGCTCGTCGGCCTCGCGAAGCGCCTTCGCTCCTGACACTGGGCGCCCCACGGCGCCTCCCGACGTGGCCCGTTCGTCCCGCGACGAGCGGGCCACGCGTGTTTCTCCGAGCCGTCGCGACGGGGGAGGCGCAGGCGCTGACACGAATTTGGCCCCGCACCTGCCGTTCATGTAATGTTTGTCCTCGTTGCGCCAATAGCTCAATTGGCAGAGCAGCTGACTCTTAATCAGCGGGTTCGGGGTTCGAGTCCCTGTTGGCGCACCACTCCCGAGAAGGCCCACCGTTCACGGTGGGCCTTCTCGCATGCTCGGGTTCGAGTGCCCCGGCTCGTGAGGCGCCTGTGCCGGGTCGGGCATCACCCGCAAGGTGATGGCGGCCCGGGGCGCCCCGTGAAAGGGTTGAGGCGACAGTGAACGCCGCCAACGCAGGGAGGCAACCATGCCCGGTGAGAACGACAAGAACACCACGTCCGCGAACGAGGAGAACACGACGCGAGACGAGCAGAGCGACGCCGAGAAGGAGATGGGGGTGCCGGCCCACGAGCTCAACTCGCAGGCGGACGTCATCTCCACCGACGACGCCGACTGAGCGTCCCCGTCGCCGATGATCGTCGAACCGACCTGGCGCGACGTCGTGACGCGGTCAAGGCGCGCGACGAAGGGCCGGTGAACACGTGTTCACCGGCCCTTCGACACCGCGGCGCCGACGTCTAACGACGTTCTGCTGCAACGGCTTTTCTGGTGCGCCAACAGGGACTCGAACCCCGAACCCGCTGATTAAGAGTCAGCTGCTCTGCCAATTGAGCTATTGGCGCAACGAGAAAGAACTATAGACGACAGCGGCACTTCGGGCCAACTTCGAGCCGCGCCTCGCGTGCGGCGCAACACGATACGCCTCCGACGCGCCCAGCGGGGGATGGGACGCGGCGCGATCGGGGCGATAGATTCGAGACAGAACAGTTCTGACCACAACACACCGGAGACGACTCATGACGAGCCTTCCTGAAGCCGGAGTGGAGCGCCCGTACGGCGATCCGCCGAAGCTCGACGCCAAACCCGACTACAAGGTCGCGTTCAAGCGCGCTGCGGCCAAGTTCTCGCAGGACCAGTGCACCGACTTGGCAGCGTCGCTCACCTACTACTCGGTGCAGGCGATGTTCCCCGCCATCATTGCGGCGGTCTCGACGATCGGGCTGTTCGGCAACGGGCAGAAGACGACGGACAGCGTCATCGAAGCCATCGCGGAGATCGTCGGCAAGAACAAGGACGACATCCCCGAGGGGTTCACGACCTTCATCAACAACTTGCAGGGCGGCGGCGCCGGCCTCGCCTTCATCCTCGGCATCCTGCTGTCGCTGTGGTCGGCGTCGGGCTACGTCAACGCCTTCTCACGCATGAGCAACCGTATCTACGACGTTGCCGAGGGCCGCCCCGTCTTCAAGCTGCGGCCGTGGCTCTACTTCGTCACGATCGTGGCGTTCGTCCTCGCGATCCTCGCCGCGTTCTCGCTCGTCGTCTCGGGTGGCATCGCGGAGCAGATCTTCGACTCCGTCGGTCTCGGCACGCAGGCTGCGACGGTGTGGGACTGGGCGAAGGTGCCGTTCGTCATCGTCGTCGTCATCTTCATCATCTCGCTGCTGTTCTGGGGTACGCCGAACGTGAAGCGTCCCTTCAAGCAGGCGATGTTCAACCCGGGCGCCGTCCTCGCGTTCGTGATCTGGGCGATCGGGACGATCGCCTTCGCCTGGTACGTGTCCAACATGGGCAACTACGGCAAGACGTACGGCCCGATGGCGACGCCGATCATCCTGCTGCTGTGGCTGTGGATCACGAACCTCGCCATGCTCTTCGGTGCGGAGTTCGACTCCGAGACGTTGCGCACGCGCCAGTTGAAGACCGGCTACCCGGCCGAAGAGCTCATCCTCCTGCCCGTGCGTGACGAGAAGGGCATCGACAAGAAGGCAGAGAAGTACGACGCGCTCGTCGAGCAGGCCCACGCCCTGCGCCTGTCGTCCGGCGTGCCGGACGAGGCCGTCCGCACGATGCTGCCCGAGGCTCCCAAGGAGCGTTCCGACGAGCGCACGATGGCCGCTCAGGCCGGCTCGAGCGAGAAGCGTCCGACGCGTCCGCAGTCGAAGACGCAGGAAGCCGCTCCGGCGCTCGCCGCGGCCACGAAGGACGAGGCCCCCGACCTCGCGGACGGCTCCGGCGCCTCACGCGCGGACGGCGTGACGCGTCGTCGCGCCACGGACGACGCCGCGGAGCGCGAGGCCGCGGAGATCGCCGAGGCGCGCGAGGTGCGTCGCCGTCGTGCGCTCGCCGAGAGCCGCCACAAGCGTGAGGAGCGGGAGCGTCGTGACGCGCAGCGTCACAAGGTCGAGGCCGAGCAGAAGAAGGCGGAGGCCGAGCGCGCGAAGGAGCGCACGAAGGCCGAGGCCGAGCGTCCGCTCGAGGAAAAGTGGGCCGAGGTCGAGAACGTACGCAACCGCTACCAGCACCCGAACACGCGCGAGTACCGCGCCGTGACGGCGGAGCGCGAGGAGCGCCGTCGCCGTTGGTTCTCGAACACGACGGCGAACTGAGCACCTGCTCAGCGCGATTCGCCGCCATGACGATGCCGCCCCAACCCGCGTTTGGCGGAGTGGGGCGGCATCGTCATGACGGGCGCAAGGCTCGCTAGGATGTTCGCCGTGACTGACACCGACCGCGCCCACACCGACCGCATCGTCTGGATCGACTGCGAGATGACGGGCCTCGACCTGGAGAACGACGCCCTCATCGAGGTAGCCGCGCTCGTCACCGACTTCGAGCTGAACCAGCTGGGTGATGGCGTCGACGTCGTCATCAAGCCCGAGCTGGCGGCCCTCGAGCAGATGGGTGACTTCGTGCGCGACATGCACACCAAGTCCGGGCTGCTCGCCGAGCTCGACGAAGGGGTCAGCATGGAGGAAGCGCAGGCGCTCGTGCTCGAGTACGTCATGCAGCACGCGCCCGAGGCCGGGAAGGCGCCGCTCGGTGGCAACACGGTCTCGACCGACCGCGGCTTCCTCGAGCGCGACA
The DNA here is from genome assembly GCF_044878485.1 of Dermacoccus sp. BD5. Taxonomy (NCBI): domain Bacteria; kingdom Bacillati; phylum Actinomycetota; class Actinomycetes; order Micrococcales; family Dermacoccaceae; genus Dermacoccus; species Dermacoccus sp. BD5. Next base: position 321,104 of record NZ_JANJER010000001.1, on the reverse strand, counting down.
TGCCGCAGCTCGCGGGGCACCTGCACTACCGCACGATCGACGTGTCGTCGATCAAGGAACTTTCGCGGCGTTGGTACCCCCGCGCCTACTTCAACGCGCCCGCCAAGCACGGCGGCCACCGCGCCCTCGCCGACATCCGCGAGTCGATCGCGGAGCTGCGTTACTATCGCGAGGCTGTCTTCGTGCCCGCTCCCGGCCCGACGTCGAACGAGGCGCAGGTCATCGCCAAGCGCTACGAGGTTGGCCCCTGACGCCGGACGCGTCCCTGATTGGGCGCGGCGGCCCTGTTTCGGGTATATTCGTCCGCGCTGCCTGACACGGTGACGTGGACGGCGCATGGTGGGTATAGCTCAGCAGGTAGAGCACCTGGTTGTGGTCCAGGATGTCGCGGGTTCAAGTCCCGTTACTCACCCCAAGCAAGTGGCCCCCAGAGCGATCTGGGGGTTTTCTTGTTTACCCGCTCTCGGCGGGTGAGTCCCTGTAGCTCAGCTGGATAGAGCAAGAGCCTTCTAATCTCTAGGTCGCGAGTTCGAATCTCGCCGGGGGCACCGAAGCGGCTCGACCGCGGCGTGCGTTGCGCTGCCGTGCTAATGCGACGCCATGTCGTCGCGCGCCGATGCCACGCCCATGACTCGCTCATGACGCCCTGCTCCGCGCGCTGAGCCGCCCGCCTCCGCCACATCGGGGCCATGGGCCCCACATCACCTCCTCGCGACGCGAATCACGTCACATCACCACGCCCTCATGCCACCCCGATGCACTCTCAGACTCCTCCATGCTTTAGGTTTGCCTTACCTAAACGTTTGGCTGTGAGGAGTGCGTGGTGTTCGGCAACTATCTGGTCGGGCTTCGAGAGGGGCTGGAGGCGTCGCTCGTCGTCGTCATCCTCGTGGCCTACCTGGTGAAGTCGGGTCGGCGCCACATGCTCGGGCGCATCTGGCTCGGCGTCGCCGCCGCCATCTCGATCTCCCTCGCCTTCGGCGCCGCCCTCACGTACGGCCCCCGCGGCCTGACGTTCGAGGCCCAGGAGGCGATCGGTGGCACGCTGTCGATCGTCGCCGTCGGCTTCGTCACCTGGATGATCTTCTGGATGGCACGCTCCGCCCGCAGCCTGTCGGGCGATCTGAAGAGCCACGTCGACCGCGCCGCGGACGCCTCGCGCGCCTCCCTCGTCGTCGTGGCGATGCTCGCCGTCGGCCGTGAGGGCCTCGAGACCGCCCTGTTCCTGTGGGCAGCCACGCAGGCTGCGAGCTCGGGGGAGGGCTCGTCGAGCGCGCCGCTCATCGGCGCCGGGCTCGGCCTCTTGACGGCCGTCGTCATCGCCTGCCTCTTCTACCGCGGTGCGCTGTCGCTCAACCTGTCGAAGTTTTTCACCTGGACCGGCGGCTTCCTCATCTTCGTCGCGGCCGGCGTCCTCGCGTACGGCGTGCACGACCTGCAGGAGAGCGGTGTGCTGCCGGGCCTCAACTCCCTCGCGTTCGACGTCAGCGCACAGATCCCGCCGTCGTCGTGGATCGGCACGCTGCTCAAGGGCACGTTCAACTTCTCACCGGCGACGACGTGGTTCGAGCTCGCCGTCTGGGTTGCCTACATCGCGATCGTCCTGCCGATGTTCATCGTGCGCGTGCGCGCACCCCACCCCCCGAAGGCCTCGGGCTCCGCCGTGGCCACGAAGCAGAAGGCAACAGCATGATTCTCCCCACCCGCACCGCACGGGCATTCGCGTTCACCAGCATCGCCGGCTTGGCGCTCACCGGGTGCACGACCAACTCGAAGGATTCCAAGGGCAACGGCAAGCTGACGGTCTCCTCCACGTCGAGCGAGTGCAAGGTCTCGGCCTCGGAGGCGCCCTCGGGCACCCTGTCGTTCAGCGTCAAGAACGACGGCGACAAGGTCACCGAGTTCTACCTGCTCGGTTCGGACCGCCTCCGCATCGTCGGCGAGGTCGAGAACATCGCACCGGGCCTGACGCGTGAACTCGTCGTCAAGGCCGCGCCGGGCACGTACTACACGGCCTGCAAGCCGGGCATGGTCGGCAAGGGCATCCAGTCGAAGTTCACCGTCACCGACTCCGGCGCCGACCTGACACCGACGGGGGCCGACAAGGCGCTCGTCGACGAGGCCGACAAGCAGTACCAGGCCTACGTCAAGGATCAGGCGACGCAGCTGAGCGCGCAGACGACGACGTTCGTCAACCTCTACAAGAGCGGCAAGGACGCCGAGGCGCGCGCCCTCTACGCGAAGGCGCGCCTGCACTGGGAGCGCGTCGAGCCCGTCGCCGAGTCGTTCGGCGACCTCGACCCCAAGATGGACCTGCGCGAGGCCGACCTCGAGAAGGGCCAGGAGTGGACCGGCTGGCACCGCATCGAGAAGGATCTGTGGCCGCCGAAGTCGGGCTACACCGAGATGAGCAAGACCGAGCGCAACAAGATCGCCGACCAGCTCCTCAGCGATACCAAGACGTTCGAGACGCGCACCAAGACGACGACGTTCACCGCCGACAAGATCGCGAACGGCGCGAAGTCCCTCATGGACGAGGTCGCCACGGGCAAGGTCACCGGCGAGGAGGAGATCTGGTCGCACACCGACCTCTACGACTTCCAGGGCAACGTCGACGGCGCACGCATCGCGTGGGAGAACCTGCGTCCGCTGCTCAAGAAGAAGGACGCGAAGCTCGACACGTCGATCGCGACGAAGTTCGCGGCGCTGCAGAAGTTGCTCGACAAGCACCGCGTCTCCGGTTCCGGGGACGACGCCGTCTTCAAGAGCTACGACAAGCTGTCGAAGGCCGAGGTCAAGGAACTCTCCGACGCGGTCAACGCGCTCAGCGAACCGCTGTCGAAGCTGACGGCGACCGTCACGTCCTGACACCGGCGTCGAAGCGCCCTACCCTGGGTGGGGCGCTTCGACGGTGGTCGTCACGACGATCGCAGCGACCGGATCCGCGTCAGGGCGGATCGACACGACGTGCAGAAGGATGGGTGAAGTGACGCAGCTGTCGCGCCGCGGGATGTTCGGTGTCGCAGGAGGCGGCGCAGCCGCAGGGCTGGCCGGATTCGCCGGGGGGTGGGGTGCCTCTCAGGCTTCCGCGAACCCGGCTCCCGACGCTTCGGCGCGCACCTACCCGTTCTTCGGCGCCCACCAGAGCGGCATCGTCACCCCGGCACAGGACCGGCTGTACTTCGCCGCGTTCGACGTCACCGCGAGCACCCGAGACGACCTCGAGACGCTCCTACGCGCCTGGAGTTCCGCCGCCGAACGCATGATGCGCGGGCTGCCGGCGTCGGACGAGGTGACGTCCTACGACGCCCCCCCGGCCGACACGGGTGAGGCCGACGGGCTCGGCGCGGCCGGCCTGACGATCACGTTCGGCTTCGGCCCCACCTTGTTCCGCACGAGCGAAGGCAAGGATCGTTTCGGCCTGGCGAAGAAGCAGCCGAAGGAACTGCGCGAGCTGCCGCACTTCCCGGCCGACAAGCTCGACCCGCATCGAAGCGGCGGTGACCTCTGCGTCCAGGCCTGCGCCGACGACCCGCAGATCGCCGTCCACGCCATCCGCAACCTCACCCGCATCGCCTTCGGCCTCGCCGCGCTGCGCTGGGCGCAGCTCGGCTTCGGGCGCACCAGCTCGACGTCGACGGCGCAGGCGACGCCGCGCAACCTGTTCGGGTTCAAGGACGGCACGGCCAACATCAAGGCCGAGTCGCAGGACGTCGTCGACGAGCACGTGTGGGTAGCAAAGGGCGACGACGCCGCAGCCGACTGGATGGCCGGCGGCTCGTATCTCGTGGCGCGCCGCATCACGATGCACCTCGAGACTTGGGATCGCACCAGCCTGCGCGAGCAGGAGACCCTCATCGGCCGCGACCGCGTCGAAGGAGCGCCGCTGTCGGGCGGCAAGGAGTTCGACGAACCACGCTTCGACGTCACCGGCCGCGAGAACAAGCCCCTGATCGCCAAGAACTCGCACGTCTTCCTCGCCCACCCGAAGAACAACAAGGGCGTCCAGATGCTGCGGCGCGGCTACAACTTCACCGACGGCAACGATGCGCTCGGTCGCCTCGACGCGGGTCTGTTCTTCCTCGCGTACGTGCGCCGCCCGTCGACGCAGTACATCCCGATGCAGATGCGCATGTCCCGCGAGGATGCCCTCATGGAATACCTGCAGCACACCGGATCCGGGCTGTTCGCCATTCCGCCGGGCGCGCGCGACGGTTCCTACGTTGGGCAGACGCTGCTCGAGGGCTGACGGCGCGGCGGCGCTCGAAGCGCTACGACGCTCAAAGGCGACGACGCTCGGAGGTAGCAGCGCGCGGGATGGCGACTTGGTCGGCAGGGCATCAGGCGTTGATGCCACAGCGCCGTCATGGCATCCGGGAACGGTCGATGCGCCGAGCGAGTTGAGCCGCACGCGCGCACCGGCAAGACTGACAGGGTGAACGAACCCTTCAACGCCGCCCGGCTGCACGCAGCAGTCGGTGAGCTGCGTGCCGCCGTCGCGGCCAACGTCCTCCCGTTCGAGACGGCTGACGCGGCGGTCGCTCGGCGCTCGCAGCACGAGCTCGTCGCGCAACTCGACGACTACGTCATGCCCCGCCTCGAATCGCTCGACGCGCCGCTGCTCGCCGTCATCGGTGGATCGACGGGTGCGGGCAAGTCGACGCTCGTCAACTCGATCGTGCGCGAGCAGGTGACGCGCTCGGGTGTCCTGCGCCCGACGACGCGCGCGTCGGTTCTCATCCACCACCCGAGCGACACGCACTGGTTCATCGACGAGCGGGTGCTGCCCGGCCTGTCACGCCTGACCGGCAGTGCGACGCAGGGTGACGACCCGTCGTCGCTGCGGCTCGTCGCGTCGGCGTCCGTGCCGCGCGGACTGGCGCTGCTCGACGCCCCCGACATCGACTCCGTCGTCTCCGCGAACCGCGACCTGGCCCGACAGCTGCTGTCGGCCGCCGACCTGTGGCTGTTCGTCACGACCGCGGTGCGCTACGCCGACGCGGTGCCGTGGGAGATGCTCGAGCAGGCCACGGAGCGCGGGACGTCCGTCGCCGTCGTCCTCGACCGGGTGCCGCGCGAGGCGATCGACGAGGTGCAGGCCGACCTCGCGCGCATGCTCGCCGCGCAGGGGCTGGGCCGTGCGCCGGTGTTCGCGGTCGCCGAATCGCCGCTCGACGACTTCGGCATGCTGCCGCAGGCCGAAGTCGCGCGCATCACCGAGTGGCTCAACTCGCTCGCGAGTGACGCGATGTCGCGGCAGGCCGTCATCCGCCGTACCCTCGACGGCGCCCTCGACTCGCTGGCGCCGCGGGCACGGGCGAGCATCGCGGCGGCGCGGGCCCAGGAGGAGGCCCACGCCCGGCTGAGCGACGTGGCCCACGAGGCCTATCGCGAGCACCTGCAGGAGGTGGCCGAAGGTCTTGAGGACGGCACGCTGCTGCGCGGCGAGGTGCTCGCGCGGTGGCAGGAGTTCGTCGGCACGGGTGAGCTGTTCAAGCAGTTCGAGGCCGGCGTCAGCCGCCTGCGCGACCGCGTCTCCGCTCTTTTCACCGCGCGGACGGAGAAGGCCGCACCCGCGAGGGATCTAGGGGAGGCGCTGCAGTCCGGGGTGGCGCAGCTGGTCACCTCACACGCTGAATCGGCAGCCCTCGACGCCGGCCGCGGTTGGCGCCTCGACGACGCGGGCAAACCGCTCGTGGCGCGTCACCCCGAGCTGACCTCAGCCAGTCCGCAGGTGGCCGACCACATCGAGCGGCTCGTGCGCGACTGGCAGGGCGACGTGCTCGAGCTCGTCCGCTCCGAAGCCGGTGAGAAGCGCTCGACGGCGCGTTTTCTCGCGTTCGGCGTCAACGGCATCGCCGTGCTGCTCATGATCGTGACGTTCGCCTCGACCGGCGGCCTGACTGGCGCTGAGGTCGGCATCTCCGCCGGCTCGTCCGTGCTCGCGCAGCGCCTGCTCGAGGCGATCTTCGGCGACCAGGCCGTCCGCTCGCTCGCCAAGGCGGCCCGCGGTCTGCTCATCGAGCGCGTCGAGGCGCTCTTCGCCGCCGAGGAACGTCGCTACGACGCTGCGCTCGGTGAGGTGGCTTTGCCGAAGCAGGCGGCGGCTCGCATCGAGACGGCGCTCACCCACGTCGAGGAGGCGCGATGAGCTGGAAGCCGTTCGGACGCGAGCGGCGCGAACGCGCCGAGGTCGTCGCCCCCATCACGCGCGAGGAGGTCGACGGCCGCGCCGCCGCGCTGCAACGCGCGCTGACGCTCGGTGGGCCCGCCTTGCCCGCGGACGATGTCGCCGTCGCCCGCAAGCTGCTGGCGCGCGTCGCCGAGCGCTCACGGATCGGCGGTAACCACACCGTCGTCGCGCTCGCCGGGGCGACCGGCTCCGGCAAGTCGAGCCTGTTCAACGCGCTCGTCGGCGAGCCCGTCTCGCGGGTCGGCGCGCGCCGCCCGACGACGTCACGGGCCGCCGCGGCGATCTGGGGTGAGAGCGTTCCGAGCGAGTTGCTCGACTGGCTCGACGTGCCTTCACGCCATCAGGTGCACGCCGCGATGCCACGCCATGCCGAGCTCGACGGGCTCGTCCTGCTCGACCTTCCCGACTTCGACTCCCGTGTGCGTGAGCACCGTGCGGAGGCCGATCGCGTGCTCGAGCTGTGCGATCTGTTCGTGTGGGTCACCGACCCGCAGAAGTACGCCGACGCGGTGCTGCACGAGCAGTACGTCCGTCAGCTCGCGGTCGCGAAGGCGACGTCGATCGTCGTGCTCAACCAGGCCGATCGGTTGACGCCGGAGGGGACCGACAGCTGCCTCGCCGACCTGAGTCGCCTCCTCGTCGAGGACGGGCTGACGGACGCGCTCGTGCTGCCCACCTCGACGGTCGTCGACGGCGGTGTGACGACCCTCGTCGACGCTCTCGCGTACGTCGTGCAGGCCAAGAATGCCGCCGATCGGCGCCTCGCGGGCGATCTGCGGCATCAGGCCCAGCGGCTCAGCTCGCACGTCGGAGCGGTGCGCGAGCATCGCACGAGTGGGACGAACGCCGAGGTCGTCTCCGCCCTCGCGCAGTCGGCCGGTGTGGGGGTGGTGCTCGACGCCGTCGAGCGCGACTACCGCACAGAGGCGGCACGGCGCACCGGATGGCCGTTCACGCGATGGTCGCAGAAGCTCAAGGCGCGGCCGCTCGCGCGGCTCGGGCTCGACAAGCAGGTGTCCGACGGCATGAGCCGCGGTGATCGGCGCGTCGTGCTCGGCAAGTCGTCGCTGCCTCCCGCGACGCCGGCCGCGCGCGCTGCGGTCGACCTCGCGACGAGGCGTCTCGGGGAGAAGGCTGCGGACGGCCTGCCGGACCCCTGGGCAGACGAGGTGCGCAGCGCCGCGACGGGGCGTGACGGCGCCATGGCCGACGCGCTCGACCAGGCCGTGCTGCGCACGCCGTTGCGCGGACGCTTCCCGGGTTGGTGGGCCGCGGCGTCGGCGCTGCAGTGGGCCTTCGCCGGTGTCGCGCTGGCCGGGGCCGCGTGGTTGATCGTGCTCGCGCTGCTCGGCACGATGCAGATCCACGTGGGCGTCCCGACGATGGCGGGTGACTGGCTGCCCATCCCGCTCGTCATGCTCGCCGGCGGGTTGCTCGCGGGGTTGTTGCTCACGGTCCTCACGCGGACCCTCGCTCGGACGGGAGCCCGACGCGCACGTCAGGATGCGCAGGAGCGCCTCGACGAGGCCATCGCGCAGGTGGCGTCGGAGCGCATCATCGCGCCCGTCGAGGCGGTCGTGAGGCGCCACGACGACACGGCACGGGCGCTCGGGCAGGCGTCGGCCTGAGCCGCGGGCGATGGTTGCGGTGCTGGTGGGTGGGGGCTCTGCGGACGGTACGGCCGTGGGTCAGGCGCGGGGGCACCGTGGTTCGGCTCCGGGCTGGGGATGGTGACGCTGCGTCGCGGCCGTCCCCAGGCGAGGCGTGCCAGCTGTGAATCTGCCCTCCAGGCAGCGCTCGGGAGGGCCTATCCACAGCATCGGTGACGGTGGGACGCGCGGGGCGGACGAACCTGCCTAGCGTCGGGATCACGACCGGCCGAGGTGGCCGGCGCGACGCCTGACGCGGCCGCGGCCGCAGTGGAGGAACCACCATGAACGAGGTAGCGATCGACATCAGCGGCACCGTCGTCACCGACCCGGTGCTGCGCCAGACGAAGACAGGGGATGCGTTCCTCGCGTTCCGGATGGCGGTCAACGAGCGCCGCTGGAACGCGCAGGAGAACACGTGGAGCGACGGTGCGTCGCAGTTCTTCAGCGTGACGGCGTTCCGCACGCTCGCGGGCAACGCTTATCACTCGCTCGCGAAGGGTCAGCACGTCATGGTCTCGGGTCGGCTGCGGCTCAGTCAGTACGTCGCGCAGGACGGCTCGCAGCGCATGAGCGTGCAGATCGACGCGCACGACATCGGCGCCTCCCACAAGTTCGGGCAGACGTCGTTCACGAAGTGCTCCGACCCCGTCATCCCGAGCTCCGACCGCCTCGTCGACGACATCGTCACGGAGGTGACGCGCACGGTGGAGAACGAGCAGTTCGGCCGCATCGAACCCGCGTCCGACGAGGAAGCCACCGAGGGGCGCCGCGCGCTCGTCGACGCCTGAGACGGCGAGGCCGGCCGGACGGTGAGCACGTCACCGCCCGGCCGGGCGGACGTCGGGCCCCGCACGCGCCGCGGAAAGTCGCGTCGAACGGCTTGCAACCGATAGCCTCGGGCGCATGGCTGAGTTCATCTACACCATGACCAAGGCGCGCAAGGCCGTTGGCGACAAGGTGATCCTCGACGACGTGTCGATGTCGTTCTACCCCGGCGCCAAGATCGGCGTCGTCGGCCCCAACGGCGCCGGCAAGTCCACCATCCTCAAGATCATGGCGGGGCTCGACCAGCCCAGCAACGGCGAGGCACGCCTGTCCCCGGGCTACAGCGTCGGCATCCTGCTGCAGGAGCCGCCGCTCAACGAGGAGAAGGACGTGCGCGGCAACGTCGAGGAAGGCCTCGGCCAGATCAAGGTCGACCTCGACCGGTTCAACGAGATCTCCGCCGAGATGGGCGAACCCGACGCCGACTTCGACGCCCTCATGGAGGAGATGGGCAAGCTCCAGGAGAAGATCGACGCGGCCGATGCGTGGGACATCGACTCCCAGCTCGAGCAGGCCATGGACGCCCTGCGCTGCCCGCCCGGTGACGCCGATGTCTCCGTCCTCTCCGGTGGTGAGAAGCGCCGCGTCGCGTTGTGCAAGCTGCTGCTGCAGAAGCCCGACCTGCTCCTGCTCGACGAGCCCACCAACCACCTCGACGCCGAATCCGTCCTCTGGCTCGAACAGCACCTTGCGAGCTACCCGGGCGCCGTCCTCGCCGTCACCCACGACAGGTACTTCCTCGACAACATCGCCGGCTGGATCTGCGAGGTCGACCGCGGTCGTCTGTACCCCTACGAGGGTAACTACTCGACGTACCTCGAGAAGAAGCAGGAGCGCCTCACCGTCCAGGGCAAGAAGGACGCGAAGCTCGCCAAGCGCCTCAAGGAAGAACTCGAGTGGGTCCGCTCCAACGCGAAGGCCCGCCAGACGAAGTCGAAGGCACGCCTCGCGCGCTACGAGGAGATGGCCGCCGAAGCCGAGCGCACCCGCAAGCTCGACTTCGAGGAGATCCAGATCCCGCCGGGCCCGCGCCTCGGCGCGCAGGTCATCGAGGTCAACGACCTCAAGAAGGGCTTCGGCGACCGCGTCCTCATCGACGGGCTGTCGTTCACGCTGCCGCGCAACGGCATCGTCGGCGTCATCGGCCCCAACGGCGTCGGCAAGACGACCCTGTTCAAGACGATCGTCGGCTTCGAAGAGCCAGACGCCGGCACCGTGAAGATCGGTGAGACGGTCAACATCAGCTACGTCGACCAGAACCGCGCCGGCATCGACCCCGAATCAACTCTGTTCGAGGTCGTCTCCGAAGGAAACGACCACATCCAGGTCGGCCAGGTCGAGATCCCCGCACGCGCCTACGTCTCGCAGTTCGGGTTCAAGGGCCCCGACCAGCAGAAGAAGGCCGGCGTCCTGTCCGGTGGTGAACGCAACCGCCTCAACCTCGCCCTCACCCTCAAGCAGGGCGGCAACCTGCTGCTGCTCGACGAACCGACCAACGACCTCGACGTCGAAACCCTCGGATCCCTCGAGAACGCGCTGCTCAGCTTCCCCGGCTGCGCCGTCGTCATCAGCCACGACCGCTGGTTCCTCGACCGCGTCGCGACGCACATCCTCGCCTACGAAGGCACCGACGAGAACCCCGCCGCGTGGTACTGGTTCGAAGGAAACTTCGACGCCTACGAGAAGAACAAGATCGAACGCCTCGGCGCCGAAGCAGCGCGCCCCCACCGCGTCACACACCGCCGGCTCACCCGCGACTGAGGATCAAGCGCGCGAAGGTAGGACCGCAGCGAAGCGAGGATCCTGCCGCAGCAAGCGCTGACGAAGTCGCGGTGAGGACCCGCGACTGAGGATCAAGCGCGCGAAGGTAGGACCGCAGCGAAGCGAGGATCCTGCCGCAGCAAGCGCTGACGAAGTCGCGGTAAGGACACGCGACTGATACTCCCTCGACCCGTCTTCCGGGCGGCGCGGATCCTGAGCTCGCGGGCTCGCCCAGGATCGCCGCGCCACCTCGGTGCGACAGGCCTTCGGGCTGGATGACAGCAACGCCTCTCACTCACACCTCGCACGCTCGGTGTTCGTGAGGGGCGTTGCTGTCATCCAGAGTCCATGGTGCGCCGGGTCACTGTCCGCTGTCCCTGCGTCTTGAGGTGCGGGACGGATTGGGCTCGGGGAAGGGCTGCGTCATGACGCGTGCTCGTGGTGCCGCCGCGACGTCAGACCCGGCCGGCATCGCCGGCGCAGTCAGTGCCGCGGTCTGGGGATCCGGACCGTCGGGCTGACGGGTCAGCGCCGTTTCGCGAGGCGCGCCTCGAGAGAAGCCTTCGAGGCCGGCCACTCGTGCGCAAGGATCGAATAGACAACCTTGTCGCCCAATGCGCCGTTGCCCTCGCGACGATCGGCGCGCAACACGCCGTCACGCCTGGCACCGAGACGCTCGATCGCGGCCTGTGACTGCTGGTTCATCCAGCTCGTCTCGTACCGCACGCACTCGACCCCGACCGTCTCGAAGGCGTACGTCATGAGCAACAACTTGCTCTCCGCGTTCGTGCCCGTGCCGTGCGTCGACGCGCGGTTCCACGTGTAGCCGATCGACACGCGCGGCACCGCGTCGACGATGTCGTAGAACGTCGTGCACCCCAACACCTGCTCGTCCGCCAGCCGCACCGCGACGAACGGCACCATGAACCCCGACTCGCGCCATGCGAGGCGCTGCTCGATCATCGCGCGCACACCGTCAGCGCGCGGAACGCTCGTGTACCAGCGCGTCCACATCTCGCCGTCGTTGACGGCGGCCACGAGGCCGTCATGATGCTCGAGCGTCAAGGGCTCCAACCGCACCAAGGACCCGGTCAGCGTGATGTCAGCGTCGAAATCAGTCATGCCCCTCAACGTAGCGCCCATGCATCACAGCCCGACTGATGTGACCAAGAATCGCGGATGGGCACGAACATCGCAGATGGGGACGGGAATCGCAGTCGTGCAGGGGATTGCGGTACGCGAGGTCAGGGGCGGGGGGCGTCCTTGAGGCGCATCATGCCCTCCTGCGCGACGGTGGCGACGAGGGTGCCGTCCTCGGTGAACATGCGCCCCACGCCGAGGCCGCGCCCACCCGACGTCGAGGGTGATTCCTGCGCGAACAGGATCCACTGCGTCAGGTCCACGGGCCGGTGGAACCACATCGCGTGATCGAGGCTCGCAGCGCGGTAGCCGGGTGACGACCAGGCGATGCCGTTGGCGCGCATCGCCGCCTCGAGCATCGAGTAGTCGGAGGCGTACGCGAGGATCGCAGCGCTGAGCAGCGGGTCGTTCGGCACCTCACGCAGTGTGCGCATCCACAGGTTCTGGAACGGCTGACGTTCGTCCGCCGGCGCGAGATAGAGCCCGCCCTCGACGTGTCGAACGTCGACAGCGCGTCCGCGCGCCCAGTGCTGCGCCATCGGGTGATCGATGTCGCCGACGATGTCCGCGGTCGTGGGCAGCGACTCGGGGGCCGGCACGTCCGGCATCGTCACCTGGTGGTCGATGCCGCCGGCGTCCTCCTGGAAGCTCATGATGACGCTGAGGATCGGCGCGCCGTTCTGGATCGCGTGCACGCGCCGCGCGGAGAACGACCCACCGTCACGTAGTCGCTCGACGGCGAAACGCACCGGCTGCGCAGCGTCCCCCGGGCGCAGGAAGTACCCGTGCAGGGAGTGGATGTGGCGCGGCACCCCGGGCTTGATCTCACCGACGGTGCGGCCGGCCGCGACGATGCACTGCGCGAGAACCTGCCCGCCGAAGATGCGCCCGTGCGGCTGCGGCTGCGATTCGCCGACGAACAGGTCCGCGGCGCTCTGACCGAGGTCGACGCGGCGCTCACCGTCCTCGTCGAAGGACGCGGAGATCGTCGCACTGCCCACCGGGCGGACGTCGAGGATGTTCAGCAGGTCGCCGACCGGGTCGTCGGACGGTTCGATCGAAACGAGGGAAGTCACGAGGCGAGGCTACCCATGAACGGCGCCTCCCGCGCGCAACCGCGTGACATGACACCGCCGTCGGTTGGTGATGGGGCCTGGGCGCGGGGGATAATGACCACCATGACCTACGCGCCCGACTATGCCTCCGTCGTGCCCGTTCCGCTGCGGTGGTCGGACATGGACGCCTACGGCCACGTCAACAACGTCCAGTTCCTGCGTCTGCTCGAGGACGCCCGCATCCTCGCGTTCGCGCAGTGGTTCGGTCGTGAGCGTTCCGTCGTCGGCGAGGGCATCATCGTCGCGCGTCACGAGATCGAGTACCGGGCGCCGTTGCTGTTCCGCATCGAGCCGATCGAGGTCGCCATGTGGATCACGCACCTCGGCGGCGCGGCGTACGACGTCGGGTACGAGGTGCGCGACGGGGGGCACGGTTCGACGACGTACGCGCTCGCGGAGACGACGCTCGTCGGTTACGACTTCCAGACCGAGCGGCCGCGTCGGCTCGAGGAGCACGACAAGACACAGCTGCGACGCTTCGTCGGCCCGCCCGTGCCGTTCCGCCACCGCGCTGCCGAGAAGCGCCGCGAGGCCTCGGCGTGAGCGACGGGTTGGAGCTCGCGGACGCCCAGGTCGCCGCAGACCTGACGACGTACGTCGCCCGCGCGCGCACGCTCGACGCCGACGGCGCGATCCGCCTCCAGGCGAGTGGAGCGACGCTCGCCGCGTGGGTCGGCGTGCGCAAGGGCCGCGGACTCATGGGGGAGGGCACCGTCATAGGGTTGCGGGTGCTGCCGCTCGCGCGCGCCGTCGACGAGCCGGTCGACGTCGTCGTCCCATTGGCGGCGGTCGCCGATCGTCTGGCTCGCAGCGGTTCGCCGCGTGGTGCGGTCGCGAACGCCGCGCCCGGTGCAAGCCCCCAGGTCGTCGACGAATCCGATGGCGCCTTCACGCTCGAGATCCCGCCGATGACGGTGCGCACGTCCTGGGCTGCTGTCACGCCCCCGCGCAGCGGATGGTCGCCGCTGGCGCGCCTGCCCGTCGACGGTCTCGTGCACGTCGCGCGCGTCGGCATCGAGGAGGTCGCCACCGGAACTCCCGAGGGCGCCGGTGCCGCAGCCGTCGAACAGCTCCGTGAACGCGTCTGGAACCGCCCGATCGAGGGTGATCTCGGCGGCGCCGACGGGCTGCCCGCCGGGGCCGCGCTCGGGCTGTACGCGCTCGGATTCGCCGTCGGTGACGTCGCGACGGTGTATGGCACGGCCCGCTGGCATCGCGTCTCGACAGACGTCGGGCACGTTCTCGTGCGCTGACGGTTCGGGGGGCGCGGCGTCGTTGACGCGGGTTTGCGCACCTCAAGGGTGGGCCGCGCGGGCGGGGGATGTCGCTCGTCGCTCGGACCGCGAGCGTGCCGATCGGCTGGGGTGCGCGACGTCGCTGACGCGGGGTGCGCACCTGGCGGCGCGCGTTCGGGTGCGATGCGTCACCGTCGAAATCGTCCGCACCTGAGCGGTCGGGCATCCGGCGCCGTGCACGCGAGCCCGCCGAGCCGAACGATGGGTGCCTGCGCGGTTATGGTCGTGACCATGACGCACCGTTCACTACCGCAGCCACGCACCCTCGACCCCATGGACGCGCCGAGCCTGCGCTGGGGCATCATCGCGCCCGGTGGCATCGCCCGCACGTTCGCGCAAGCGCTCACGGCGCGGACGTCGCAAGGCATCGTCGCCGTCGGTTCTCGAAATGTTCAGCGTGCGCAAGAGTTCGTCGACGAATTCGCTTCCGGCGCAACGGCCTACGGATCCTACGGCGAACTCGTTGCTGATGACGACGTCGACGTCGTGTACGTCGCCTCACCGCACAGCGAGCACCGCGACCACGCACTGCTCGCCATCGAGGCGGGCAAGCACGTCCTCGTCGAGAAGGCATTCGCGCGCAACGCCGCCGAGGCTCGGGAGGTGCTCGAAGCGGCGGAGCGCGCCGGCGTGTTCGTCATGGAAGCCATGTGGTCGCGCTTCCTGCCGCACTACGACGTGATCCGTCAGGCCATCGACGCCGGCCTCATCGGTGACGTGCGCTGGATCGCCGCTGACCACGGTCAGGCGCTCTACCCGGAGGGGCCCCAGCGCCTGTCCGATCCCGCCCTCGCCGGCGGTGCGCTCCTCGACCTCGGTATCTACCCGCTCAGCTTCGCGGCAATGCTCATGCCGCAGGTCGACGACGTCGTCGCCACCGGCATCCTCACGCCGCAGGGCGTCGACGAATGCGAGACGATCACCCTGCGCGGCGGTGGTTCCATCGCCGGTCTCGGCACGACGATGGCGACGCAGACGCCCAACACCGCCGTCGTCGCCGGCACCGAAGGGCGCCTCGAACTCGACGGGTGGTTCTATTTCCCGACGCAGGTGCGTCTCGTCAGCAACGACGGCGAGGTGCTCGACACCTTCGACGGTGCCGACGACCTGCACGCGCTGCACTTCGAGGCCGTCGAGGTGGCCCGCTGCATCAGCGACGGCCGCCGCGAGTCGCCCCTCATGCCACACGCCGAGACGTTGCGCGTCATGGGTCTCATGGACGAGATCCGCCGTCAGCTCGGGGTGGTCTACCCGGGGGAGTGACCGTGCGCCAAGCACGCGTCACGCCAGGACGCACCCACGACAGCTCCGGCTACCGTCGACGCACGATGGCGGGTAACTCACGGGTAGGCGCCTCGTGACGCGCCTACGCGTGAGTTACCCGCCATCATCGCGTCGCGCTGCGACCGGGTGGGCCTCGATCAGGCTCGCGTGAACCAGACCGTGACGTCGCGTTCGACGGTGAGGCTGTCGGCGTCACCGCTGCTCAGGACGACGAACGCGTCGTCGGGCAGGGCGACCGGCTCACCGAAGTTCGTGACGACCCACAGGTCCTCGTGGCCGTCACGGCTGTTGACGAACGCCACGACGTCGTCGCCGGCGCCCTCGACCCACGTGAGCGAGCCAGAGCCCAGTTCGCGGGCGTGACGCTCGCGCAGCATGCGGCGGTAGAACTCGAGCGTCGAACCGGCCACGCCGTCCTGCTGGTCGACGGCGAGGTCACCGTAGACCTCGGGCTGCGGCAGCCACGTCGCCTCCGACGGGCCGAACCCGAACGACGGCGCGTCCTTGACCCACGGCATCGGCACGCGGCAGCCGTCACGGCCGGCCTCGGTGTGCTCGGAGCGCTCCCACGTCGGGTCCTGACGCGCCTCGTCGGGCATCGTCGTGTGGTCGGGCAGGCCGAGTTCCTCACCCTGGTACAGGTAGGCGCCGCCGGGCAGTGCCAGCTCGAGTGCCGTCGCCGCGAGGGCGCGACGCAGGCCGAGTGCCGCGTCGGGCTGCGGGTCCTCGGCGCGGATGCCGTTGGGGCGCGGCTGCCCGACGGGCAGCGCAAGACGCGTTGCGTGACGCACGACGTCGTGGTTGCTCAGGACCCACGTCGTCGGTGCGCCGACGGAGTCGTTCGAGCGGTACGACGACGTGATGCTCTCGTGCAGGTCGGCGGCACGCCACGGTGTCTCGAGGAAGGCGAAGTTGAACGCCTGGTGGAACTCGTCCGGGCGCACGTAGCGGGCGAGGCGCTCGGGCGGGCTGACCCACGCCTCGGCGCACATCGCGCGGTCCGCGGCGGAGTCGTAACCGTCGGCGTCGCGCGGGTTGTAGGAGTCGAGCAACTCACGCCACGCGCGGTAGATCTCGTGCACGCCCTCCTGATCCCACATCGGGCCGCCGTTGTCGTGGCTCGCATCGCCGGTGCCGGCCATCTGCGCGTGCGCCGCGTGATCGGGCAGCCCGTCGGCCTTGATCAGGCTGTGCGCGACGTCGACGCGGAAGCCGTCGACACCGCGGTCGAGCCAGAACGTCAGGATCGAGACGAACTCGTCGCGGACCTCGGGGTTGTTCCAGTTGAAGTCGGGCTGCTTGGGGTCGAACAGGTGCAGGTACCACTGCTCGGGGTTGCCGTCGGCGTCGCTGACGCGCGTCCACGCGTTGCCGCCGAAGATCGCCTGCCAGTCGTTCGGCGGCAGTTCACCGTTCTCGCCCTTGCCGTCGCGGAACAGGTAGCGCTCGCGCTCCGGCGAACCAGGGCCGGCCGCGAGGGCCGCCTTGAACCACTCGTGCTCGTCGGAGGAGTGGTTCGGCACGAGGTCGACGATGACGCGCAGGTCGAGCTCGTGCGCGCGGGCGATCAGCTTGTCGGCGTCGGCGAGGGTGCCGAACAGCGGGTCGATGTCGCGGTAGTCGGCGACGTCGTAGCCCGCGTCGGCCATCGGGGAGGTGTAGAACGGCGAGATCCACAGCGCGTCGACGCCGAGGTCGCGCAGGTAGGGCAGCTTGGCGGTGATGCCGGGCAGGTCGCCGACACCGTCACCGTTCGAATCGGCCCACGAGCGCGGATACACCTGGTAGACGGCGGACGTACGCCACCATTCCTGGCCGCCGTGGCCGACGTGCGTCGCTGAGGTCTGCTTGATCCACGAAGTCTGTTCACTCACCGCCCCAGTCTGCCAACCACGGGCGCTGGGACGAAACCGTCCGCATCACCCGCGGCCGAGAGGGGCTCGACAGGCCCATCGCTGCCCGAGCCGTTCGACTCGGTGACGGCGGCGCGTCAGCGAACCGGGTGCTCCGGCTCCGGCGCGGGGGTGTTGACGAGGCTGTAGGCCGCGCGCACGAGGTAGTCGCGCAGCAGGCGGTCGAGCTCCGGTTCCAGGGCGACGTCGTCGCACGCCGCCATGATGTGCGTCAGCCAGCGGTCGCGCTGCTCGGGGGTGACGGCGAACGGCATGTGTCGCATCCGAAGGCGCGGGTGGCCGCGCTCGGCCGAGTACGTCGTCGGGCCGCCCCAGTACTGTTCGAGGAACATCTCGAAACGGCGCTTCGCGGGCTCGAGATCGGCCTCGGGGTACATCGCTCGCAGCGTCGCGTCCTGCGCCACGCCGTCGTAAAACACCTCGACGAGACGGTGGAACGTGGCGTGGCCGCCCATGCGGTCGTACAGCGTCGGCTCACTCATGTGTCCAGTCTTTCACCCGCGCGCCACGGCCGTCGCGTGGCCGGAGGTCCCTTCATCGGTGCCGAGGTCGGCCTCATTTCGGCAGGGCGGTGTTGACGGCGGCGAACGGCTGGGCCGGCGGGCCCTTGACGCCTGCGTCCTCGAGCGCGATGACGCTGCGTCGGCGCAGTTCGCGGCTCACGCCGAAGTTCTCGTTCGGCGCCGTCTTCGCGATGATGCGGAACGTCATGGTGCCGCCCGCCACCGATTCGACACCCGCGACGTTCGGGCGCTCGATCAGCTTCTCGCTCCACTCGGGGTCGGCCCCGAGCGCGTCGACGACGCCCTCGAGCACATGGGTGACGGTGTGGATGTCCGAGTCGTAGGCGACCGGGATGTCGACGAGCGACGTCGACCACCCCTGCGAACGGTTGGCGACGCGCACGATCTCACCGTTTCGGACGTACCAGACGACACCGTTCGCGTCGCGCAGCCGCGTGATGCGCAGCGTCACCTCCTCGACGGTTCCGATCGCCTCGCCGGTGTCGATGACGTCACCGACGCCGTACTGATCCTCGAAGATCATGAAGATGCCCGACAGGTAGTCCTTGACGAGCGACTGCGCGCCGAAGCCGAGCGCGACGCCCGCGACTCCGGCGCTCGCCATGATCGGGCCGAGCTGGATGCCGCACTGCGCGGCGATCGTCAGCGTCGCGACGACGACGACTGCCACCGTCGTGATCGAGCGCAGCAATGACCCCATCGTCGCGGCGCGCTGACGGCGACGCTCGTCGTCGAGACCTGCGGCGGCACGCAACCGGGCGCGGGTCGGAGCGAGCAGGTCGCCCGCGCTGACGGCGGTGCTCCCCGCAGCGCCTTCCGCCTCTCCCGCAGCGTCGCCCGCGCCTTCTGGCGCCTGGGCGGAAGGGGTGGCGGCGCCCGTCTGCTGACCGGCCTCGTCAATGGCCCCACGTGTCTCGTCCTGCCCAGAACGCGTCGAGCGGGGGCGGGCGATCATCGCCTCGACGGCCCGCGAGATCGCGCGGTGGGCGAGCCAACGCACCGCGACGGCCGCGACGACGATGATGACCACCTGCACCGGAGTGCCACCGACGTGGTGCCACAGATCGCTCATCGTCGACGTGCGCAGCGGGGCGAGGCTCAGGGGAATCGATGACATGCCGTCATCCAATCACCCGCGCCCAGCTCGTCTCGAACGACCGACGTGGGCCGATTCGCTGCCGCCCCACGTGAAGCGAGAGTCTCGCAGAGCCCAGGCTCCCCGGGCTCTGCGCGATCACTGCCGCCGGCGCAGCTGCGTCGCGGTGGCACACACGATGCGGGGGAAGCACGAGCACTCACGGCTCGCGCGCATCACCGCCCGTCGCGGCGGGCTCAGCCGTGCTGTCGCGCCGCCTGTGCGTCGAAGCGCTGAGCCTCGACGGCGCGCGCCACGGTGTCGCGGTTCTCGGCAACGGTGCGCACGAGACCGGCCGGGGCGTCACGGTGGGCGTCGAGCCAGGTGTTGGCCTGCGCGAGCAGCTGCGGCCCGGCGAGGGTGAACGGGAAGAACGACCCGATCGTCAGCTCCGCGATGTGGTGCGTGCGCGAGGCCCAGTAGCCCTCGGCCATCTCGAAGTAGCGCTCGACGTACGGCTCGAGCAGTGCCTCGTCGTGCACGTGCCCGAAGCCCGCGGCGGTCTCGGCGATCGTCTGGTTCGCGAGCGCGTCGGAGTCGACGACGGACGCCCACGCCGCGGCCTTCGCCTCGGCCGTCGGGATCGCCGCCCGGGCACGCGCGGCGCGCTCAGCGCCGGTCGCGGTGTTGTCCTGCTCGAGTTCGGCCGCGATCTCGGGCTCGCCGAGCACGCCACCGGCGACGAGGCTCGTGAGCAGCGTCCAGCGCATCTCGGTGTCGAGGGCGAGACCGTCGAGCACGGACGAGCCCTCGAACAGGCCGCGGACGAACGCGAGGTCGTCGGCGCTCGCGGCGAACGACGTGAACGCCTGCGCGAGCTGGAGCTGCGCATCGGAGCCGGGCTCGGCCGAGCGCAGCAGACCGCGCAGAGTGCGGGCCACGAGGGCGACGACGTCGTCGCGGTGCTCCGATGCCGTGTACGTGCGCGCGGCGGTCGTCAGCTGCCCGAGCAGGGTGCGCAGCAGCGTCGAGTCACTCTCGCCCGGCAGCGTCGCGAGGGCCATGTCGATGAAGTCGCGCGCCGACATCTCCGCATCGCGCGTCATGTCCCAGGCGGCGCCGAGCACGAGGGCGCGCGGCAGCGAATCCGTGAACGCGCGCGGGTGGGCGATGGCCGTGGCGAGGCTGCGCGCATCGAGACGGATCTTCGCGTAGGCGAGGTCGTCGTCGTTGACGAGCAGCAGGTCGGGTTGCGGCGTGCCGACGAGCTCGCTCACCTCGGTGCGCTCACCGTCGACGTCGAGCTCGACGCGCGCGGTGCGCGTCAGGGCGCCGTCACGCAGCGTGTAGCAGCCGACGGCGAGGCGGTGCGGACGCAGCGTCGGGTAGTCGTCGGCGGCGCTCTGCTCGATGACGACGCTCGTCATGCGGCCGTCGTCGTCGGTCTCGACGATCGGGCGCAGCGTGTTGACGCCGGCGGTCTCGAGCCACAGCTTCGACCACTGCGTGAGGTCGCGTCCGCTCGTCGTCTCGAGCTCGGCGAGCAGCTGCGGCAGCGTCGTGTTCTGCCACGCATAGCGCGCGAAGTAAGCGCGCAGACCAGCGGTGAACGGCTCACGCCCGACGTAGGCGACGAGCTGCTTGAGCACCGAGGCGCCCTTGGCGTACGTGATGCCGTCGAAGTTGACCTCGACGTCGGCCAGGTCGCGGATCGGGGCGACGATGGGGTGCGTCGAGCTCAGCTGGTCCTGACGGTAGGCCCACGCCTTCTCGGACGTGCCGAACGTCGTCCACGCCGACTCCCAGCGCGTCGCCTCGGCCTGCGCCGTCGTCGAAGCCCACTCGGCGAACGACTCGTTGAGCCACAGGTCGTTCCACCACTTCATCGTGACGAGGTCGCCGAACCACATGTGCGCGAGCTCGTGCAGCACCGTCAGCGCACGGCGCTCGACGACGGCTTCCGAGACCTTGGCGCGGAAGACGTAGATCTCGGAGAACGTCACGCAGCCGACGTTCTCCATCGCGCCCGCGTTGTATTCCGGCGTGAAGATCTGGTCGTACTTGGTGAACGGGTAGGGCTGGTCGAACTCGTTCTCGAAGAACGCGAAGCCACGCTTGGTGATGTCGAAGATCTCGTCGGCGTCCATGTGCGGCGCGAGCGACTTGCGGCAGAAGACGCCGAGAGGGATGGTACCGGCGCGCGTCTCGACGCTGTCGCGGTACGCCTCGTAGGGGCCCGCGACGAGCGCGGTGATGTAGCAGGAGATGCGGGCGGTGGGGGCGAACTCCCACGTCGCGGCCGGCTCGCTCACCCCGTTCGGACCCGTGTAGGTCTGCGTCGCGGGCTTCGGCTCCGGCGTCGTCTCGTTCGACAGCACCTGCCAGCGCGCGGGCGCCGTGACGGTGAACTGGAACGTCGCCTTGAGGTCGGGCTGTTCGAAGACGGGGTACATGCGTCGCGCGTCCGGCACCTCGAACTGCGAGTAGAGGTAGACCTCGTCGTCGGCGGGGTCGACGAAGCGGTGCAGGCCCTCACCGGTGTTCATGTAGACGCCGACGGCGTCGACGCGCACCTCGTTCTCGGCGGCGAGACCGGTGAGACTGATGCGTGCGCCGTTCCAGTCGACGTCACGCTCCTCGCCGTTGACGACGACGCGGCTGACGGATTCGCCCAGGAAGTCGAGCCACGTCTCGCTGCCGGGCTGCGCGCTGAAGCGCACGACGCTCGACGTCGCGAACGTCGTCGGGCCGGTGGTGAGGTCGAGGGTGACGGCGTAGGAGTCGACGGTGATGTTCTCGCCGCGGGTCTGCGCGTCGTCGCGGGTGAGGTTGGCCCCGTTCACGTCAGTGGTGTCCTTCCAGCAGGGTTGAGGAACGGCGGTGCGCGAACTGGTGTGCGCCACAGCCGTTCGGGCGGTGCTGCCCATCCTTGCACGGGCGCTCGAGGTGGCAGGATGGGGCGGTGAGCGAAAATCAGCCCGAGTCCGCCGCCCCTACCGTCGAGATGTTCTTCGACCCGATGTGCCCGTGGGCGTGGATGACGTCCCGCTGGCTCATGGAGGTCGAGAAGGTGCGTGACGTGCGCGTCACCTGGCGCGTCATGAGCCTCGCCGTCCTCAACGAGGGCCGCGACCTGCCCGATGATCACCGGGCCTTCCTCGAACAGGCGTGGGCGCCCGTACGCCTCGTCATCGCGGCGCAACAGGCGCACGGCGACGACGTCGTCAAGCCGCTCTACGACGCGATCGGCACCCGCTTCCACCCCGGCGGCGCCGACCCGCGTGACGCCGAGAGCGTGCGGCGCGTGCTCGTGGAGTCGCTCGCCGAGTGCGGTCTCGAGACGGAGCTCGTCGACGCGGCGACCAACGTGCCCGGCGACGATGTCGACGTCGCCCTGCGGGCCGCGCACAAGCGCGCGACCGACCTCGTCGGCACGGACGTCGGCACCCCCGTCGTCGCGTTCGGCGGCACCGCGTTCTTCGGCCCGGTCGTGACGCCGGCGCCCAAGGGTGAGGACGCCGGGCGCCTGTGGGACGGCTGCCTCCTCGTCGCGGGCACGCCCGGTTTCTACGAACTCAAGCGCAGCCGCGACGTCGGCCCCGACTTCAGCTGACCCTCCGCACCACCACTGCCCCTCAGGCCATATCTTCGCGACAAGGACGAGCACACATGCGCATTCACATCGGTGGCGACCACGCAGCTTTCGAGACCCAGCAGGCCCTGCTGACCTACCTGACCGAGCAGGGTCACGAGGTCATCAACCACGGCCCGAGCGAGTACGACGCCGAGGACGACTACCCGGTCTACGTCCTGCGTGCCGCCGAGGGCGTGCGTGACGACGAGGGCTCGCTCGGCATCGTTCTCGGCGGTTCCGGCAACGGCGAGCAGATGGCGGCGAACAAGGTCAAGGGCATCCGTGCCGCGCTGTGCCTGACGCCCGAGTTCGCTTCTCTCGCACGCGAGCACAACGGTGCGCAGATCCTGTCGATCGGTGGTCGCTTCGTCTCGATCGACGAGGCCAAGCAGATCGCCCGCACCTTCATCGAGACGCCGTACGCGGGCGTCGAGCGTCACGCGCGCCGCCTCGCGATGGTCGAGAAGTACGAGCGGGACGGCACGCTGCCCTCCGAGGGCTGAGGCCTTCGAACGGCCCGCCCGGCGCGATCTTCTCGCCGCGTGACGGGCCGTCGGCCCGGGTCGGTGGAGCCTGTCACCCACGCAGGTGCATGCTCCACCACCCCTGGTGCGCGTGAGGCAACCCCTATAGGCTGGCGCGCGTGGTTCTGGAGGCTCAACGCGAACAGACGCGCCTGCGTCAGTCGGTGCAGCGTGCCGTGGCCACTCCGATCTCCAAGCCGCACAGCGTCGTCGTCGCGTTCGCGCTGCTCACCGCGATCGTCTGTGCGGCCGCCATCGCGCTCACGCCGACGATGTCGCATGCGGTCTTCATCCCGCTCATCGTCGCCGCAGCGTTCCTGTTGTCGGGGCGTCGCCTGGCGCTCGCCATCGCCATCGTCCTGACGGGCTACGTGACGACGGCCGCGATCACCTGGTCCGACGCGCCGACGCAGTGGTCCGTCGCGGTGGCTCTCGCCCTCATCGTCGGCATCGTCGCGTTCGCGAACCGTCAGCGCTTCACGATGGGTGTGCCGCTCTCGGTGGGCTCGAGCATGCTCAAGGATCTGCGCCAGCGGCTCGACACCCAGGCCCTGCCACCCGAGATGCCGGACGGAATGCGCGTCGAGCACTGTGTCATGCCCTCACGCGGGGATGCATTCAGCGGTGACTTCGTCGTCGCCGCCCGACGCGACGACCACCTGCACCTCGCCCTCACCGACGTCTCCGGGCACGGCCCGTCGGCGGGGATGCGTGCGCTGCTGCTCTCCGGCGCCCTCGCAGGGTTGCTGGGGGAGACGCGCCCGGAGGATTTCCTTCCCGGCGCGAACCGCTACCTCATCCGCCAGGGCTGGCGCGACGGGTTCGCCTCCGCCATCCACGTCTCGATCAACGTCGAGGACGGCCAGTACTGCGTCGGTACGGCCGGTCACCCGAGCGCCGCGCACTATCACGCAGGCACGCGCCGCTGGGAGATGATCACCGGCGCGGCCGGTCTGCTGCTCGGGTTGTTCGATCAGGGGCCGCAGGACTACGCGCGCGCAGGCGGGGTGCTCGAGCCCGGCGATGTCCTGCTCCTCTACACGGACGGCGTCGTCGAAGGCCCTGACGGCGACCTCGCGGCCGGGACGCAGCAGATGCTCGGCCTCGCGCAGCACGCCATCGGCACTGGCCCGGAGGGGGCGGCCCAGCGCATCTGCGAGGCCTCGGCGCGCACCGGGGGGCAGGACGACCGCTCCGTCGTCGTCATCTGGCGGCCCGTGCCTGAGTCGTCCGAATCGCGCCACGCGCGCGGAACCGCGTCCGTCTGAGTGAGCGCGCCCTTCTGAGCGAGCGCATCTGCCCGATCGGCCTATCCTGCTTGAACCACGAACGGCGCCGCCCCCATCGGGGAGCGGCGCCGTCAGCGTTCAACGGAGGCAGATCACTCGCCGCCGAAGGCGCCGTCGAGTTTCTCGTTCGCGAAGTCCTGGCCCTTGTCGATCTGGTCGGCGCGCTGGCCGCCCGTCTTGTCGTCGGCGAAGTCGCCGGCCTTCTCCACGCCCTGGTCGAGCTTGTCGGGGTTGTCCTGGGCGAACTCGCTGGCCTTGTCCTTGGCGCTGTCGAAAATACCCATGATGTGCCTCCTGCGAATGGAAGTGCTCCGGCGAACCGGATTTGTATCCACCGAAGCACATACGCTGCGGCCGCGTCGAGACCGCGTGCGTCGTTCGTGGGCGAACGTCTCGGTGGTCAAGACGACCGTCGGCGGCGCTTCGCGCGAGCACTGGGGCGACGGCGGCGGGCCAGGCCAGCCCCCGCGGATTGGGGCGTCACGGCGTGTTCGGGTAATGTGTCCGAGAAACATGCGGGCGTAGCTCAATGGTAGAGCCTCAGTCTTCCAAACTGATCACGCGAGTTCGATTCTCGTCGCCCGCTCCAGCACCGCGACGGCGGCTCCCGCGGGGGCCGCCGTTCGTCTTGCGAGAGCGCGCCCCGGCGCGATCGCAGCAGGACGGCTCGCGCGGAGCGGCCCGCCTCGCCTCCGGCGAGCGGGGGCTGACGGGGTGTGGCGCAGCTTGGTAGCGCGTCCGCTTTGGGAGCGGAAGGCCGCAGGTTCGAATCCTGTCACCCCGACCGTTAGCATGAACGACGAGTAAGAGGAGCGCGCCGCGCCGCAGGCAGGGCCGACGATCGGCCGGCCGGTGCGGGCGCGCCCACCATCACCGATCGACTGGAGTGCACCGCTGATGAAGAGCGCTGTCGAAAACCTCACCCCGACCCGGGTCAAGCTCACCGTTGACGTCACGGCCGATGAACTGAAGCCGAGCATCGAGAAGGCCTACACGACCATCGGCTCGCAGGTTCAGATCCCCGGTTTCCGCAAGGGCAAGGTTCCCGCGAAGCTCATCGAGCAGCGTTTCGGCCGCGCGGCCGTCATCCAGGAAGCCGTCAACGAGGCGCTTCCGGAGCTGTACACGAACGCGATCGTCGAGAACGACGTCAAGGTCCTCGGCCAGCCCGAGGTCGACATCACCGAGTTCCCGCTCGAGGACGGCGCGGGCCTGAGCTTCACCGCCGAGGTCGACATCCGCCCCGAGATCACGCTCCCGGCGTTCGACACGCTCGAGGTCGAGGTCGAGCCGATCGAGGTCTCCGACGCCGACATCGACGAGCGCATCGCCGAGCTGCGCGAGCGTTTCGGCACGCTCGAGTCGGTCGAGCGCAAGGCCAAGAAGGGCGACTTCGTCACGATCGACCTGTCGGCCACGATCGACGGCAACGAGATCGACGCCGTCTCCGGTGTCTCCTACGAGATCGGCTCGGGCACGATGCTCGACGGTCTCGACGAGGCGCTGACGGGCCTCAAGGCCGGCGAGGAGACGACGTTCACCTCGCCGCTCGCCGGGGGTGAGCACGAGGGCGAGAACGCCGAGTGCACCGTCAAGGTCGAGTCGGTCAAGGTCCGTGAGCTGCCCGAGCTCGACGACGAGTTCGCCCAGCTGGCGTCGTCGTTCGACACGATCGACGAGCTCAAGGCCGACCTGCGCGGCGAGGTCGAGCGCACCAAGCGCTTCGAGCAGGGCGTCCAGGCCCGCGACAAGGTCCTCGAGGTCCTCCTCGAGCAGCTCGACATCCCGGTGCCCGAGTCCATCGTCACCGAAGAGGTGACGAACCACCTCGAGGGCGAGAACCGTCTCGACGATGACGAGCACCGCGCCGAGGTCACCGAATCGACGCGTCAGCAGGTCGCGACGCAGCTCCTGCTCGACGAGATCGTCGAGAAGCACGAGATCCAGGTCGGCCAGGACGAGCTGATCGAGTACCTCATCATGTCGGCGCAGCAGTACGGCATGGACCCGAACACGTTCGCGCAGGCGCTCGACGCGCAGGGCCAGGTGCCCGCCATCATGGGTGAGGTCGCTCGCCGCAAGGCGCTCGCCACCGTTCTCGAGTCCGCCACGGTCAAGGACACGGCGGGCAACGTCGTCGACCTGAACGCCGCCGTCGACACCGGCGATGACGAGGACGAGGCGCAGGCCGCCGACGCCGCCGACGGTGAGAACGCCACTCCGGTCGCCTCCGAGGACGCCGACGCCGACGCTGCGGACAAGCCCGCCAAGAAGGCTGCCGCGAAGAAGACGACGACCAAGAAGGCCGCGTCGAAGAAGACGGCAACGAAGAAGGTCGCCGCCCCTGCCGAGGCCGCTGACGCCGACTCCGCTGAGGCCGCGGAGAAGCCGGCCAAGAAGGCAGCCGCCAAGAAGACGGCTGCGAAGAAGACGGCGACGAAGACCGCCGCCAAGAAGACCGCTGCGAAGAAGACGGCCAAGAAGGCTGTCGACGGCGAGTGAGTCGTCACTGACGTCTGAGACGAGGGCCGCGCGAGCAATCGGGCGGCCCTTCGTCGCGTCCGGGCCCAGGCGAACGTCGAGCCTTGCGCTGACGGCGAACAAGCCCCGAGACGGGGACGAAACGCTCGGGCCCGCGCGTTAGGGTCAGTGAAGAGTTCAAGCGTGATGTCACCCGCTCGGGGTGGCAGATTCGGAACGGAGTGATCCCTTGACGAATGCCCAGTCCTCGGACGTGGTCATGGCAGGCCCGCAGATGGCCGCCGGCCTCGACGACCAGATCTACAACCGGCTCCTCAAGGAGCGCATCATCTTCCTCGGTTCGGATGTTCGCGACGACAATGCGAACGCCATCTGCGCGCAGCTGCTGCTGCTCGCCGCAGAGGACCCGGAGAAGGACATCTGGCTCTACATCAACTCGCCCGGTGGTTCGGTGACGGCCGGCATGGCCATCTTCGACACGATGCAGTGGGTGCCGAACGACGTGTGCACCGTCGCGATGGGTCTGGCCGCGTCGATGGGTCAGTTCCTGCTGTCCGCCGGCGCCAAGGGCAAGCGCTACGCGACGCCGCACGCGCGCATCATGATGCACCAGCCGCTCGGCGGCATCCAGGGCACGGCCTCCGACGTGAAGACGCAGGCCGAGCAGCTGCTGCATATCAAGAAGCAGATGGCCGAGCTCATCGCCGAGCACACGGGCCAGCCGGTCGAGAAGATCTCGGCCGACTCCGACCGCGACCGCTGGTTCACCGCGGCCGAGGCCAAGGAGTACGGCTTCGTCGACCACGTCTTCGAGCGTTCGCAGGACGCCACCAAGGACGCGACCGGGGACGCTGCGGCATTCTCCGAGTCGTCCGACCACTGATCTCGCCCACGAAGGAGACCTTCATGAACACCCACAGCTCCATGGGCCACCCGATGGGCGGCGTCACCGCGCCGATGCCGACGAGCCGCTACATCCTGCCCCAGTTCGAAGAGCGCACCTCGTACGGCACGAAGCGCCTCGACCCGTACACGAAGCTGTTCGAGGACCGCATCATCTTCCTCGGCGTCCAGGTCGACGACGCGTCGGCCGACGACATCATCGCGCAGCTCATCGTGCTCGAGTCGCAGGATCCGGACCGCGACATCGTCATGTACATCAACAGCCCCGGTGGCTCGTTCACCGCGCTGACGGCGATCTACGACACGATGCAGTACATCCGCCCGGACGTGCACACGTTCGTCCTGGGACAGGCTGCCTCGGCCGCCGCCGTCCTGCTCGGCGCCGGCGCGCCCGGCAAGCGGTACGCGCTGCCGAACGCGCGCGTGCTCATCCACCAGCCGGCGATGGAGGGCTCGGGCGGCCAGGCCTCCGACGTCGAGATCCAGGCCAACGAGATCATGCGCATGCGTGAGTGGCTCGAGGAGACGCTCGCGAAGCACTCCGGCCGCTCGATCGAGCAGGTGCGTGCCGACATCGACCGCGACAAGATCCTCACCGCCGAGATGGCCAAGGAGTACGGCCTCATCGACGAGGTGCTGACGAGCCGCAAGGCGTCGCTGGAGAGCTGACGGCTCCAGGCCCACCGGGCCTGACCCGCCACGACGAACGTGCCCGCTCCTTCCGTGTGGAAGGGGCGGGCACATTCGTCATGTCGGCATCACCCACGGTGGGGGAGCGGCCCGGGTGTCACAGCCGCTCGCCGG
Organism: Dermacoccus sp. BD5; assembly: GCF_044878485.1. Lineage (NCBI taxonomy): Bacteria > Bacillati > Actinomycetota > Actinomycetes > Micrococcales > Dermacoccaceae > Dermacoccus > Dermacoccus sp. BD5. The sequence continues at coordinate 292,692 of NZ_JANJER010000001.1, read as the reverse complement.
TCTCCGTGTCGAAGACGTGGACGTGGTCGGTCATGGGCTTCACCGCGAACCGGTCACCCTGCGTCGGGCGCACGCGCTTGTCGACGCGCGTGCCGATGCGGGGGCCGTCAGGCTCGCCCGCGGGGCGACCGTAGACGAACGCCTCCGAGCCGAGCGTCTCGACGAGTTCGACCTCGAGCTCGAGCGCACCCGCCTCACCGGGCTGCGCGACGACGAACGCCTCGGGGCGCACCCCGATCGTCACGCGATCCGACGTCGCCTTGATGTCGCGCGACAGCGGCACCCGCATGCCGTGGAACGTCGCGTCACCGCCGGTGAGCGCGGCGTCCATGAGGCTGATCGACGGCGAACCGATGAAGCCTGCGACGAACGTGTTGCGCGGCCGTTCGTACAGCTCCTCCGGGGTGTCGCACTGCTGCAAGATGCCGTCCTTGAGCACCGCGACACGGTGACCCATCGTCATCGCCTCGACCTGGTCGTGCGTGACGTAGACGGTCGTGACGCCGAGGCGTCGCTGCAGCGCCGCGATCTGCGCACGCGTCGAGACGCGCAGCTTGGCGTCGAGGTTCGACAGCGGCTCGTCCATGCAGAACACCTTGGGCTGGCGCACGATCGCGCGACCCATGGCGACACGCTGACGCTGGCCACCCGACATCGCGCCCGGCTTGCGCTCGAGCAGGGGCTCGAGCTCGAGGATCTTCGCCGCCTCCTCGACGCGGGCGTTGATGTCCGCCTTCGAGGTGCCTGCGTTCTCGAGCGCGAACGCCATGTTCTGACGTGCCGTCATGGTCGGGTAGAGCGCGTAGCTTTGAAAGACCATCGCGACGTCGCGATCACGGGGACGCACGCCGGCCTGGTCGTGGCCGTCGATGAGGATGCGGCCCTCGTCGACCGGTTCGAGGCCGGCGAGCATGCGGAGCGTCGTCGACTTGCCGCAGCCCGACGGGCCGACGAGGACGAGGAACTCCCCGTCGGCGATGTCGAGCGTGACCTTGTTGACGGAGGGACGGGGCGCACCCTTGTGCAGGCGGGTGGCCTCGTCGAAGGTGACGGATGCCATGAATTACTTCTTCAGCTTGGGCTTGATCTGGGAGTCGTACTTCGCCTGCAGCGCCGTGTCGAGCGCCTCGAGCGTCGACTTGACGTCCGAGCCGGCGATGATCTTGTCGAGCGAGGTACCGATGTCGATGCCACCGCCGGGCAGGAACACGCGGACGTTGTCCTGCGGGCGAGCCTTCGGCAGCTGCTTGACGGCGACGGCGTATTCGGGGTTCTTCTCGAGGTACGCCTTCTCCTTCGCGTCGTCCATGGCGGAGGTGCGCACCGGCATGTACCCGGTCGCCTGGGAGAACGTCATCGTGTTGTCCTTGTTCGTCATGAACTCGATGAACTTCACGGCGTTCTTCTGACGCTCGGCGGAGATGCCCTTCGGCACCGCAAGGCCGGCGCCACCCGTCGGGACGGTCTTGATGCCGCCCGGCGCAGGCAGGAAGCCGATGCCCACCTTGAAGCTTGCGTTCTTGATGACGCCGGCGAGGCCACCGGTCGACTCGATGGCGCAGGCGCCGATGCCCGAGGCGAAGTCGGCCTGGCTGTCCTTCGACGTCTGCATCCAGCCCTTCTTGGCCCACTCCTGGATCTTCGTGGCGGCCTTGACGGTGCCCTCGGACGCCATGGTGGGCGTCCAGTCCTTCGAGTAGCCGCCGCCGTAGCTCCACGCGATGGACTGGAACGTCCAGTCGAGGTAGTCGGAGCCGTCGTCCAAGACGATGGCCTTCTTGCCCGAGCCCATGGCCGACTGCAGCTTGGGCGCCCACTGCTCGAACTCGTCCCACGAGGTCGGCGCACGGTCCGGCAGACCGGCCTTCTTCCAGGCGTCCTTGTTGTAGTAGAAGATGACCGTCGAGCGCGAGTACGGCAGGGCGTAGTGCTTGTCCTCGTACTTGTAGTCGTCGTACAGGCCCTTGACGTAGTCGTCCGTCGAGAGCTTGTTCTCGGACGTCAGGGCCGACATGTCGGCCAGACGGTCGTTGAGGGCGAAGTTGAACCACGTCGTGTCGGAGACGATGACGACGTCGGGCAGGCTGCCGCCGGACAGGGCCGCGTTGAACTTCTGCGCGACGTCGGGGTAGCTCTTGCCGGCGTCGACGAGCTTGACCTTGAGGTTCGGGTTGGCCTTCTCGAACTCGGCGATGAGCTTCTGCTCGGTCGCCTTCGACTTGCCGGGGTGGTTGCTCCAGAACTCGATCGTGTTCGAGTCGCCGCCGCCGTTGTTACCACCGCTGGAGGAGCCGCCGGAGCCGGCGCAGGCGCTGAGGCCTGCGGTGACGACGGCACCAGCCGTCAGGCCGAAGAGGTCGCGGCGCGAGAGTGTGGACATGAGTTTCTTCCTTCGTCTGGGTGAAGCGTGGGGGAGAGGGTCAGCCCTTGACGGCGCCGGCCGTGAGGCCCTTGATCATGTGGCGCTGCAGGACGAGGAACAGGGCGAGAACGGGGAGCATGGCGAGCATCGTGGCGGCCATGACAGGGCCCCAGTCCGTGATGCCCTCGTTGTTCTGCAACTGGGTGAGGCCGACCGGCAGGGTGCCGGTGCGCTGGTCGTCGGACATGAGGAACGGCCACAGGTACTCGTTCCACTCGTTGACGACGGTGATGATGGAGAACGCGATGAGGGTCGGCCACGACATCGGCATGACGACCTTGCGCAGCAGCTTCATCGGCCCGGCCCCGTCCATGCGCGCGGCCTCGATGATCTCGCTGGGGATCGACAGGAACTGGTTGCGCATGAGGAACGTGCCGAACGCGACGCCCGCCAGCGGCAGGATGATGCCCTGGAAGGTGTTGCGCCAGCCGAGCTGGCTGACGAGGGCGTAGTTCGAGATCACGGTGATCTGGTTCGGCACCATGAGCGCCGCGATGACGACGATGAACACGAGGTTGCGCCCGGGGAAGCGGATGAGGCTCAGGGCGTAGGCGCTCATGACACCGAGGACGATCTTGGCGAGCGACAGGATGACGGTGACGATGACCGAGTTGCGGAAGAAGTCCCAGAAGGGGATCGACTGCGTCGCGGTCTTGTAACCCTCACCCGTGACCGAGTGCGGGAACCAGACGGCGGGCGTCGTGTAGATGTCGCTGCGGTGCTTGATCGACGTCATGAAGATCCAGTACAGCGGGATCGCGACGATCGCGAACGCGATGATCATCGCGGCGTAACCGGCGATCGTCATCGGCAACCCGCCGTGGACGAGGACCTCGTTGCTGTGCGCCTCCTCGCGGGGGCGTCGTCGGAACGGGGAGGAACCCGACCGCTTCGGCGTGGCCGCAGCGGCGTTCTCCTGCGGGGCTGCGGTGCTCATGCCTTCTGCTCCTTGTCCATGACCCGCACCTGCACGACCGTCACGACGAGCAGGATGAGGAACATGATGGTCGCGATCGTGGCGCCGTAGCCGGCGCGCTGGTTGACGAACGTCTCCTGGTACACCTGGTAGACGAGCGTCGACGTGCCGTAGCCCTGGGGGCCACCGCGCGTCATGATCTGGATGATGTCGAAGACCTGGACCGAGTTGAGCAGCACCGTGATCGACAGGAAGAACGTCGTCGGGCGCAGCTGCGGCAGCAGCACCTTGGTGAAGCGACGCCACGACGACGCGCCGTCGATCTCCGCGGCCTCGTCGAGGTCGGTGCGGCGGCCCTGCAGCGCGGCGAGGTAGATGACGAACGTGTAGCCGATGTTCTTCCACACGTACGTGAGCGTCACCATGACGAGGGCCCAGTTCGGATCCTGGTAGAAGTCGGGGACGCTGAGGCCGACGCGGTGCGCGAGGTCGGAGAGCAGACCGAAGTGCGGGTCGAAGACGAACTGGAACGCGAGGCCGACGGCGGTGCCGGACAGGACGAACGGCGCGAAGATCGCCGAGCGCACGAGGTTGCGACCGCGCAGCTGACGATCGAGCAGCAGCGCGAGCCCGAGGCCGATCATCATCGACAACCCGACCGTCGCGACGGTGAAGATGGCGGTGTTGCGCAGCACCTGGTGCGCGTTGGCGTCGTGCAGCCACGTCGAGTAGTTCTGCAGACCGATGTAGTTGAGCGTCGGCGCCGACAGCGTCCAGTCCGTGAACGACAACCGGATGTTGTCGATCAGCGGTCGGTAGGTGAACACGGCCAACAGCGCGAGGTTGGGCAGCAGCAGCGCTGCCGCCGTCAACCATTCACCGACGGGCCGGCCGCGGCGTGGCGGCGGGGGGCCGAGGGGCGCGGGCGGGTGCGCCTGCGGCGAGAGCGTGGGGGGGGTCTTCGAGCACGCGCAAACGTTGTCCTGACAAGGTGTCCTGGAAATGAACAACAGGTGTTGGTCGTGTGTCCATTTGAGAGTGATTCGCGACGCGAGGCGTGCGGGGACTCCGCGTCCGTTGCGCCCAGCGCGAACAGCCTTGGCCGGCGCCCGCCACGCGGGATTCAATGAGGGGCAGCGAGGGCCCCGTCGACTACCGTCGTCGGGTACGCACACCCGTCTCGCGGCGGGTCGCTCGACGAAGGGATGACGGATGGCACGCGTGGGAGAGAGCGGCGACCTGCTCAAGTGCTCGTTCTGTGGCAAGAGCCAGAAGTCGGTCAAGAAGCTCATCGCCGGCCCGGGCGTCTACATCTGCGACGAGTGCATCGACCTGTGCAACGAAATCATCGAGGAAGAGCTGACCGACTCGGTCGACATCGGCCTCGAGAAGCTGCCGAAGCCGCGCGAGATCTTCGACTTCCTGCGTGAGTACGTCATCGGACAGGACGCGGCGAAGCGCTCGCTCGCCGTCGCCGTCTACAACCACTACAAGCGCGTCCAGGCCGCCGAGGCGTCGGGCTCGAAGGATCCGGTCGAGATCGCGAAGTCGAACATCCTGCTCATCGGCCCCACGGGCTGCGGCAAGACCTACCTCGCGCAGACGATGGCGCGCATGCTCAACGTCCCGTTCGCCATCGCCGACGCGACAGCCCTGACGGAGGCCGGCTACGTCGGTGAGGACGTCGAGAACATCCTGCTCAAGCTGCTGCAGGCGAGTGATTTCGACACCAAGCGCGCCGAGACCGGCATCATCTACATCGACGAGATCGACAAGGTGGCGCGCAAGAGCGAGAACCCGTCGATCACGCGTGACGTCTCCGGTGAGGGCGTGCAGCAGGCGCTGCTCAAGATCCTCGAGGGGACGGCCGCGTCGGTGCCGCCGCAGGGCGGGCGCAAGCACCCGCATCAGGAGTTCATCCAGATCGACACGACGAACGTGCTGTTCATCGTCGGTGGCGCGTTCGCGGGCCTGGAGAAGATCATCGAGGACCGCAAGGGCAAGAAGGGGCTCGGCTTCGGCTCGCAGCTGCACCTGCCCGCCGGTGGGGATGCGTCGATGACCGACGTGCAGCCCGAGGACCTCATGAAGTTCGGTCTCATCCCCGAGTTCATCGGCCGCCTGCCCGTCATCACGACCGTCGAGCCGCTCGATCGCGAGGGCATGGTGAGCATCCTCACCGAGCCGAAGAACGCACTCGTCAAGCAGTACAAGCGCATGTTCGAGATCGACGGTGTGCAGCTCGAGTTCACACCAGACGCCCTCGACGCCGTCGCCGAGCAGGCGATGAGCCGCGGCACCGGCGCGCGCGGGTTGCGCGCCATCCTCGAAGAGGTCCTGCTGCCCGTCATGTTCGACGTGCCGAGCGAGGACGACATCGACAAGGTCGTCATCACGCGCGAGGTCGTGCTCGACCGCATCACCCCGACGATCGTGCGACGTCGCGCTGCCTGACGCGCGCGTCCTGACGCACTGAGAGCCGCGATCCTGCCGGGCAGGGTCGCGGCTCTCAGTCGTTCGTCAGTTCTTGACCTTCGGCGGGGGAGCGAGCAGCTCGGTGTCGCGCACGAGCAGGACGCCGTTCTCCGTCTCCTCCTCGACGCTCGTCATGGCGCTGATGCGACCGGCTGCGCGCAGGTCGGCTTCACCCTTGGTTGCGGCGGCGAGGGCCTCCGCCGGGCCGGCGAGCGTCATCGCCGTCACCTCGGCGCGCATGCCGAGCTTGGCCTCTGACTTCGCGCGGCGCACACCGGCGAGAGCCTGAGACACGGCGGTGAGGACGAGCGGGTCACCGTCGGGCAGGGACGCGAGCTCGTCGCGCGTCGGCCAGGTGGCGCGGTGCACCGACTCGGCGTGCTGCCACGACCACACCTCTTCGGTGGCGTACGGCAGGAACGGCGCGAACAGGCGCAGTAGGACATCGAGCGCGATGCGGACGGCGGCACGCGCCGACGCCGACTCGGCCTCGTCGAATGCACCGTCACGGTTGTTGGCGCGCTCCTTGACGAGCTCGATGTAGTCGTCGCAGAACGCCCAGAAGAACGTCTCCGTCAACTCGAGCGAACGCGTGTAGTCCCACGTCTCGAAGCTCTTCGTCGCGTTCTCGACGACGTCGCGCAGGGCCGTCAGCAGCGAGACGTCGAGAGGCTGCGTGACGTGCGGCAGCAGCGCCTCGATCGTCGGTGCGGCGTCGGCATCGGGCGTCACCGGAGGCGTGATGAGCGCGAACTTGGAGGCGTTGAGCACCTTCATCGCGAGGCGACGGCCGACCTTCATCTGGCCCGTGTCGTAGGCGGCATCCGTCCCGAGGCGGCCCGAGGCGGCCCAGTAGCGCACGGCATCGGCGCCGAACTCCCTGACGACGTCCTCCGGTGTCTGCGCATTGCCCTTCGACTTCGACATCTTCTTGCGGTCGGGGTCGAGGATCCAGCCGGAGATGGCGGTGTTCTTCCACGGCACGGTGCCGTTCTCGTGATGGGCGCGCACGACCGTCGCGAACAGCCAGGTGCGGATGATGTCGTGGCCCTGGGGGCGCATGTCCATCGGGAAGATCTTGTCGAACAGCTCGGGGTCGCTCTTGTGCGCGGTGCCGTCGGCGATCGGCCAGCCCGTCGCGATCTGCGGGGAGAGCGACGACGTCGCCCACGTGTCCATGACGTCGGGGTCGGCGATGAACCCGTCGGCCCGGCCGCGCTGGCTCTCGTCGTAGCCCTTCGGCGCCTGGCCCTGCGGGTCGATCGGCAGCTCGGACTCGTCGGGCACGATTGGGTGGTCGTAGTCGGCCTCGCCGTTCGCGTCCAGCGGGTACCAGATCGGGAACGGGACGCCGAAGAAACGCTGACGGCTGATGAGCCAGTCGCCGTTGAGGCCCTCGATCCAGTTCGTGTAGCGGCTCTGCATGAACGCGGGGTGCCAGTCGATCTCGTTGCCGCGTGCGACGAGCGCCGACTGCAGATCCTTGTCACGGCCACCGTTGCGGATGTACCACTGGCGGCTCGTCACGATCTCGAGGGGCTTGTCGCCCTTCTCGAAGAAGTTGGCCTTGCGCTGCGTCTTCTTCGGCTCACCGTCGAGGTCACCGGAGGCGATGAGCGCCTTGACGACGTTCTCGCGTGCGGTGAACGTCGTCTTCGTCGCGAGCTCGTCGGCAAACAGCTGCTCGCCCGGGCCGCCCGCGATCCACTCGGGCACCTCGCCCGTGATGCGGCCGTTGCGCGTGATGATCGAGCGCGTCGGCAGCTGCAGCTCGCGCCACCACTGGACGTCGGTGAGGTCACCGAAGGTGCAGCACATGGCGATGCCGGCGCCCTTGTCCATCTCGGCGCTCGGGTGCGCGAGGACGGGGATCTCGACATCGAACAGCGGGCTCTTGACGCTCGTGCCGAACAGCGGCTGGTAGCGCTCGTCGTCGGGGTGGGCGATGAGGGCGACGCAGGCGGGCAGCAGTTCGGGGCGCGTCGTCTCGATGTAGACGTTCTCGCCGTCGCTCGTGTGGAAGGCGACGCGGTGATAGGCGCCCGGGTAGTCGCGTGCCTCGAGCTCAGCCTGGGCGACGGCCGTCTGGAACGTGACGTCCCACAGCCCCGGTGCCTCCTGCTGGTAGGCCTCGCCGCGCTTCAGGTTGCGCAGGAACGCCTGCTGCGCGACGGCGCGCGAACGCTCGTCTATCGTGCGGTACTGCACGTTCCAGTCGACACTGATGCCGAGGCGGCGGAAGAGTGCCTCGAAGGTCTCCTCGTCCTTGACGGTGAGCACGTCGCACAGCTCGATGAAGTTCTTGCGCCCGATCGGCTGCTGGTCGGCGGCCTTGACGCTCTTGCCCTCGGCGCCCTCGAGTGGCGGGGTGTAGTTCTCGATGTAGGGCTTCGTCGCGTCGCCGCGCACGCCGTAGTAGTTCTGGACGCGACGCTCCGTCGGCAGGCCGTTGTCGTCCCAACCGATCGGGTAGAAGACCTCGCGCCCCTGCATGCGCTGGTAGCGCGCCATGCAGTCGGTGTGGGTGTAGCTGAACACGTGCCCGACGTGCAGGCTGCCCGATGCCGTCGGCGGGGGAGTGTCGATGGCGAAGACCTGCTCGCGCGGCAGCTGCAGGGCGCGCTCGCGGTCGAACGTGTACGTGCCGCGTTCCTTCCATACCTGGCCCCAGACGTCCTCGAGGCCGTCGACGGTGGGCTTGTCGGGCATCGTGCGGGCGCCGGGCGGCGTCTGCTGGGCTGGGGTGGTGTCGGAAGTCATGGGGTCATTTTTCCATGCCTGACGTCCTGGTGCGACCGGCGGCGGCGAGGCGGGCTCGGTGCGACAACGCAGGGGCGGGGGCCTAGGCTATGAGCAGATGGCCGACGACGCGCCCACATGCCGGGCGCGCAGGAGAATCAGGGCGAGACGTCGCTCGGACGAGGGAGCACACGAACATGAACGCCACGCCGCGCGGCGCCGCCGCGATCGAGCCCTTCGTCGCGCGTTTCGCGCCGAGCGACGTCACCCCCGTGGGGCCCGCGTTCGTCGAGTACGCGGCCGACCGGCTGCCGCAGTCGCTGCTCGCGCTGTACCGCGACCACGGCATCGGCTGGTACGGCAAGCAGGAGCTGCAGCTCGTCGACCCCGCCGTGTGGACGCCCGTGCTGCAGGAGTGGTTCGGTGTCGGCGTCGCGAGCATCCCCTTCGCCGTCACGAGCTTCGGCCACGTCTACCACCTCGACGAGGACGGCCGCGTGCAGTGCCTCGACCCGCACTTCCTGACCAACCTCGTCGTTGCAGAGTCGGCCGACGAGTTCTTCGCCGAGCACCTCGTCGGGCCGTCGTCGCACCTCGCGGACCTGCGCGGACCGCACCAGGGTGCGCGCACCAAGCTGGGGCTGCTCGGTGAGGGCGAGCTCTACTCGTTCACGCCGATGCTGCCGCTCGGCGGCACCGTCAGCCCCGACGCACTGACGAAGGGTGACGGCGTCCAGCACGCCCTCCTGACGCACCGCATGGTGCGCGAGCAGCGTCAGCGCTGATCCGTCAGCCTGTGGTCATGCGCTGACCTGCGGGAGCCCCGAACACCCACCTCGGTGAGGATCGACAAAGCACGCCCCACTTCAATGGAAGTGGGGCGTGCTTTGTCATACCGGGCGAATGGCGCGCCAGCGCTGAGCGACTGCCATGCGGTGCGCGCCTTTGCTCGCAGCGGTGTTAGTGGGGGTGAACGGCGACCAGGTCCTAGTCGCACGTGAGCTGGTCCTGGCCGCGGCTGAAGGGCGCGCCCGCGGGATCTGGTTCTGAGAGCGCCGACGGCACGGCTTCGTTGCCCGATTTCGGGCAGATTCTTGGTAATCGCCGTTCTCGGATTCATCGTTGGCTCATGGCCGATGACGAGCTCGTTGAGCGAATCGCAGTGACGACCGGGCTTCCCACCAACGAAGCGACGCGCGTGATCGACGACGTGCTCGCGTGGTACCGCGAGCCCGTCGAGGATTACGTGCGCCGTCGGCACGCTTCGCTTCAGCTCTATGGCACGCGGAATGCCGAGGCGTTTCGTGTCATCGCCTCAGAGTTGGCCGAACGCGCCGTCGCCGCGCCGGCACTGACTGAACGGCAACTGCGCCGCATCATCTACGGCTGAGCGCTCAGCTCACCCCATGGCCGTGACGCCGTGTCGTCGTGTTCGCGGTCGACCCCGGATCAGCCCCAGCAACCCGAAAACAGGAGACACCATGTGCGGAATCGTCGGATACATCGGAGCGCAGCCCGCGGCGCCCTTCCTCATCGAAGGACTGACGCGGCTCGAATATCGTGGCTACGACTCAGCCGGAATCGCGGTTCTCGGCACCAGTCGCACCACGCGCGTGAGGACGGTGGGCCGAGTTCGCGCTCTCGAGGCTTCGCTTCCCAAGCGTCTGAACGGCAAGGTGGGGATCGGCCACACGCGCTGGGCCACTCACGGGCCCGCCGAGGAACGCAATGCCCACCCGCACATCAGCGCCGACGGCCGCATCAGCGTCGTGCACAACGGCATCATCGACAACGCTGCGTCAGTGCGAGCCCAGTTGCAGGCGGACGGCGTTGAGTTCAGCAGCGACACCGACACCGAGGTGCTCGCGCACCTGATCGCGCGTTCGGACGCCACGACGCTCGAAGCTGCGGTCCTCGAAACACTCGGCCGGGTCACAGGCACCTACGCGCTCGCAGTGATCGACGAGCAGCACCCCGAACGCGTCGTCGTCGCGCGAAGCGGCTCGCCGCTCATCATCGGTGTGGGGGAGAAGGAGATGTTCGTCGCCAGTGACGTGGCGGCGCTCGTGCGCCACACCAACCGTGTCGTCCACCTCGAGGATGGCGAACTCGCCACGGTGACGGCCCAGGGATTCCGCACGTTCGACCGGGCGTCCAACGCCACGGACAGGACGCCCGTAGAAATCTCTGTGGCTGCCGAGGACCTGGAACTGTCCGGTCATGAGCACTACATGCTCAAGGAGATGCGCGAACAGCCCGACGCGGCCGAGACCTGCCTACGGGGGCGCCTCGATGAGCGCTTCGCAACGGCCCGACTCGACGGGATCGGTCTGGACGCGCGCGAGATGCGCGGATTCCGACGCGTCAAGGTCCTCGGCTGCGGTTCGGCGTACTACGTCGGGCAGATGGGTGCACAGATGATTGAAGACCTCGCACGCATTCCGGCGGACGCCGAAGCTGCCTCGGAGTTCCGCTACCGACGGCCGATCATCGAACCGGACACCCTGTACGTCGCCGTCAGTCAGAGCGGGGAGACCGCTGACACAGCCTTCGCCGTCAGTGAGATCAAGCGCAAGGGCGGCCGCGTCATCGGGGTGGTCAACGTCGTCGGCTCGACGATCGCCCGGGAGGTGGACGGCGGCATCTACCTGCATGCCGGCCCCGAGATTGCTGTGGCGTCGACGAAGGCGCTGACGAACATGGGGTTGGCGTTCGCGATGCTCGCCCTGCACCTCGGACGTTTGCACGACCTGTCGTTCGCCGACGGCCAGCGCATACTCAGGGGTCTCGAACGCATCCCGGCCCAGATCACGCAGATCCTCGACGACGAGCCGGCCATCGCCGAGGTAGCCGGCGAGATCGCGCAAGCGGCGAGCACGTTCTACATCGGCAGGGTCAGGGGCTTCCCTGTGGCCCGTGAGGGCGCACAAAAACTGAAGGAGATCAGCTACGTCCATGCCGAGGCGTATCAGACGAGCGAGTTGAAGCACGGTCCCCTGGCGCTCATCAACGCGCAGATGCCGACCATCGCCATCATCCCCGGCGACGATCTTGCCAAGCGCAATGTCGCCGCAGCTGAGCAGGTGCTGGCACGCAAGGGGCCCCTCGTCTCGATCACCCACCCCGGCGTCGAACTCGACCACCTGGGCGTGCGATCCATAGTCGTGCCGAAGAACGAGCCGGAGTTGGATCCGATCCTGCTCACCATTCCGACGCAGATCCTTGCCTATCGGGCCGCAGTTGTGCTCGGGCACGACGTCGACAAGCCCCGCAACCTCGCCAAGTCGGTGACGGTGGAATGACGCGCTGAGAATGGGGTCGTGCGTCGGCCCGCCGGTAGGGCATCATCAGGGCCATGACCGCCCTCGACCGAGCCCGCGGCGACATTGCGCAAGGCCGCCTCTGGATGGCTCGTCAGCGCTTGACGAGTTATCTCGTGGAGTCGCCCGACGACGAGGTCATCGCGCTGCTCGCGCAGGTGCACCTCGAGATGGGGGATCTGCCCGCGGCGGGCGCGCTGCTCTTCGTCCTGGGGCGCGACGACGAAGTGGCGCGAGAAGCAATTGCCGCGTGGCGGACCTTCCGCGGAGGGCCTGCGGCGCAGTGGCGCAGCATCCCCAGACGGGTTCGTATGGTGTCCACGGCGCCGCAGGTTGCGCAGTTGCGTGTCGAGGCGGGCGAGCCGCGGCGATGGCACGGGGATCGGGCCCCGCAGGAGTGCTACACAGCCGGCTGGCGTGAACGCGCCGGAGACATCGGGTGCGGATTGACGATGGTGCTGGTCACTTCGTGGTGCCTCTTCCTCATGCTGTGGGGCGCGTGGAGCTTCTCTCAGTGGGTGCTGCACTGACCAGGGACACGCGTGCCCATGGTGTCGCTCAGGTGATTCAGCGCGGGCCGGGGCGGACGGAGATCATGTCGACGTTCGCGTCCGGCGTCGCCGTGAGGGCGAGGCGGACGGCGCTCGCGACCGACTCGGGCCGCAGGTAGTTCGCCTCGTCGTACTCGCGGCCCTCGAAGGAATTGAGCTCCACCTGCATGTCCGTCGCCACCCGCCCCGGGTGCACGGACGAGACGCGAATCCCCATCGGGCGCAGTTCCTCTCGCATCGCGTCCGTGAGGGCGCGGGCTGCGAATTTCGACGCCGAGTAGACGCCGCCGGGCCCACCCGCCGTCAGCCCCGAACCGGAGTTGATGACGACGACGGTGCCGCGAGCCGCCTCCAGGGCGGGCAGGAGCAGCCGTGTCAGATCGGCGACGGCGACGACGTTGATCTCGAACGTGCGGCGCCAGTCGTCCCGACGCAGATCCGTCAGCGCGCCGTTGCCGAGCACGCCGGCGGAGTGGACGACGCCGTCGAGACGCGTCAATCCGAGAGCTTCGACGGCTCGAGTCGTCGAGGCCTCGTCCGCCAAATCCGCGACGAACGGCCGGGCGTTCTCGTATCGCGCACACGCCTCGGCCACGGCGTCGGCAGACGCGCCGCCGATGATGAGGTCGTGATCGGCGGCCAGGGCGTCACAGATGGCGCGGCCGATGCCGCGCGTGCCGCCGGTGACGAGGACGGTGGGGCGAGACGTCATGATGTTCTCCTCAAAAGGGTGGGCCCGTCGACAGGCATGGGTCAGCAGGGCGGCGGGGCTGGACTCACGGTAACGAAGACCTGGCGGCGGGCCCGGCTCCGTCTGCTCGGGGGGCCCGTTGCTGCGCTTCCCGGCCCCACAGACCCCGCCCGCAGCGGCCCGTTTCTCAGCTGCCCGAGAATCGTGCATCTGCACGAGGAATGTGCGTCATGAAAGTCGTGCAGATGCACATTACTCATGCAGTCGGCCCGGGCTGGTCGACTCACCACTGGTGCAGCGGGTCCGGGCTCGTCGAGTCGCTCCGGGGCCGGTGGCAACAGGCCGGGGGCGCCGGCTTGCCCGTGCGATCGAGCACTCCGCCACGGCGGGTAGCATGGTGGCAACGACGTTCGAGCCGTCATCAGCGGCGAGTCCCCGGAAGAACAGGTTGCGCACACCGCGAGCGCACCCCAGTAGAACCGGGCGGGAGTGGCCCGTCACAGCCGGCATGAAGCGGTCATATCGCTCCTCGTGCGCCCGCCACCGGGCGAGAGCGCGGGTTCGAGATGGCAAGCAAGGTGGTACCGCGGCCACCCGGCACACGCCGGCGACGTCGTCCTTGCTCGACGATCTGACGCGCAAAGGATGCCACCATGACCTACCCCAAGGTCGACCTCACGCGAGAGCACGCGGCAGCGACCCCCGATGACGCAGCGGGAGCGGCCGCCACGACCCCCGGCACCGGCGAGGCGTTCGGCATCCCCAAGGGCGTGCCGAGCAGCCCGAACTTCCCGTCCATCGAGAAGGCCGTCCTCGACTACTGGCGGCGCGACGACACGTTCCAGGCCTCGATCGAGCAGCGCGACGCCGGCGAGAACGGCGACAACGAGTTCGTCTTCTACGACGGCCCGCCCTTCGCGAACGGCCTGCCGCACTACGGCCACCTGCTGACGGGTTACGTCAAGGACCTCGTCCCGCGGTACATGACGATGCGCGGAAAGCGCGTCGACCGCGTCTTCGGCTGGGACACGCACGGCCTGCCCGCCGAGCTCGAGGCGATGCGCCAGCTCGGCCTCAAGACCAAGGACGACATCCTCGACATGGGGATCGAGAAGTTCAACGACGCCGCGAAGAAGAGCGTCATGAAATACGCCTCCGACTGGGAGGACTACGTCACCCGCATGGGCCGCTGGGTCGACTTCGAGCGCGGCTACCGCACGTACAACTCGGGCTACATGGAGTCGGTCATCTGGGCGTTCAAGTCGCTCTACGACAAGGGCCTCATCTACGAGGGCCTGCGCGTGCTACCGTACTGCTGGAACGACGAGACGCCGCTGTCCAACCACGAGCTGCGCATGGACGAGGACGTCTACAAGAACCGTCAGGACCCGGCGGTGACGGTCGGTTTCACGCTCGAGACGGGGGAGAAGGCCCTCATCTGGACGACGACGCCGTGGACGCTTCCGAGCAACCTCGCCGTCTCCGTCGGCCCGGACATCGACTACGTCGTCGTCGAGGCCTCCGGCCCGACCGGCAGCGACGAGAAGTACGTCATCGCCGAGGCGCGCCTCGCGGCCTACAGCAAGGACCTGTTCGGCGAGAAGCTCGACGCCGACGCGCTTGCCGCGAAGGTCGTGCGTCGCATGAAGGGCTCCGAGCTCGTCGGCCTCACCTACACCGCGCCGTTCACGTACTTCCTCGACGACGAGCGCGTCGTGGGCAAGGCGTGGCGCATCCTGTCGGCCGACTACGTCACGACCGACGACGGTACGGGCCTCGTCCACATGGCTCCCGCGTTCGGTGAGGAGGACAAGGCCGCGACCGACGCGGCCGGCATCCCCGTCGTCGCGCCCGTCGGCCCCGACGGCCGGTTCACCTACCCGGTGAGCGACTACGAGGGCATGCAGGTGTTCGACGCGAACCCGCACGTCATCGACCACCTCAAAGCGGCGACGAAGGGCGACATTGCGAACGCCGGGCACGCCAGCGACGGCACCGTCCTCGTGCGCCGCGAGAGCTACGACCACTCCTACCCGCACTGCTGGCGCTGCCGTCAGCCGCTCATCTACATGGCGGTGAGCTCCTGGTTCGTCGAGGTGACGGCGATCAAGGAGCGCATGCTCGCGCTCAACGAGGAGATCGACTGGGTGCCGGGCAACGTCAAGCACGGCCAGTTCGGCAAATGGCTCGAGAACGCGCGCGACTGGTCGATCACCCGAAACCGCTTCTGGGGCAGCCCCGTTCCCGTCTGGAAGTCGGACAGTCCCGAGTTCCCGCGCCTCGACGTCTACGGTTCGTTCGACGAGATCGAACGTGACTTCGGCGCCTTGCCCCGCAATGCTGACGGCGAGGTCGACCTGCACCGTCCGTTCGTCGACGAGTTGACGCGCCCGAACCCCGACGACCCGTCGGGGAAGTCGACGATGCGTCGGGTCGACGACGTCCTCGACGTCTGGTTCGACTCGGGCTCGATGAGCTACGCGCAGGTTCACTACCCGATGGAGAACGAGGCGTGGTTCGAGAACCACTTCCCGGCCGACTTCATCGTCGAGTACATCGGTCAGACGCGCGGCTGGTTCTACACGCTGCACATCCTCGCGACGGCGCTGTTCGACAAGCCCGCGTTCTCCTCCGTCATCTGCCACGGCATCGTGCTCGGCAGCGACGGGCAGAAGATGAGCAAGTCGCTGCGCAACTACCCGGACGTGTCCGAGGTGTTCGACCGTGACGGCGCCGACGCGATGCGCTGGTTCCTCATGTCGAGCCCGATCCTGCGCGGCGGCAACCTGTCCGTCACCGAACAGGGCATCCGTGACGGCGTGCGTCAGGTCATGATGCCGCTGTGGAACGCGTACTCGTTCTTCGCGCTCTACGCGAACGCCGCAAACGGTGGTGAGGGTTACGACGCGCAGTGGTCGACGGCGTCGAACGACGTGCTAGACCGTTACCTGCTCGCCAAGCTGCACGACTTCGTCGCGCAGGTGCAGACGCAGATGGACGCATACGACATCGCGGGGGCGTGCGACAGCGTCCGCAGCTTCCTCGACGTGCTGACGAACTGGTACATCCGTCGCAGCCGCGAGCGTTTCTGGGGCACCGGATCGTCCGCGAGCACGGGCACCGAGCACGAGGCGTCGAGCAACGAGGCGTTCGACACGCTCTACACCGCGCTCGAGGTCGTGACGCGCGCCGCGGCGCCGCTGCTGCCGTTCGAGACCGAGCAGATCTGGCGCGGCCTGACGGGCGGACGCTCGGTGCACCTCACCGACTTCCCCGTCGCCGACGACCTGCCCGCCGACGCCGACCTCGTCACGGCGATGGACCGCGCCCGTGAGGTGTGCTCCGCGACGCTCGCCATCCGAAAGGCCGAGAAGCTGCGCGTGCGCCTGCCGCTGGAGTCGGTGACGTTCGTCGGCGAGAACCCGCACCCGCTGGAGCAGTTCGCCGATCTGATCTCCGACGAGGTCAACGTCAAGAACGTCGTGCTCGCCGACTCGGCGAACGTCGACGCGGATGCGCTCGGCGTCAGCCGGCGCCTCACCGTCAACGCTCGCGCGGCCGGCCCTCGGCTCGGCAAGAACGTGCAGCAGGCCATCAAGGGCAGCAAGTCCGGTGACTGGTCGCTGGGCGCCGACGGCGTCGTCACCGCCGGTGGGCTCGCGCTCGAGCAAGGCGAGTACACGGTAGACATGGTCGTCGACACCGAGAAGGCCGGCGCCGACACAGCCGCCGGGATGCTGCCCGGTGGTGGCTTCGTCGTCCTCAACACGCAGGTGACGCCGGAGCTCGCCGCCGAGGGCCTCGCGCGCGACATCGTGCGCGCCGTCCAGCAGGCCCGGCGCGACGCCGGTCTCGACATCTCCGACCGTATCTCGCTCACCATCACCGGTGACGACGAGGTGTGGGCGGCGACCGTCGCGCACCAGGACCTCATCATGCGTGAGACGCTCGCGGTGCAGTTCGGTTCGGCGGGCGCGGCGCACCAGCTGCCCGACGGCGTCGGCACGAGCGCCGAGGTCGGCGACAAGCAGCAGGTGCGTATCGTCGTGAAGAAGGTGGAGAACAAATGAGCGACCAGCGTCCGCGCGACGAGAACGACTACGACGGCGACGGATTCGACGGCGCCGACGTCAACGAACACCTCGTCGAGGGTGAGAGCCCGCGCGACGGGTACGCGACATTCGGCATCCAGGGCGAATCGTTCGGACACGCGAACGAGGAGATGGATCTCGACGAGTACGTCGCCGAGCACGTCATCGGTGACGGCTCGGCCGGCCCGGGTGGTGAGACGGGCGACGCCGCCGACCCCACGGAGCGCGCCCTGACGACGGGCATCGTCGGCGACAACCTCGTGAGCAAGAAGGCCCAGCGCAGCGGCGACCCCCGGGCCGCCGCTCGCGAGGCCGAGGAAGCTGCAGCGCTGCGGCTGCGGGCGCGCGAGATCGAGGACGAGATCCTCGCGCGCACCCCGGAGAACAACCCCGAACCGTCCCTCGAACGTGTGCGTCGCGCGATGGAACTGCTCGGCGACCCGCAGACAAGCTTCCCGATGATCCACCTCACGGGCACGAACGGCAAGACGTCGACGACCCGCATCGTCGAGCGGCTCGTGCGCGAACACGGTTTGAAGACAGGGCGGTTCACCTCACCGCACCTGCACGACTTCCGTGAGCGCATCAGCCTCGACGGCGAACCCGTCGACGTCGAACGACTCGTGCGCGTGTGGGACGACATCGATCCGTTCATCGCGATGGTCGACCACGAGAGCACGAGCAACGGCGGCGTGCGGATGACGTACTTCGAGGTCATCGTCGTCCTCGCCTACGCCGTGTTCGCGGACGCGCCCGTCGACGTCGCAATCGTCGAGGTCGGCCTCGGCGGCGCGTGGGACGCGACGAACGTCGCCGACGGCGTCGTCAGCGTCGTCACGCCCGTGGCGCTCGATCACCAGCGGCTGCTCGGTGACACGGTCGAGGACATCGCGCACGAGAAGAAGGGCATCATCAAGCCCGGCGCGTTCGCCGTCGTCGCCGCGCAGGTGCCCGAGGTCGACGAGATCCTGCGCGAACAGTGCCTCGAGGTCGACGCGACGATGCTGCGCGAGCGCGACGCGTACGCCGTCACCGCGCGCGAGGCGGCCGTCGGCGGGCAGATGATCTCCGTCAAGGGCCTCGCCGGCGAGTACGACGACCTCTTCCTGCCACTGTTCGGCGCGCACCAGGCACACAACGCCGCGACGGCGATCGCCGCCGTCGAGGCGTTCCTCGGGGGAGGAGAGACGAAGATCGACGACGGCGTGCTGCGCGCCGCTCTCGACGCCGTCACCTCGCCCGGGCGACTCGAAGTGGTGCGGCGCTCGCCGACCGTCCTCGTCGACGCCGCCCACAACCCGGCCGGCGCGCAGGCACTGCGTGAGGCGCTCGCGGATTCCTTCCAGTTCAACCGCCTCGTCGGGCTCGTCGCCGTGCTCGCCGACAAGGATGCCGAAGAGCTGCTGCTCGCGCTCGAACCGACGCTCGACCACGTCGTCGTCACGCGCAACACGTCGCCGCGCTCGATGGATCCGCGCGAACTCGGCCAGCTCGCCGCCGAACTGTACGGCGACGATCGCGTCACCGTCGTCGACAGCCTGCCGGACGCCCTCGACCGCGCGGCGGCCCTCGCCGACGACGAAGGCGTCGGAGGTGGCGTCCTCGCGACGGGCTCCGTCGTCACGGCCGCGGACGTGCGCATGCTGCTGGGGGTGACGTCGTCATGATCGCCGAATGGATCCGTCGCCTCCGCTTCACCGGCGTCGGCGAGAAAAAGACGCGACAGCTCGCGGGCGCCGTCATCGGCTGCCAGGCGTTCGTCCTGTTCTTCTTCGCGCTCGTCGCGTGGGGCCTCGACCACTCCCGACACCCCGACGGTGGCGGCAACGCGACGACGTTGCTCTGGGTCGGCATTGCGCTGGCTGTGCTCTGCCTGTATTCCAGCGCGTCGATGCGCAAACCGCTCGGCATTCCGCTGGGATGGGTGCTGCAGGCAGCGACGCTGCTCACCGCGTTCATCGTCCCGTCCATGCTCGTCGTCGGACTCATCTTCCTCGCGCTGTGGATCACCGCGCTCGTACAGGGCGACAAGATGGACGAGCTCACCCGTAACTTCATGAGGGAGTATTCATGAACTGGCTCGAGGCCGTCGTCCTCGGCATCGTGCAAGGGCTCACCGAGTTCCTGCCGATCTCGTCGTCGGCGCACCAACTGCTCGTCGGTCGCGTGTTCTTCGACAACGACGGCGGCGGCGCCGCGTTCACCGCCATCAACCAGCTCGGCACGGAGACGGCCGTCCTCGTGTACTTCTGGAAGGACATCGTCCGCATCATCAAGGCGTGGTTCGGCTCGCTGCGCGGCCACGTCGCGAAGGACGACCCCGACGCGCGGATGGGCTGGCTCGTCATCATCGGCACCCTGCCGATCGGCATCCTGGGCATCCTGTTCAAGAGCGCCATCGAGGGCACGCTGCGCAACCTGTGGATCACCGCGACGATGCTGCTCGTCTTCGCGCTCGTCATCATGCTGGCCGATGTCGTCTCCGACAAGCGCGTCGAGGAAGGCCATCACGAGAAGGGCCTGGACGAGCTGACGTGGGCCGACGGCGTCAAGTACGGCTTCTTCCAGGCGCTCGCCCTCATCCCCGGCGTCTCGCGCTCGGGCGGCACCGTCGCCGGTGGTCTGTTCATGGGCTACTCCCGCCCGGCCGCGGCGCGCTACTCGTTCCTGCTCGCCATCCCGGCCGTGCTGTCGTCCGGTCTGCTCGAACTCATGGACGTCATCAGCAAGGGCAAGGATCACGACTCCGGCAGTTGGGGCATGATCGCCATCGCGACACTGCTCGCGTTCGGTGTCGGCTACGCCGTCATCTCCTGGTTCATGCGATACATCTCGACGCACAACTTCCGCCCGTTCGTCATCTACCGCATCGCGCTCGCACTCGTCGTCTTCGGGCTGCTCGCGACCGGCACGATCGACGCCGCCGTCAACTGAGCGATCCACGCGCCCGCCGCGACGAACGGCATTCATGATCTGCCCCCGACCTTCGATAGGTTGGGGGCAGATCCGCACTCTCTGCCTGGAGGACACCATGACCGCACAGCTCGAACGCTCCCTCGTCATCATCAAGCCCGACGGCTACCGCCGCGGCCTCACCGGCGAGGTGCTGCGCCGCATCGAAGCGAAGGGCTACACGATCGCCAAGCTGCAGGTGACGGAGGCGACTCGCGACCAGCTCGATGCGCACTACGCCGAACACGAAGGCAAGCCCTTCTACGAACCGCTCGTCGAATTCATGAGCTCCGGCCCCATCGTCGTCGCCGTCATCGAAGGCAACGACTGCATCAAGGGCTTCCGCTCCCTCGCCGGCGCCACCAACCCCACCGAAGCGGCCCCCGGATCCATCCGCGGCGACCTCGGCCGCGACTGGGGCCTCAAGGTGCAGCAGAACATCGTCCACGGTTCCGACTCCACCGAATCCGCCGAACGCGAGATCGCGATCTGGTTCTGACCTTCCCTCGCTGTGTCTTCCGGTGAGCGACACAGCTTCGGGCGGGATGACGGACGCCGCCTCGACCGCTCACCTCGCACGCTCGGTATCCGGCCGGGGCGGCGTCCGTCATCCCGGGTCCGCGTTCGCGTAGATCGAGGGTCGATTCCGGTGAGGCGCTGATCGGATGCGCATGCCACCGAGCGAGGATCGGTGTGCGGTGAGGCGTTGACTGCACATCGGGCTCACCCGGACAGCAGTGGGCAGGGGGTGGGGCTCAGCGCGCTGCCGCGCACGTGACGCAGCGGGTGGCTGTCGGGCGAGCCTCGAGACGAGCGTCCGGAATCGTCGCGCCGCAGCGTTCGCACACACCGAACGTTCCCGTATCGACGCGTGCGATCGCAGCGTCGATCGCGGCGAGTTGGCCACGTCCCTCGTCAGCCAGCGACGAGACCTGCGCCCGGGCGACGGCGACCGTCGAACCCTCCGGGTCGTGCTCGTCGTCGATGTTCGCATCGCGCGCCGACTCGACGATGTCGGCCCAACTCTCATCCAACCCCCGCAGGCGAGCCACCGTCTCCCGACGTTTCTCGACCAGCAGCGCGCGAGCAGCGTCCGGGGTCATGCCCCCATCGTACGGTCACCGTCGGCCAACCCGCCACGGCACCGGGACGAGCGACAATGGGCCGAGCTGCACCGCAATGCGTCGCGTTGGGACGGGGACGCCTCAAGACGACCGCCGCGTCACGCGTCCCGTCGAAGTGCCACGCCGGGCGTCACCGCTGCGGCGTGCGCTGCCACAGCGCCGCGAACACGTCGGCCTCCTCGCGAGGAAACTCCTGGGTCCACCGCGCGTCGCGGGCCGGCGGCGCAGGTGCCAACGTGGACTCACCCGCTTCGCGCCGGAGACAACCGACGTTGACGAGCTCGCGGCGCAGATACGCAGGGTCCTCGTGGACCTCAGCCAGCATCCGCGACACCTCGGCCTCCGGGTACGTTCGACGCGGTTCGAAACGCGTGACGAGAACGAGGAGCACCGCCATGCGCTTCGTTCGCTTCGTGGGGATGGTGCGCAGGCGGCTGTCGTCGAAGAACTGACGAACCGAGTTCCCCAGAGCCGTCGGGATGATGGGGTCCTGGGCGAGAGGGCTCGGCGCGCCGTTCGGGATGGGGGACGCCGCCCGGTCGGTCGGAGGCTGTTCGATCGCAGGCTGCGTCTGCATCAGTTCGGTGCGTGCCTGCAGGTAGGTCGCGTCAGACGCGGCCATCCGGGCGCGCACGAGCTTCTTGAAATCGGCATCTCGGGTCATGTCAATCGCTTTCGCGCGTCGAGAACGCCCCAGTCGCACGACGCGTCAGTCGCATGATGCGAGAGATGATCCGCCCGGGAATCCGCTTCCCTTCGCGCCGACGCATGCGGGCTGAGGCCGGGCGTGAGCTGGGCGCAGGCGGCGCCACGGTCATCGTGCCGTGCCGTGCCGGCGCGGCGCTCGGCCAGCGAATTTGCGTCCGCCCCTAGCTCGGCGAACGGCGGCACCCAGACAACTTTGAAATACTCACCCGGTGCTCGGACGACTGAAGACCCCCTCGCGTGATCTCGCGATCGACCTCGGGACGGCGCACACGCTCGTCTACGAGAGCGGGCAGGGCATCGTCGTCGACGAACCCAGCGTCGTCGCCCTCGACGCGGCGACCGGCGACCTGCTCGCCGCCGGCCACGACGCCAAGGAGATGCTCGGACGAGCCCCCGGGCGCGTCTCCGTCGTCCGCCCCCTCGTCGGCGGCGTCATCAGCGACGCCGACGCCGCCGAGCGCATGCTGCGCTACTTCATCGCCCGCTCGCGACCCTCCCGCCTCATCCGCCCACGCGTCGTCGTCTGCGTCCCCGCGGAGGTGACCGGCGTCGAACGCCGCGCCCTCGAGGACGCCGCGATGCGCGCCGGCGCGCGCCACGTCGACGTCATCGAAGAAGCCGTCGCCGCCGCAGTCGGCGCCGGGCTCAACGTGCAGGCCACGCAGGCGTCGATGGTCGTCGACATCGGCGGCGGCACGAGCGACGTCGCCGTCACGAGCCTCGGCGGGGTCGTGCGCTCACGCTCCGTCCGCCTCGGCGGCCACGAACTCGACGACGCGATCGCAGCCCACCTGAAGAACGAATACGCGCTGCTGCTCGGCGAACGCACCGCCGAACGCATCAAGCTCGACGTCGGCAGCGCCTTCCCGCTCACCGAGGAACTGACGTGCGAGGTGCGCGGACGCGACCTCATCGGTGGGCTGCCGCGCAGCGTCACCGTGACGAGCGTCGAGATCCGGCGCGCGCTGGAACCGACCCTGCTCGCGATCTGCGACACCGTCCGCGCCACCCTCGACGCATGCCCGCCGGAGCTGGCCGGCGACATCCTCGACACCGGCATCGTGCTGACCGGCGGGGGAGCGCAGCTGCGCGGGCTCGACGTGCGCCTGCACCACGAACTCGCCGTTCCCGTCCGCGTCGCCGCCAACCCGGCGAACGCCGTCGTCCTCGGCGCCGGTACGTGCGTCGAGAACTACGACCTCATGCGTGGGCTGCTCATGCCCGTGACGCGGTGAAGAACCCGCGCCGGGCGCGAACAGGGTCGACGTCGTCACCGACGGCGAGATCCGGGCGCGGGGGGCGATCGGTTCGGCGGACGCCGGGTGACATCGGTGCTGCCCCGCCGCGACGCGACCCGCACCGCCGCGGCCGACTCGCCGCGGTGACCGTCCTCGCCGTCCTGCTGCTCGCCCTCACCGCCTCACCCGGGCTGCGCGCACGGGGTCAACACTTGACGTCGGGTGCGCTCGGTGCGATCGCCGGCTGGGTGACCCCCCGCGACGACGCGTTGCGCGAGGCGAAAGAAGCGCGCATCCGCGCCGAAGCGCGAGCGGCTGCCGTCGGCGACGCCGACCGTGTCGTCGACGAGGCTTCGAAGCTGTCGCGCTCGTTCGCCGCGTCGGGACGCGACGTCGTGACAGCGCGCGTCGTCGCGTTCACGCCCGCGACGGCGGCCGGTGACGCCCGGCGCGTCCAGATCGACGCGGGCCGGGACGCCGGGCTCGAGACGGCGCAGGCCGTCGTCGCGGCCGGCGGGCTCGTCGGACGGGTCACGGCGGTCGACGAGCACGCCGCGACGGTCACGCTCATCACTGACCCGGCGAGCGTCGTCGGAGCGCGCCTCGAACCGGGCGGCACGCTGGCCCGCGTCAGCGGAGCGGCGCCCGACGGGGTGGCCGCGCGCGCCGAGGGATCCGTCAGTCTCGTTCTCGCGGCGGGCGGTTCGGCGACGAAGGGAGCCCGCGTCGTCACCGCCGGCAGCCCCCAGGGCCGGCCGTACCCGGCGGGGTTGCCCATCGGGACGGTCACCTCGATCGACCCCGACCGTGGCCGCCTGGAGCGCAGCGCCACCGTCCGCCCCGCCGTCGACCCCAGCAGCCTCGACGTCGTCGGCGTGCTGCGCCCGCGGGCGTCGCGATGACGAGCGCCGAACAGCGCGTCCTCTTCGCGCCCGAACCGCTGCGCGAGCCCGCGACGATCCTCGCGCGCCCGTCCGCGCTCGCCGCGACGCGGGCTCTGTGGACGCTCGGCGCGGGCGTCGTCGCCGCCCTGCTGCCCCCGCACCTGGGCCAATGGGTGGCGTGGCTGGGCGCGCCGCTCGCGGTGAGTGTCGTGCTCGACGCGGGGGCGCTCGCCGCGCTCGGCTGGCTGCTCGCCGGGCTCGTGCTCTCCGTCGTGCTGCCGCCCGGCGGCGTCGACATCGTCGCGCATGCGGCGGCGATCATCGCCACCGTGCTCGTCCTGCGACGCCTGCGGGTGGCCGCGACGGTGAGTGCCTGGTCGGCTGCGGCGCTCGCCGCTCTCGCCGTCCTCGTGCACGACCTGACGCTCGTCGCGCTCGCCGCGGCACAGAGCGGCCGCGTCGGCGTCGCCGTCCTGCCGCTGCTCGTGCGTGTGGTCGTCGGCGGCGTCATCGGCCTCGCCGTCGTCGGGCGCTGGAACCGCTGGGCGGCTCGTGAACGAGCGCGAGGCCGGGCATGAGGCGGCTCGCGCGGCTCCGTCGTCGCGTCGGCTCGAGGCCGGGGCGACGTGCCTCTCGTGGCCATGCCGTGCCCGGGCGCCGCCGTCAGGCCAGCCGGCCACGAACCGGTTCGCGTGCCGCGGGTGGCCGACGCGCCACGCTGGGGCCGTTTCTCCTGCCGGAACGCATCGGTTCTCGGCGAGGTACGGGTGGCACCTCGGCGGCCCAACGGCGCCTCGCGATCTACCTCGTCCTGACGTTCGTCGCCGCGATCGTGCTCGTCGGACGCCTGGCCCAGCTGCAGCTCGTCGACGCTCGGGCGAGCCGCGCGGCCGCCGATGCGATGACGACGCGGGCCGTCGTCGTCCCCGCCGTGCGCGGACGCATCCTTGCCGCGGACGGCAGTGTGCTCGTCGGCAACGGCTCCACGACGACGCTGACGATCACGCCCGACCAACTGCGCCGTCCGGAGAACGCTCATCGCATCCTGAGCCGCGTCGCGCACGCCATCGACCGCCCCGTCGCCGACCTCGAACGGCGCACCGCGACCTGCGGCACGAAGGGCGCCGCGCCGGCACCGGTGTGTTTTTCCGGCCAGCAGTTCGAGCCCGTGCCGATCGCCTCGGACGTCCCGACGGAGGCCGTCAGCGGCATCCTCGAACAGCCGGAGCGCTACCCGGGCGTCGCGGCGACGACCCGCCCCACACGCACGTACGGCCCGAGCGGCAGCTCGCTCGCGCAGGTGCTCGGCTACCTCACGACGACGACGGCGGACGACGTCACCGCCGCGCGCGAGGCCGGCCGCGAAGCTCCCGCGACGACGGCGCTGCTCGGGCGCGCGGGCCTGGAGCAGCAGTACGACACGCAACTGCGCGGCCGCGACGGACGCCGCGTCGTGAGCATCACGCCGACGGGGGAGGCCGAGCGCGTCGTGGCGAACGAGGCGCCGACGAACGGCGCCGATGTGCGCACGAGCCTCGACCCCGGGCTGCAGAAGTCCGCGGCCGACGCGCTCGCGAAGGGCATCGCCGCAGCCCGCAAGGGCGGGTCGAAGGCCGATTCGGGTTCCGTCGTCGTCATGGATGCCGATTCGGGTCAGGTGGCGGCGCTGACGAACCAGCCCACCTACGACCCGAGCGTCTGGAACGGCGGCATCACCCAGGCCGAGTGGGACACGTTGACGCGCGGCGGCTCCGACCCGCTCTCGAACCGTGCGGTGACGGTGGCAGGGCCGCCGGCGTCGACGTTCAAGGCGGTGTCGCTGTTCGGGGCGGCCGCGGCTGGTGTCGACCCGAAGGGGACGTACGACTGCCCGAGTTCGCTGCGCATCGGCAACCGCACGTTCACCAACTTCGAGTCGGAGGCGCACGGTCGCATCGACATCCCGACGGCCCTCGAGGTTTCCTGCGACACCGTCTTCTACCGCTGGGCCTACCGCAGCTGGCTCGACGCAGGCGGGGCGAAAGCCTCCGTCGACGCACCCGACGCACCCGACGCGTTCGCCGCAGCCGCCCGCACGTTCGGCTTCGGTGCCCGCACCGGCGTCGACCTGCCCGGCGAGGCGAGCGGCGCCGTCACCGACCGGGCGCAGAAGCGACGCGACTGGGAGGCGACGCGCGCCCAGAGCTGCGATCGTGCGAAGCGCGGCTACCCCGAGGTCACGGACAAGGCGCGGGCGGCTTACCTCAAGCAGGTGGCGCAGGAGAACTGCACGAGCGGGTACGTGCTGCGCGCCGGTGACGCGGTCAACCTCGCGATCGGTCAGGGCGACGTCAGCGCAACGCCACTGCAGATGGCGGCGACGTACGCCGCGGTGGCGACGGGCGGCACACGCGTGACGCCGACGCTCGTGCCCAACGCGACGTCCGCGCAGACGGAGACCACGAGCCTGCACCTCGACCCCGCGATGCTGGCCGTCGAGCGCGACGGTCTCGCCCGCGTCCTGCGCTCGGGGACGGCGTCGGACGCCTTCGCCGGGTTCGACCTCGCGCGCTTCCCGATCAGTGGCAAGACCGGCACCGCCGAGGTGTACGGCAAGCAGGCGACCGCGTGGTTCGCCTCCTACATGCCCGAGCCGGTCGCGGGGCACCGCTACGTCGTCGTCGTGCGCGTCGACCAGGGCGGCGAGGGCGGACGCGTGGCGGCACCCATCGGGCGCGCTGTGTGGGATGCCATCGCACATCGGGGCGCCTGAGGCGGGCGCGGGGTTCGGTTTCGCGCTCGGCGCGACGAGCATGTTCGCCTCGGCGATCCTGACGGCCGGCATCGGCCCGTGGCTGCCTTACCAGATGCTCGGTGCGAGCTGGGTCGCGCTCGGTGCCGGCCTGCTGCCGTGGCGGCGCGGGCTGCGTTGGCCCGCCGAGCTCTCGCTGCTGTGCGGCTACACGGCGTTCGCGTCACTTGCGTACGGCTTCGTCCTCAACATGTGGTTCTGGCCGTTCTCGACGAGCGGCGACCCCGGCATCAGCCCCGTCCCCGGGGCGCCGCTTGCGACGAACCTCGCACACTTCGTCGCGTTCAGCCTCGCCACGTCGCTGGGCTGGGATCTGGGGCGCGTCATCACGAACGTCGCCCTCGTCCTGGCCGTCGGCCGGCCCGTGATGACGGCGCTGCGACGCGCATCGCGCCGGGCCGCGTTCGAGGCGCGGGGCGAGTTCGTCGATTAGGCCGCCACCTCCTGCCGCTGATAGCCTGAACAAAGCCGTAGACCGGCCGCGGATCGAGAGCGCCCCAGTGAACAGGCCTGGGAGCACCGCGCAGCGAGAGTTCAAAGGAGTCAGGTATGCCCCTGGACGTTGAAACGAAGAAGAAGATCATCGCCGAGTACGGCACGTCCGAAGGCGACACCGGCTCGCCCGAGGTTCAGATCGCCCTGCTGACGCAGCGCATCAAGGACCTGACGGAGCACTCGCGCACGCACAAGCACGACCACCACAGCCGTCGTGGTCTGCTCCTGCTCGTCGGTCAGCGCAAGCGCATGCTGCGTTACCTCGAGTCGGTCGACATCGAGCGTTACCGCTCGCTGATCAAGCGTCTCGGCCTGCGCCGTTGATCGCATTGATCACCATGATCTGACGCCGAGTGGCGGTCATCCCTGAAAGGGTGGCCGCCTCTCGGTGTTTTCGAGGCACGCGCCGTGTCGCCTCGAAGCAGCAAGAAACGGGCCGCGCACAACGACGATGCACGTCCCGAGACGAAGATGAAACAAGAAGGAGGCCCCACATGGAGGGTCCCGAGATCCAGTTCGCCGAAGCCGTCATCGACAACGGCTCGTTCGGCACCCGCACCGTCCGCTTCGAGACGGGCCGCCTGGCCAAGCAGGCCAATGGCGCCGTCATGGCGTACCTCGACGACGACACGTGCCTGTTGTCGACGACGACGGCCAGCAAGCAGCCGAAGGAGCACTTCGACTTCTTCCCGCTGACGGTCGATGTCGAGGAGCGCAGCTACGCCGCCGGCAAGATCCCCGGCTCGTTCTTCCGCCGCGAGGGTCGCCCCTCGACGGACGCCATCCTCACCTGCCGTCTCATCGACCGCCCGCTGCGCCCGGCCTTCAAGAAGGGTCTGCGCAACGAGGTCCAGGTCGTCATCACCGTGCTCGCGCAGAACCCGGACGTGCAGTACGACGTCCTCGCGATCAACGGCGCGTCCGCGTCGACGCAGATCTCCGGTCTGCCGTTCACGGGCCCGATCGGTGGCGTCCGCGTCTCCCTCATCGACGGTCAGTGGGTCGCGTTCCCGAACTTCTCCGACATCGAGCGCTCGGCGTTCGACATGGTCGTCGCCGGCCGCATCGTGGGTGATGACGTCGCCATCATGATGGTCGAGGCGGAGTCGACGGAGTCGACGTGGAACCTCGTGAAGAACGGCACGCAGGCCCCGACCGAAGAGGTCGTCGCCGAGGGCCTCGAGGCCGCGAAGAAGTTCATCCGCGTCCTGTGCGAGGCCCAGATGGAGCTCGCGAAGCAGGCGGCCAAGGAGGTCCAGGACTTCCCGGTCTTCCTCGACTACCAGGACGACGTGTACGAGGCCGTCGCGAAGGACGGCACCGACCAGACGGCCGCCGCGATGACGATCGCGGGCAAGGCCGAGCGCGAGAGCAAGCTCGACGAGATCAAGGACGCGCTCAAGGCCGAGCTGGCCGGCGAGGGCAAGCCGTTCGAGGGCCGCGAGTCCGAGGTCTCCGCCGCGTTCCGCTCGCTGCAGAAGCAGCTCGTGCGCGAGCGCATCCTGCGCGACAAGGTCCGTATCGACGGCCGCGGCCTCGCCGATATCCGCGCGCTCTCGGCCGAGGTCGAGGTGCTGCCGCGCGTGCACGGTTCCGCGATCTTCGAGCGCGGCGAGACGCAGATCATGGGCGTCACGACGCTCAACATGCTGCGCATGGAGCAGCAGATCGACTCGCTGTCGCCGACGACGCGCAAGCGTTACATGCACCACTACAACTTCCCGCCGTTCTCGACGGGTGAGACGGGTCGCGTCGGTTCGCCGAAGCGTCGCGAGATCGGTCACGGCGCGCTCGCCGAGCGTGCGCTCATGCCGGTGCTGCCGACGCGTGAGGAGTTCCCGTACGCCATCCGTCAGGTCTCCGAGGCACTCGGCTCGAACGGTTCGACGTCGATGGGTTCGGTCTGCGCCTCGACGCTGTCGCTGCTCAACGCCGGTGTGCCGCTGCGCGCGCCCGTCGCCGGTATCGCGATGGGTCTCGTCTCCGCCGAGATCGACGGTGAGACGCAGTACGCCGCGCTCACCGACATCCTCGGCGCCGAGGACGCGTTCGGCGACATGGACTTCAAGGTCGCCGGTACGCGCGAGTTCGTCACGGCCATCCAGCTCGACACGAAGCTCGACGGCATCCCCGCGCAGGTGCTCGCCGGCGCGCTGACGCAGGCCCGCGACGCGCGTCTGCACATCCTCGACGTCATGAACGAGGCGATCGACGCTCCCGACGAGATGTCGCCGTTCGCTCCGCGCGTGCTCGCCGTCAAGATCCCTGTTGACAAGATCGGTGAGGTCATCGGCCCGAAGGGCAAGATGATCAACCAGATCCAGGAGGACACCGGCGCCGACCTGTCGATCGAGGACGACGGCACGGTCTACATCGGTGCGACGGACGGCCCGAGCGCCGAGGCCGCGCGCAACGCCGTCAACGCCATCGCGAACCCGCAGATGCCGGAGGTCGGCGAGCGCTTCCTCGGCACCGTCGTCAAGACGACGACGTTCGGCGCGTTCGTCTCGCTCCTGCCGGGCAAGGACGGCCTGCTGCACATCTCCGAGGTGCGCAAGCTCGTCGGCGGCAAGCGTATCGACGCCGTCGAGGACGTCCTCAAGATCGGCCAGAAGGTCCAGGTCGAGCTCAAGGAGATCGACCCGCGCGGCAAGCTGTCGCTCGGTGTCGTCGAGGAGGCCAAGGCCGACGACGCGCCCGAGGCGCCGACCGAGACGACGCCGGCCGCCCCGGCCGACGCCGACGCCGACAGCGCTGACGCCGCCGCGAAGATCGCCGACGCTGCGGGCCACATGGACTCCGGTCACGCGAGCGACGAGGACGGCGAGCGCAAGCCGCGTCAGCGTCGTCGTGGCGGCCGTGGCCGTGGCCGCGGCAACGACGCTGCCGAGGGCCGCGGTGACGCCGCGTCCGACCAGCTCGTCGACGCCGGTGACGACGACCAGGCGGCGTCCGCGACGTCCGAGGACGCCTGAGCCGCTCACGTGAGGGAGCGCGCTCACCGTTGAGGTGAGCTGCTTCGTCCGCCGAACCCGCCCCCGATCCGCGACCCGCGGATCGGGGGCGGGTTCGTCATCTCACCCGTGTGGGGCGCATGGGATGATGCGCAGGTGAACTCAGTGGAGCGTGCCGACAGGTTCCAGCGTCGACATCCGGCGCTGGGCTACCCGATCGGTGTCATCTACAAGTTCGTCGACGACCAGGGCGCCTACCTCGCGGCGCTGATCACGTACTACGGGTTCCTGTCGATCTTTCCGCTCTTGCTGTTGCTGCAGTCGGTTCTCGGCTTCGTCATCGACGGTGACGACCGGCTGCGTCAGCAGATCCTCGACTCGGTGCTCGCGCAGATCCCGGTGCTCGGGCCGTCGCTGCACTCCGCGTCGATCGAGTCGCTGACGGGCAGCGTGTCGGCCATCGTCATCGGCGCGATCGTGGCGCTCTACGGTGGCCTCGGTGTGGCGCAGGCGATCCAGCACACGAGCAACCACTGCTGGGCGGTGCCGCGCAACAGCCGCCCGAACCCGATCCTCATGCGCGTGCGCAGTGGCGCCATCATCATGTTCCTCGGGGCGGCGCTCATCGCCATCGGCATCCTGCCGACGCTGTGGAAGCCGTTGCAGAGCTGGGCGTGGTTGCTCAACGTCGTGTTCGGCACGGGCATCTTCCTGCTGCTCATGAAGATGACGAACGCGCGCGGCGAGGGCTGGGGGCGTCTCGCGCCGGGCGCGTTCTTCATCAGTTTTGCCTGGCAGTTCTTCGTCGCGAACAGCACGACCTTCACGAACATCTTCGGGGCCCGTTCGACAGGCACCTACGGCACCTATGGCGGCATCCTGACGCTGCTGCTCGCCAGTTACCTCATGTCGTTGTCGTTCGTCATCGGCACCGAGATCAACGTCGTGCTGCACAAGCATCTGTACCCGCGTTCCCTCATGACACAGTTCACCGACGACGTCGACCTGACGCTCGCCGACCAGCAGGCGTACGCGGGGCAGGCGCAGATGCAACGGTTCAAGAACTACGAATCCATCGACGTGGTCTTCGACAAGGACGGCGACGGTCTCGCCGATCAGCCCTCGGATCTCGACGTGCGATGGAAGGATGCGGTGCGGGCCCACGACGACTGGTTGCAGACTCGCCACCCGATGCGCCCGAGCGGCATGTGGGGCCTGAACGCCGAGAACGAGGATCGCAGCAGCGCGGACGGGAGCGAATGATGGGGGAGCAGACCATGGTGGCGAACGAGAATGACACGGTGATGCAGGCCGGCGACGAGCCGATCGTCCTGGGGCCGATGGTGCGCTACACGAGCGAATGCGAAGCGTCGGTGTGGGTCGAGACCCGCGACGCCGGGGAGGTCGCCGTCATCACCGACGGTGGGCGCTGGAGCGCGCGCACGTTCGGCGCGCACGGGCATCACTACGCCCTCGTGATCCTGGACGCTCTCGAGCCGGGGCAGACGTACGGCTATCGCGTCGAGGTGAACGGCGAACAGGCGTGGCCCCTGGCGGACTCGCCGTTCCCCGACCCGTTCTTCAAGACGCTGCTGCACTCGCGCCCCACGAAGATGGCGTTCGGCAGCTGCCGCACGAGCGAACCGCACGATGCGAAGAGCAACCGCAAGAACGGCATCGACTCGCTGCGCGCCGTCGCGCACGAGATCGCCCGCGACCCTCACGACGAGCGGTGGCCCGACCTCGTCGTGCTGCTCGGCGACCAGGTCTACGCCGACGAGACGTCGGAGGCGATGCAGGAGTACATCGAGGCGCGCCGCGGGCTCGACGCGCCGCCCGGCGAGGAGCTCAAGGACTACGTCGAGTACGCGCACCTGTACCGCCTCGCCTACAGCGAACCGGCAGTGAGGTGGCTGCTGTCGACGCTGCCGAGCGCGATGATCTTCGACGACCACGACGTGCGTGACGACTGGAACACGTCGCAGACGTGGCACGAGAAGATGAACGCGACGCCCTGGTGGCACGAGCGCATCGTCGGCGCGCTCGGGTCGTACTGGGTCTATCAGCACTGTGGCAACCTCTCGCCCGAGGCGCTCGCCGATGACGAGCTGTGGCAGCTCATCACGTCGCACACCGGGGACGACGAGCTCGACATCACCGTCGCCGTCGACGCGTTCGCCGAGCGGGTTGATGAGGACCCGACGACATACCGCTTCTCGTACACCCGTGATCTGGGCGAGTCGAAGCTCATCGTCGTCGACTCGCGGGCGGCGCGCGACCTACGTCCCGATCACCGCGCGATGCTCGACGCGGACGAACTGCGCTGGCTCGATGACGAGTTGCGCGGCGACGTCGAGCACCTGTTCATCGGCACCTCGCTGCCGTTCTTCATGCCCGAGGGCCTGCACATGCTCGAGGCGCTCGACGAGGCCGCGGCCGAGGGGGCGTGGGGCCGTCCGGCGGCGTTCTTGGGGGAGAAGCTGCGTCAGGCCGTCGACCTCGAGCACTGGGCGGCGTTCAGCGACACGTTCTTCAAGGTCAGCGACATGCTGTTCGAGGTCGCGCGTGGTGAGCGTGGCCGAGCGCCGAGGACGATCACGTTCCTGTCGGGCGACATCCACAACTCGTTCCTGTCGGAGGTCAACGGCGGCGAGGAGCTGACGTCGCGCATCTTCCAGGCCGTCTGCTCGCCGATCCGCAACCCGCTGCCGCGCCACGTGCGCGCGCTGCAGGCGATGATCGGCAAGGGCCTCGCGTTCCCACTGCGCGCCGTCGTCGAGCGCACGAGCGTGCGCACGCCGTCGTTCCGCTGGCGCACGACGCACGGGCCGTGGTTCGACAACAACCTCGCAGTCGTCGAGGTGACGGGCGACGGTCTCGACTTCCGCTGGCTGACCGGCGAGATCCGCGACGGCGACCTCGAGCACCCGCACACGCGGGTCGTCAGCGACATCCGCATCGAGGGTGACGGTGAGTCGAAGCGTCTCGACACGTGGCAGCCACTCGGCATTCGGATCCTGACGCGCGTGGCGCACCTTCGTCGATAGGGTCGCGTCCATGAGCGAGACGATCAAGGTTGCAGTCATCGGTGCCGCCGGGCGCATGGGCAGCGAGGCGGTCAAGGCCGTCGAGGCCGCGGACGACATGACGTTTGTGGGTGGCTTCGACGCCGGGGACGACCTGGGCGACCTCGGGGGTGCCGACGTCGCGATCGAGCTGACGGTGCCCGCCTCGTCCCCGACGAACGTCGCGTACTGCATCGAACGCGGCGTCAGCGTCGTCGTCGGCACGACGGGGTGGGACGACGCGAAGCTCGCGACGCTCCGGGCGCAGCTCGACGCGGCGCCCGGCGTCGGTGTGCTCATCGCGCCGAACTTCTCGATCGGCGCGCTGCTCATGATGAAGTTCGCCCGCGAGGCGGCGAAGTTCTACGAGAGCGTCGAGGTCGTCGAGATCCACCACCCGAACAAGGTCGACGCGCCGTCCGGCACGGCCGCGCACACGGCGCGCGCCATCGCCGAGGCACGTGAGCAGGCGGGGCTGGGGCCGGTGCCAGACGCGACGGAATCCGACCCCGACGGCGCGCGCGGCGCCCGCGTCGACGGCATCCCGGTGCACGCGATCCGCATGCGCGGGCGCGTCGCGCACCAGGAGGTGCAGTTCGGCGCCGAGGGTGAGGCCCTGACGATCCGTCACGACAGCTTCGAGCGCGTCAGCTTCATGCCGGGCGTGCTGACGGGCGTGCGCGGCGTCATCACGACCCCGGGGCTCACGGTGGGCCTGGAGAACTTCCTCGGGCTCTGAGCTCGGATGCTCCGTCTGGGCCTGAGGTCAGCCCGGACGGTGCGCCGACAGCATCCGTCCGGGTGAACTTCGAAGGTCCGGACGGTCGCGCTGGCGTCGCCTGCCGGACACCTGGGCGTCAGCTCCGGGCCACGTCGCGCGGCTAGCGTTCTGCAATGCTCGATGCCGTGCTCGCGCCGCTCGAACACCTCATGACGTCGTGGTGGATCTACCCGGCGCTCTTCGGCCTGTGCACGCTCGATGCGTTCGTGCCTGTTTTTCCCAGCGAAGCCCCGCTCATCCTCGCCGGGGTGTACGCCGCGTCCGATCCGAACGGGCCGCAGCTCGTGCTCGTCGTGCTCGTGGCCACGCTGGGGGCGGCACTGGGCGATCACCTCTCCTACGGCATCGGCCGGGTCGTCGGTGCCCGCTCGCTCGGGGCGCACGGTTCGCGGCGTGCTCGCACGTTCGAGAAGGTCTCGCGCGTGCTGCACGAACGAGGGTCGTGGGCGTTGCTCGTCGTGCGCTTCATCCCGGGCGGACGCAGCGTCGGCACGATGTCGCTCGGCGCCGCGCGCTATCCGTTGCTCACGAAGTTCACGCCGTACGACCTGCTCGCGACGCTGTTGTGGGCGCTGCACGGCTGCCTCATCGGCTACGTCGGCGGGCGCGCGTTCGGCGACAACCACCTCGCGGGGATCCTCACCGGCATAGGGCTCGCGATGGCGGTCGCGGCACTGCTCGAGGGCGTTCGCCACGTCCGAACGAAACGCCGCGTGACGCGCGAACGCCGCGCCGCGAGTGGTGATTCCACCCGAGACGCGGCGTCGTCCGTCGAGGTCAGTCAGTCGTGACGATGACGTGCAGGCGCCGCGGGCCGTGCACCCCTTCGACGCGGTCGAGCTCGATGTCGCTCGTCGCGCTCGGACCGGAGATCCACGTCAGCGGATGCCCCGCCTCGACGCTCGCGCGCAGGGCGCTGACGGCGGCCGGCACGTCCGCGTGGACCTGGTCGGCCCGCACGAGACAGACGTGCAGATCGGGCACGAGCGTCAGCGCACGACGCCCCTGCCCCGCAGTGTGATCGAGGACGATCGTGCCCGTCTCGGCGATGGCCGCGGCACACGTCGTGACGACCGCCTCGATGGCGTCGAGACCGTCGGGCGTGCCCGGGTCTTCGCGCGCCATCGACGCATCGACCGCGCCGACGACTGCCTCGGGCAGCCCGGCCGGCAGCAGGACGCCGTTCGCGCCCTCGAGCGCCGCGGCGACACGCGCGCCGGCGCCAGCTGCCGAGGCACGTTCGACGACCGCCTTGTAGTCCTCGGTGCGCTCGACGAACAGGTCGACGAGGTCGGGCGACCCCGCCGCGGGGGTGGCGTCGGCCGCAGCGCGCGAACCGTCCGCATCAGGTGACGTCGCCTGGGCGCCGGCGCTGCCCGACGACGAATCCCGCTGCGTCGTCGCCGAATCGGCCCGCTGCGACGACGTGCTCGTCACCCCGGCGTTCGCGTTGGCCGTCCGGATGCGCTGCAGGATCTCCTCGCGTGCGCTGCTCATGCCTCGTCCTCGCTGTCGCTGGTGGGGTGGGGGAGCCCGGCGTCGCGGGCGCTCGTGCCGTAGTGGCCCTCGACGTCGACTCCGGCGCGGTTCGGACGCGACCCCGCTGCGGCCTGGCCGCTCTCGTCGAGCCGGCCGCTGTCGGTGCGCGCGAACCACTCGCGGAACGTCTCGGTCGGGGGAGCGGGGATGTCACGCGCTGCGCTCCACGGCGCGAGGGGCCCGGGAATCGCGCCGAGGTAGGAGACGTCCTCACGCTTGAAGACCTTGCCGGCCACCGTCGCGAGCGTCTGCAGACGCCCCATGCGCTTGCCGGAGGCGAGCGCCCATTCGGCGCCCGCGATGGCGGTGCGCTCGAAGCTCGGGACGCGCGAGGCGGCGCGCTTCTTCTCGACGACCTGCGTGCGCAGTTCGACGAGGATCTTCGGAAAGTCGATCTTGACGGGGCACACCTCGCTGCACGCGCCGCACAGTGACGACGCGAAGGGCAGCGCCTTGTCGCGATCGGAGTCGAGGCCGCGCATCTGCGGGGTGAGGATGGCGCCGATCGGTCCGGGGTAGACGCTCGTGTAGGCGTGCCCGCCCGCGCGTTCGTAGACGGGGCAGACGTTGAGGCACGCCGAGCAGCGGATGCAGCGCAGCGCCTCGCGCCCGACGGTGTCCGACAACACGCGCGTGCGGCCGTTGTCGACGAGCACGACGTGGACGTCCTGCGGGCCGTCGGCCTCGCTCGACCCCGTCCACATCGACGTGTAGGGATTCATGCGCTCACCGGTCGACGAACGTGGCAGCAGTTCGAGCATGACGGCGAGGTCGTCCCACGTCGGCAGCACCTTCTCGATGCCGACGACGGAGATGAGCGTCTCCGGCAGCGTCAGGCACATGCGTCCGTTGCCCTCGGACTCGACGACGGCGAGCGTGCCCGTCTCCGCGACGGCGAAGTTGGCGCCCGAGATCCCGACCTTGGCGCGCAGGAACTTCTCGCGCAGGTGACGACGGGCAGCGTCGGCGAGCGCGGCGGGATCGTCGCTCAGGTTCTCGGGGGCCGGGCGGCCGACCTCGCCCATCTCGGTGCGGAAGATGTCGCGGATCTCGCTGCGGTTCTTGTGGATCGCGGGCACGAGGATGTGCGACGGGCGGTCGTGGCCGAGCTGGACGATGAGCTCGGCGAGGTCGGTCTCCCACGCGTCGATGCCCGCGGCTTCGAGGGCCTCGTTGAGCTCGATCTCCTGCGTCGCCATCGACTTGACCTTGACGACTTCCTGCGTGCCTGTCGCCTTGACGAGGTCGACGACGATGCGGTTGGCCTCCTCGGCGTCACGCGCCCAGTGGACCGTCGCGCCGGCGCGCGTCAGCGACTCCTCGAGCGTGACGAGCAGCGTGTCGAGGTCGGCGAGCACGTCGTCCTTGACGGCGGCGCCGCGCGTGCGCAGTTGCTGCCAGTCGTCGACCTCGCCGACGACCTCGGCGCGCTTGGCGCGGATCGTGCCGGTCGCGTGACGCAGGTTGGCGCGCAGTTGGGCGTCGTCGAGGGCGTGCTTCGCCTCGTGCGGGAAGGCCGGCATCCCGACGAACGTCGCGGTCGTCGTGCCGACGGGCAGACCCGCGTCGGCGGCGGTGCGGGGCTGGCAGCTCATGCGGGGTCCTGTTCGGTCGAGGCGAGCACTTCGGCGAGGTGGATGGTCTTGACGCCGGTGCGTCCGCGGTGCAGCAGACCGCCGATGTGGGCGAGGCACGAGTTGTCGCCGGCGACGACGTACTCCGCGCCCGTCTCGACGACGTGGCGCGCCTTGTCGTTTCCCATGGCGACGGAGACGTCGGGGTTCTTGACGCTGAACGTGCCCCCGAAACCGCAGCACTGCTCGGCGGCGGGCAACTCGCGCAGGTCGGCACCGGCGACCGCGCGCAGCAGCTGCAGCGGACGGTCGCCGACGCCGAGCATGCGCAAGCTGTGGCAGGTGGGGTGGTAGGTGATGCGGTGCGGGAAGTAGGCGCCGACGTCAGTGACGCCGAGCACGTCGACGAGGAATTCGGACAGTTCGAGCACCCGCGGGGCGAGCGCGTCGACCTCGCGGGCGAGGCCCTGGTCGCCGACCCGCTCGGCGATCATCTCGTGCTGCTCGCGGACGGATCCGGTGCAGGAGCCGGAGGGGGCGACGACGTAGTCGAACGCGTCGAACGTGTCGACGAACCCGCGCACGAGGCCCTTAGCGTCGTTCGCGTACCCGGTGTTGGTGAACATCTGGCCGCAGCAGGTCTGCTCGGTGGGGAACTCGACGTCGACCCCGAGGCGGCGTAGGAGCTTCACCGTCGCGATCGGCGCCTTGGGAAACATCGTGTCGTTGAAGCAGGTCGCGAAGATCGCGACGCGTGGGCGGGTGGGGGCGATCGTCACGACGGCATCCTTAATGGTCTGACCAATGTGCTGCGTCTCACTCTAGAAGCATGACCCCCGACGGTCAAGAAGTCGAGGCCGCGTAGCATGCCGCCCATGACCCACCCCTGCGCGCCCGCCTCGCCCGAACCGGGCCCGCCGCCCGCAGCCGAGGAATCCGGTCTGTCGAACCCGGGGCAGCCGGCGTCGGATTCAACTCCCGCGTCAGACGCGGCGCCCGCCCAGGTCGAGACTCCGGCTGCCGCGCCGGGTGCCAACCCGGTCGCGTCACGATCGGGGCGTGCCTACGAGGGTGTCGTGCAGTGGGTCGAGGACGGCATCGTCTCGGGCCGTCTGCGTGTCGGCGACGTGCTGCCCGCCGAGCGTGACCTCGCCGCGCAACTCGCCGTCAGCCGTGCCGTGGTGCGTGAGGGCGTGCGCGCCCTGCATGCCATCGGGGTCGTCGACTCGCGCGTCGGAGCCGGTGCGGCTGGCGGCACCGTCATCACGGCCGTGCCGACGGAGGCGCTCAACCGGTTCTTGCGCATGCACGTGGCGCTCGCGCAGTTCAGCCTCCTCGACGTCGTCGACGTGCGCTGCAGCCTCGAGGGCCTGTCGGCGCGGCTGGCCGCGCGCAACGCGACCGACGCCGACCATGCGCGCCTCGCCGACCTGATCACCGCGATGCGTGACGACGACCTGCCGCCCGATGTCTTCAACGCGTGCGACACCGATTTCCACGTCGCCATCGCGCGGGCCGCGGGCAACGCGCTCGCCACCGACCTCACCGTTGCCATCCGCGAATCCATGCGCAGCCCCATCCGTCACGGCATGAACCACGTCGACGACTGGCCGGCTGTGCGCGCGCGGTTGCGCGAGGAGCACGAGGCCATCGCCGCGGCGCTCGCGGACGGCGACGGCTCACGCGCCGCCGATCTGCTCGACGCGCACATCCGACGCGCGAGCGAGCAACTCCTCGGGGACGGCGCGCAGGCAGCCGGCGACACCGCCTGACGGGACGACTTGCGCTGGTCGGTGCTCGCGTGGCGGAGGCGAGGCCCACGGTGGCGATCCTGTGGCCCGCGCCGACGCCCGGGCGGGCAGTGCACGCGGGGAGGCCGCCGTCAGCGCGTGAGGACGATGGCCGCCGCGATGAAGTGGGCGATGAACGCGGCGACGGTGCAGGCGTGGAAGATCTCGTGAAAGCCGAACACGCGCGGCCACGGATCAGGGCGTTTGAAGCCGTAGACGACCGCTCCGAGCGTGTAGAGGATGCCGCCCGCGGCGATGAGCGTCATGACGAGGGTGCCGCCCGCGGCGTGCAACGGCCCGGCGTAGAAGATCGCGACCCAGCCGAGCGCGACGTAGATCGGCGTGTAGAGCCAACGCGGCGCATGCACCCAGAACGTGCGGAAAGCGACGCCGAGCAGCGCGCCGACCCACACGATGACGAGCAGACTCACCCGTTGCCGGCCCGCGAGCAGTGTCAGCGCGAACGGCGTGTACGTGCCGGCGATGATGAGGTAGATGTTCGAGTGGTCGAGGCGGCGCAGGATCGTGTCGGCGCGCGGGCTCCAGTATCGGCGGTGATACAGCGCCGACGTGCCGAACAGCATCGTCGCCGTAGCACCGAGGACGAGCGCCCCGACGCGCGCCGGGGTCGTGTCGGCGAGAAGGCCGAGCACGAGACAACCGATGAGGCACAGGGGCGCGAGGACGAGGTGCAGCCACCCGCGCAGCAGGGGTTTCATCGCCACCGCCAGGGCCTCGCCCGCGAGGTGCTCACCATGTTCGCCGTGCCCAGTGGACTCGCCGTGCCCGTCAGGCAGAGCCGACCGTGTGGGTTCATGGATCATCGGGTCGAGGGTCATGGCGTCGGGGTTCGTGTTGTCGGCGTTCGTCGGTTCGGCTGCTGCGGGTTGCGGACGGTCGGTTGCGGGGGTGTTCACTGCGGGGTCCTCGATCGGTCGGCGATCAGCCCGAGCGTCAGCTCCAGGCCGGTGCGGGCGTCGGTGAGCGTGTCACCGTAGTGTTCGCGCAGGGTGCCCAGGCGGTAGCGCACCGTCTGGGGGTGGACGTGGAGGGCCTCGGCGACCTCCTCGCGGCGTCCGTGGTGCAGCAGCCAGGCGAGCAGCGTCTCGGCGAGCACGGCCCGCTTGGCCTCCGAGACGTCGGCGAGCGGCGCCAGGGCGCGCTCGCGCAGCATCTGCGCGACGAGCGGGTCGGCGTCGAGGATCAGTTCGGGCAGCAGCGTGTCGGCGTCCGCCGGTTCACTCACCCGGGCGAATCGCAGCGCGCGTCGGGCGCGCGTCACCGATTCGGCGGCGCGGCTCCAGGCGAGCGTCGGCCCGAGGGCTGCTGTGGTCGTAGCGCAGGCAGCGAGGACGCGCGCGCGGTTGCCGGGTGGGAGGTCGGGCACGAGGACGAGCGGCGAGCCGTCCGGGGTGCGCGACCACAGGGCCTTCTCACCGACGGCGCTCGCGACGGCCGCCGGGGCGTCGCCCGTCAGTGCCAGCGCCGTGAGGGTGCGCGGCGGGTTCCAGTGAGCCCGTTCGGCGAGATGCTCGAGCGTGTCGGGCTGGTCGCCCGCGACGAATGCCGCCGCCAGCTGGTCGCGTCGGCGCGCGAGCTCACGGGTGCGGGCCGTCATGGCCGCGGTGTGGCCGGCGAGGCTCTCGACGGACAACTCGTCGATGAACGCGAACGTGCCCGCAGCGAGGCTCGCGATGCTCGCGGCCGACTCGCCCTGCGCGACGGCGCGTTCGGCGAAGTGCGTCCACGCCTCGCGGGCGCCGACGCGGTAGGCCGTGAGCAGCGCGTCGCTCGAGCGCCCCGTCTCCGCCTCGCCCTGGCCGAGGCGGTAGGCGCCGGTGCGCATGGCCGTGGCAGACGTCGTGTCGCCGTCGTCACCGAGGGTGTCGAGGAAGGCCGCGAGGGCCATCGCGACGGCCGCCTCGATGTTCGCGCGCAGTGTGTCGCCGAACTCGCGGTCGTAGCCGGGTACCTCTCGGATGATGGCCTCGACGCACCCGCTGGCCGTGTTCGGCAGGTGCTTTCGCAGGGTGGCAATGGTGTCTTGCCGCAGAGTCGACATGTTCACACTCTACGAACAAATCCCGAAAAGATCATGTGAGATCGCAGTCAAGAATTATCTCCTGCGCGCCAAATACGCTGGTCGCATGCCGCACGCTGTCTCCTCATCAACCACGATGGCCCGCTCGTCGGACGAGCGGCGGGCCTCCGCCCGCCTGAAGCATCTCGCCTGGAACGCCGTGCGCACCCTGACGACGCCGCTGCTGCCCGACGACTACCTCGACCTCGTCGACCCGTTGCGCAGCCCCCGCTACCTGCGCGCCCGCGTCGTCGACGTGCACCCCGAGACGGCGGACGCCGCGACCGTCACGCTGCAGCCGGGCCTCGGTTGGACAGGGCACGTGCCGGGGCAGTTCATCCGCGTCGGCGTCGACGTCGACGGGGTGCGCCTGTGGCGCGCGTACTCGGTGACGTCGGGGCCGCGCGACGACGGGCGCATCACGATCACCGTCAAGTCGCTCTCCGGCGGGCTCGTCAGCTCCCACCTGCACGAGTCGTTGCGCTCCGGCCAGATCGTGCACCTCGAACAGGCGAGCGGCGAGTTCGTCTGGACGGGAGGTGTCGAGCCGACGCTGTACGTCACCGGCGGCTCCGGCATCACCCCCGTCATGGGCATGCTGCGCCACCGTCTCGCCGCCGAGGGCGAGCGTTCCGACGGCGAAGGCACGCACGACATCGTCGTCGTGCACTCGGCCGGCCACCCCGAGGACGTCATCTTCGCCGACGAGCTGCGCGGGCTGCACGAGCGTGGCGCCATCACCCTCGTCGAGCGCCACACACGCCTCGAGGGCCGGCTGGATCCGGCCGAGCTCGACCATCTCGTACCCGACTGGCGCGATCGTGAGGTGTACGCGTGCGGCCCCGCCGGGATGCTGCGGATGCTGCGCGAGTTCGCCGAACTCAATGGCGTCGAGGACAAGCTGCACACCGAGAACTTCGTCGTCGAGCTCGCCGAACCGGGGGAGGGCGGCACCGCGACCATCGTCATGGGCACGACGACGCGGGAGGTCGCCGTCAGCGGCGAGACGTCGATCCTCGACGCGGCCGAGGCCGCCGACATCCTCGTGCCGAGCGGGTGCCGCATGGGCATCTGTTACGGCTGCGTGCTGCCGCTGCGTTCCGGCGCGGTGCGCGACATGCGCACCGGCGAGGTGACGAGCGGCACTGACGGCGACGGCGTCATGGTGCAGACCTGCATCTCCTCCGCCGCCGGGGACTGCACGATCGGACGCTGAACTCGACGCCTGTGCAGGGCGCCGGCCGGGCGCGAGATCGGCTCGGGCGCCTCACGACGAACCACGACCATGACGAACCGCACGACGAGAACGACGAAGAAGGATGGCTGTCGCATGACCGCACTGCAGAAGAAGGACCACAACCCGATCGCTCACCTGAGCCGCGCCGACATCGAGCGTCTCGGTGAGGAGCTCGACGCGGTGCGTGCACGGGTCGTCGAGAGCCGGGGCGAGAAGGACGCGGCGTACATCCGTCGTGTCATCCAGGTGCAGCGTGGCCTCGAGATGGGGTCGCGGGCACTGTTGTTGTTCTCGAAGAAGAAGCCGGCGTTCGTCATCGGGACGGCGGGGCTCGCCGTGGCGAAGATCCTCGAGAACATGGAGATCGGCCACAACGTCATGCACGGCCAGTGGGATTGGATGCGCGACCCGAAGATCCACTCG
The DNA here is from genome assembly GCF_044878485.1 of Dermacoccus sp. BD5. Classification (NCBI taxonomy): domain Bacteria; kingdom Bacillati; phylum Actinomycetota; class Actinomycetes; order Micrococcales; family Dermacoccaceae; genus Dermacoccus; species Dermacoccus sp. BD5. Next base: position 249,852 of record NZ_JANJER010000001.1, on the reverse strand, counting down.
AGTACGTGGGAGTGGGACAACGCCTCGCCCGCCGACCTGTGGAAGCACAGCCACAACGAGCTGCACCACACGTACACGAACGTCATCGGGCGCGACAACGACCTCGGGTTCGGCATCATGCGCGTCGACGAGGATCAGAAGTGGGTGCCGTTCTACCTCGCACAGCCGATGTGGAACTTCATCAACGCGTGCTTCTTCGAGTACGGCATCGCCGCGTACGACCTGGAGATCGGCAAGTACCTCAAGGGGCGCAAGGACAAGGACGTATTCGCCCGCGACGGTCGCAAGGTGCTGCACAAGATCCGTGAGCAGGTGACGAAGGACTACATTGCGCACCCGCTGCTCTCGGCGCTGACGGGGTCGGGCAAGCAGACGATCAAGGCGAACTTCATCGCGAACCTCACGCGCAACCTCTGGACACACTCGGTCATCATGTGCGGGCACTTCCCGAGTGGTGTCGAGACGTTCACGAAGAAGTCGATCGTCGGGGAGACTCGCGGCGACTGGTACCTGCGCCAGATGCTCGGTTCGGCGAACATCAGCGGTTCGCGGGCCATGCACATCGCGACGGGCAACCTGAGCTACCAGATCGAGCACCACATGTTTCCCGACCTGCCGAGCAACCGGTACGCGGAGATCAGCGAGCAGGTGCAGGACATAGCTCGCCGTTACGGGTTGTCCTACGTGACGGGGCCGCTGCCGAAGCAGATCGCGTCGGCCTGGTGGGCGATCATCCGCCTGTCGCTGCCGAACGAGTACGCCGCGAAGCTCGAGCGGAAGCCCCAGAACGTCACGCAGCTCGTGCAGCGGCAGGTGCAGCCGCAAGCCGCCTGAGTCTCGCCATGGGCTGACGAGCACCTCCTTGCTCGCTTTGCTGCCGAGGAGGTGATCGTCTTGGCCACTCTGAGGATGCCAGATGTCGATGAGGTCGTCCACGAGCGCCTGCGCCGTCAGGCTGCGGAGCCTGGACGTTCCGTCGAGGCCGAGGTGCGGGCGATTCTCGCGGCAGCGACCCACGTGCCGGAGAAGAATTTCTTGCAGACGCTGCGTGAGCGCACGCGACCGCCCACGTTCTCGCGAGTGGCACGTCGGTCGGGCGAGTCATGGGAACGGTGGATGCCCAGATCGCCGGTATCGCTCTGGGCGCCGGCTCTGCACTCGCCACGCGCAGGATTTCGCCGGGGTCGGCGGGCTGCGCCTCATCGATCCCCTCGAAAGCTCGTCCTGAGGTCTCACTCCACCAGAGGGAGCGAGACATGAATCCAGGAGCGTCGGCTCAGAACAACCGGATGATCGCGGCCGTCGCGGCCGCGACGATGACGACGACGATGAATGGCGCGCGCAGAACCAGGGCGATGATCGCTGCGACGGCCGCCGCTGCGCGCGCGTCGATGACGACCCGGCCGCCGTCGCCGACGAACGCCTGGACGCACACGAGGCCGGTGAGCAACGCCACCGGTAGCAGCGCGACGATGTTGGACGTCCGCTTGCCCTCGAGGTAGCGCGGCGGCACGAGATAGCCGATGAACTTGAGCACGAACGACAACGCGCTCGCGAGCAGAACCGTCGTCCATGTGCTCATGTCGTCGATCCGATCCGGCCGGCGTCGGACGGGCCACCGGGCGTCGTGCCGTCACCGGGCGCATCGGCGCGAGACGTCTCGACGCCGGGAATGTCGGCGCTCGGCTCGCCGTCGGCTGAGGGGGAATCGTGCCGTGTCGAGTACCACCAGCCGACGACGACGGCCGCGACGACCGTCGCGAGAACGGGCACGCCGGCGTGCGTGAGCGGCGACAACCCGAGCGCGATGCACGCGGCGAGCGCCGCCGTCACCTTGCCCTGCAGCGTGCCGAGGCGCGGCCACAGCAGCGCCATGAAGGCGCCGACGGCGGCGGCGTCGAGGCCGTACTTCTTCGGGTCGCCCATCGCGTTGCCGGCGACTGTGCCGACGAACGTCATCGTGTTCCACATGACGTAGACGCCGAGGCCCGTCCACCAGAATCCGGTGCGTGACAACTGTTCGGTGGGGCGCCCGACCGACATGGCGGCCGACTCGTCGATCGTCACCTGCGCGGCGAGGAGGCGTCGCAGCCCGCGCGGGCGCAGGAACTGGTTGATCTGCAGACCATAGATGCCGTTGCGCACGCCGAGCAGTGACGACGTCGCGACGGCCGACGCTCCCGACCCACCGCCACCGAGCACCCCGACGACGGCGAACTGCGAACCGCCGGAGAACAACAGCAGCGACAGCGCCATCGTCTGCCAGGTCGTGAGGCCCGCAGCGATGGCGAGCGCGCCGAAGCTGACGCCGTACACGCCCGTCGCGATCGCGAGGGAGACCGAGTCCTTCTTGACGGCCGCGGCGTCCTCGTGGAGGGCGTCGGGATGGTCGTGGTCGGAGTGGTCGCCAGGGGTGTGCGCCGTCCGGTGATGACGGACGTCGACGGGCGCGTCACCTCCCGACGTCTCGTGCCGGGCGTCGCTCACGAGGTGCGGCGTTCGTACATGACGAGCGTGAACCCGTCGCGCGGTGCGCGCTGCGTCTCGACCCACACGGCCGGGTCGATCGTGGGAAAGTGGGCGTCGCCCTCAGGCGCGAGGGGGATCTCGCTGATGAGCAGACGGGTGACGTGGTCCATCGTCGCGGCGTAGATCTGCGCGCCGCCGACGACGAACGCGTCCTGGCCGGCGACCTGTTCGAGGGCTTCGTCGACAGAGTGAACGACGGTGACGGACGTGTCGTCACGCGCCGGCTGTGCGGGGGCGAACTCGGGATCGTGCGTCACGACGATCGAGCGGCGACCAGGCAGGGTTCCCATCGTCGCGAACGTCGTGCGCCCCATGATCATGGGGTGAGCCATCGTCGTCACCTTGAAGTGCGCGAAGTCGGCGGGGATGTTCCACGCCATGTCGCCGCCCGCGCCGATGACGCCGTTCTCGGCGACGGCGGCGATGCTCGTCAGCTGGGGCGCATCGCTCATACCGCCACCTGGGCCTTGATCGCGGGGTCGGCCTCGTAACCGTCGAGGCGGATGTCATCGAGCTCGAACGCGTCGAGCGCCGTCAGGTCGGGGTTGAGCACGAGCGTCGGCAGCGTCTTCGGCGTACGTGTCAGCTGGAGGCGCGCCTGGTCGAGGTGATTGACGTAGAGGTGCGCATCGCCGAGCGTGTGGACGAAATCGCCCACCGCGAGGCCCGTGACCTGCGCGACCATGTGGGTCAGGAGGGCATACGAGGCGATGTTGAACGGGACGCCGAGGAAGACGTCACCACTGCGCTGGTAGAGCTGGCACGACAGCTTTCCGTCGGCGACGTAGAACTGGAACATCGTGTGGCACGGCGGCAGCGCCATGTCGTCGACGTCGGCGACGTTCCACGCCGAGACGATGTGACGACGGCTGTCGGGGTTCGTGCGGATCGACTCGACGACGCGCGCGATCTGGTCGATCGTCTGGCCGCTCTGCGTCGGCCACGAGCGCCACTGGTGGCCGTAGATCGGCCCGAGGTCACCGTCGGCGTCGGCCCATTCGTCCCAGATCGAGATCTTGCGCTCGTGCAGCCATGCGACGTTCGTGTCGCCGCGTAAGAACCACAGCAGTTCGCCGAAGATCGAGCGCAGGTGCAGCTTCTTCGTCGTGAGAACGGGAAACCCCTGGGACAGGTCGAAGCGCATCTGATGACCGAAGACGCTGAGCGTCCCCGTGCCCGTGCGGTCGTCCTTGCGGGTGCCCTCGTCGAGAATGCGCCTCAGCAGTGCGTGATATTGCTCCACGCGCCTCACTGTAGGACGCGCCGGTGACAAGGCGCCTGCGGCGTCCGCTTCGTGGTGGTGAGTTGGTGGTGGCGACGTCGCGCGCGGCGGGCGTCCGCACACGTGGACGCTCGTGCACTAACCTGGGCGCATGACGACGACGACACCTTTCGGGCGCATGGTCACGGCCATGGTGACGCCCATGAAACCGGACGGCTCGATCGACTACGACGGAGTGAAGAAGCTCGCCGAGCACCTCGTCGCGAACGGGCACGACGGCCTCGTCGTCAACGGCACGACGGGGGAGTCGGCGACGACGACCGACGAGGAGAACATCGAGACGGTGCGCGCCGTCGCCGACGCCGTCAAGGGCCGCGCAGCGATCACCGCCGGGGTCGGTACGAACGACACCGCGCACTCGGTACGCGCCGCCAAGGCACTCGCGGACGCTGGGGCGGACGCCGTCCTCGTCGTCACGCCGTACTACAACAAGCCGACGCAGGCGGGCATCGTCGAGCACTTCAAGGCCGTCGTCGGCGCCACCGACCTGCCGGCCATGGCCTACGACATCCCCGGGCGCTCGGGGACGGCGCTCGCGAGCGACACGATCCGTCAGCTCGCGACGATCGACCAGGTGCGCGCGGTCAAGGATGCCAAGGGCGACTTCTTCGAGGCGACGAAGCTCATGGACGAGACCGACCTGCTGTGGTACTCGGGCGACGACGTCGTCAACCTCGCGTGGCTCGCGCTCGGCGCCGTCGGCGTCGTCTCCGTCGTCGGCCACGTGGCCGGCAACGAGTTCCGCGCGATGATCGACGCTGTCGACGCGGGCGACCTCGCGACGGCGCGCGCCATCCACACCAAGCTCATCCCCGCGATCGACGCGCTGATGAACACCTCCCAGGGCGCCATCATGGTGAAGGCCGCACTCAAGGAGCAGGGCGTCATCGACTCCGACGCCATCCGCCTGCCGCTGCTGCCCGCGGACGAGGCGATGTACGCCGTCCTGCGTGACGGCCTGACGAAGGCGGGGCTGCTGTGATGGAGAGTTCGCTCGAACTCGGCCCGCCGCCCGCGCTGGCGAAGAACGGTGCGCGCGTCATCGCGCTCGGCGGTCTCGGCGAGGTCGGCCGCAACATGACGGTTGTCGAGTACGGCGGACGCCTGCTCATCATCGACTGTGGTGTCCTCTTCCCCGAGGATCACCCGGGCGTCGATCTCATCCTGCCCGACTTCGACTACCTCAAGGATCGCCTCGACGACATCGAGGCCATCGTTTTGACGCACGGTCACGAAGACCACATCGGCGCGGTGCCGTACCTGCTGCGCATGAAGAACGACATCCCGCTCATCGGCTCGACGCTGACGCTCGCGCTCATCGAGGCGAAGCTCAAGGAGCACCGCATCCGCCCGTACACGATGGCGGTGAAGGAGGGCCAGCTCGAGAAGATCGGCCCGTTCGACTGCGAGTTCGTCGCCGTCAACCACTCGATCCCCGACGCGCTCGCCGTCTTCGTCCGCACGCCCGCAGGCAACCTGCTGTGCACCGGCGACTTCAAGATGGACCAGCTTCCGCTCGACGGCCGCATCACCGACCTGCGCGCGTTCGCGCGGCTCGGTGAGGAGGGCGTCGACCTGTTCCTCACCGACTCGACGAACGCCGAGGTGCCCGGCTTCACGACGCCGGAGAAGGACATCACGCCCGCGATCGAGCGCGTCTTCGAGAAGGCGGAGCGACGCATCATCGTCGCCTGTTTCTCCTCGCACGTGCACCGCGTGCAGCAGGTGCTCGACGCCGCCGAGGCCCACGGCCGCAAGGTCGCGATGGTCGGGCGCTCGATGGTGCGCAACATGACGATCGCCGCCGACCTCGGCTATCTCAAGGTGCCCGACAACGTGCTCGTCGACATCAAGAAGCTCGAGCAGATGCCCGAGGACAAGCAGGTGCTCATCTGCACCGGCTCGCAGGGTGAGCCGATGGCGGCGCTCGCGCGCATGGCGAACCGCGACCACCGTATCGACGTGGGGGAGGGCGACACCATCCTCATGGCGAGCTCGCTCATCCCGGGCAACGAGAACGCCGTCTACGGCCTCATCAACGGCCTCATGCGTCTCGGCGCCAATGTCGTGCACAAGGGCAACGCGATGGTGCACGTCTCCGGCCACGCCTCCGCCGGCGAGCTGCTGTACTGCTACAACGTCGTCAAGCCGAAGAACGTCATGCCGATCCACGGCGAGTGGCGTCACCTCGTCGCCAACGGCAAGCTCGCCGCCGCGACGGGTGTGCCGAGCGACCAGGTGCTGCTCGCCGAGAACGGCGTCGTCGTCGACCTCGTCAACGGCAAGGCTGCCATCACGGGCGCGGTGCCGGTCGGGTACGTCTACGTCGACGGTTCGCTCGTCGGTACGACCGACGAGGACATGCTCAAGGACCGCCGCATCCTGCGTGACGAGGGCTTCGTCACCGTCATCGTCGTGCGCGACGCGAAGACGGGCGCGATCCTCGCAGGCCCCGACATCCGCACGCGCGGCTTCGCCGAGGGCGACGAGGTGTTCGACCGCGTCCGGCCGAAGATCGAGCAGGCGCTGCTCGAGGCACGCAACAAGGGTGTCAAGGACAGCCACCAACTGCAGCAGGTCATCCGCCGCGCCGTGGGCGGTTTCGTCGGCGGCAAGCTGCGCCGCCGACCGATGATCATCCCGGTGGTCATCGACGCCTGACCCTCGGGGGTATGACAGGGGGCTGTGTGAGGCGGCTGAGATCGCCTCTGGCTGCCCATCTCGGATGAATGAAGGGTGCGACGCGTGTGACGCGTCGCACCCTTCATCCGTTGGGGTGCAACGGGATTCGAAATAGACTTCCAGGTTTGCTCTTGAGCGTGGTCAAAAAAACTCGCATCAGCGCGCGAGCGGACCGTTCGACAGGAGCCACCGCGTCGGCATCCCGTATCTGACGAAATGCGGCGGTGAGCCCCTCGCTGGGGCCCACCGCCGCTCGTTCTCCTCACCAGGGACGGGGCTCTGAGAGGTCGCGTCGGTCGGTGACGGGGCTCCATCCGAGGCCCGGGGTGTGGGTGTAGTCGAAGGCGGGCCCATGGGTGACGAGAGCACGCACGGCGTCGACGAGGCGTCGTGCGTGCTCTGTCGTCGTGGCGAGACCGATCGAGGCGCGCACTGCCGTCGCGCCCTCGCCGAGGCGCGCGTCGCAGAGCAGGTGAGCGCAGAATCGCCCGTCGCGCACAGCGATGCCGTGCTCGTCTGCGAGCACCTGAGCGACGAGCGTCGGGTCGTACCCGGCGACGGTGAACGTCGTGACGCCGACGTTGTCGCTCGCATTCCGCCTTGGCGCGCCATCGTCGAGGTGAGCGTCCGCGGCATTCTGCTCGTCGAAGAGTTCGACGATCCTCACGCCGTCGATCGAGGCGAGACCGTCGCGGACGATGGCGTGGATCTTCTCCTCGCGCGCCTCGGCTTCGCCGCGCTGCGCGGACAGCGTCGAGGCTGCGGCCGCGAGCGCGATGGCCCCGACCGCGTTCGGGGTGCCGCCCTCGTGGCGTGCGGGCGCGGGCGCCCAGGCGACGTCGCCGGCGCCTGATGCATCTTCGCTGACGCGGTGGCTCGCGCCGCCGGCGCGGAAGTACGGAGGGGCGGTGTCGAGCCAGTCGCGGCGCCCGACGAGGGCTCCTGAACCGTACGGCGCGTAGGCCTTGTGGCCGGACAGAGCGACGTAGTCGATGCCCCAGGCGTCGATGTCGACGCGGCGGTGCGGGGCGAGCTGCGCGGCGTCGAGAGCCGTCCGCGCCTCATGCCGGCGGGCGACGGCGGCGAGGCGCTCGATGGGCCACACCTCGCCCGTCACGTTGCAGGCGCCGGCGATGAGGACCAACACGGGAGCATCGTTGTGGGCGCGGAATTCCGCCAGAGCGACGTCGAGGTAACCCTCAGCCTCGGCGTGAGAGTGAGGGATCGGCAGCCGCGTCGTCCGCTCGTCCGCCCACGGCAGCAGCGCTGCGTGGTGCATCGAGCGGAACACGAAGACCTGCGTCTGTTGCGGCAGACAGTGGGCCAACAGGTTGAGCGCGTCCGAGGTGTTGCGCGTGAAGACGGTCACGTCGTCCTCGCGCGCGCCGACGAACGCGGCGACCTCCTGCCGAGCCTCCTCGTACCACCGGGTCGTCAGCTGCGACGCCCGTCCCGCACCGCGATGCACCGAACCGTACGTGCGCAGGGTCGTGTCGACGGCCCGTGCGACGGCCTGCAGCGCGGGAGCCGTCGCGCCATGGTCGAAGTTCGCGTGCTCGACGACGCGCCCGTCGAGCGTCGCGACGCCGAGATCGGCGCCGATCGTGGCCAGGGCGACATTGGCCTGCTGCGACGCGTCCGCGCGATGATAGGTAGCCGTGGGCGTCTCGCGACGGGACCCGCCGGGGTGCGCGGGCTGGGTGTGGTGACGCTCGGGGTCCGCGACGGGAGTTCCGGGGGTTACGGCATGAGCGGGGCGGCTCGTGTGGCTCGCAGCGTGGCGGCGCGCGTCGGAGTCAAGGATCGAGAGAATGGCAGAACGGGGCATCGAGGCTCCTCGAGTCAGGGGCCTCGCCGTCGCCAGATGGCTCGGCCCGCGCTTGCCGACACCGGTGCTGGTGGCGGCCAGGTCGTCACCCGGAGCACCCCACCGCGGTGGAGGGTTGCCGTCCAGCAAGCCGGGGCTGTGCGCTGGAACTCATGACCTACGTGAACGCTCGCACCCGGCCCTCCGCCGCGTCCACCGACGAGCGGCCGGAGGTTCGCATCGTGAGATCAACTGTGGCATCGCGGATGGCGAGCGCCGCGCGCAAGAGTCGGCGTCTCGCGGTGGGGGTGCCCGTGGTCCCCGGGCAGCTGGCGGCGCCCCCGACACGGGTCAGGGCGCTGTCGGATGCGAGCGCGTCAACGCGCCAGCGCGTCGGGACGCGGATTCGCAGGTGTCGAGCCGACCCGCCGTCACCATTGGACCCGTGTCACGGCGTGGGTCCACGAAAACGGCCGGAACCCCCACTAGCCTTGCGGGGTGGCGACCCGAAACAGACCAGCGAACGACAGCGTCCTCGTCGCGAAGAAGGCCTCTTCGCAGCCGCGCGCCAAGAGCTCGCGCCCGGCCGGCGCATCTGCGGCCTCGACGACGCGCGCCCGCACGACCCCGCCGAAGTCGAGCGCAACACGTTCGGGCGGCACGACGAAGAATGCACCCGCGCGCAAGACCGGCTCGTCCGGCTCGTCGCGAGGGGCTGCTGAAGCGCGTCCCTCCGCGTCCGGTCGCGCCGCTCGTGGCGCGTGGATGGGTGTTTCGCACGTCGCCGGCGGCACCGTCCGCCGCGTCGGCGCCGCCGCTTCTGACCTCGAACCCGAACACCGTCGCGACGGGCTCGGTTTCGCCCTCCTCGCCCTCGGCATCGTCGTCGCTGCGCGGGAGTGGTGGGGGCTGCCCGGCATGTTCGGGGACGTCGTCCACGCCGTCGCGGCCGGCACGTTCGGCGTCATCGCCTACGTCCTGCCCGTCGTCCTCATCGGCATGGCCATCCACATGTTCCGCCACCCGCGGGGGCACCAGCCGACCAACCGCATGACGATCGGGCTGACGATCCTCGCGCTCGGCTCGACGGGGATCGCCCACCTCGTCGGCGGGCGTCCGTCGACAGGGGATTCGACCGCGGTGCGCGGCGCAGGCGGCATCCTCGGCGTCATCACGGGAGGGCCGCTGTCTGCCGCGCTCACGGTGTGGGGCGCGGGCATCATCCTCGCGCTCGTGTCGTTCTTCGGTTTCCTCGTGCTGACGCGCACGCCCGTCAATCGCATCCCGCAGCGCATCCGCGAGGTCGAGGCGCAGATCTTCGGCCACCCCCTCGATGAACGCGACGACGAGAGCGAGCTGCGTCAGCGTGACGCCGTCGCCGACGACCTGCACGGCGCCGACATCGGCAACCGCGCGCGGGGCGGCTCGCGTCGCGGCGCGGGTGACGACGCCCGGCGCGGCGATGAGCCCTACGAGCAGGCCGCCGAGGTCGTCGGCAAGGGGCCGCGCGGCAAGGGCCGTGGCACATCACGCAACCCGCTCAACCGCGGTCGCGGTGAGCAGCAGATCTACGACATCGACACGATCGACGGCGCCCCGGCGGGCGTCGATCAGACGCGAGAGATGCCCGCCGGCGGCTCTGACGACGAGCGCGCCGGTGACGCGAGCGCCGCTGCGCTCGCGCGAGCCCGGGCATCGCGCTCCGGAGCGTCGCCGGCAGGGGAGGCGGCAGGTGGGGCAGTGCGCCGCTCCGCACCCATGGATTCCGTCGACGATGCCGTCGTCGACCAGGCCTCCGCACGTGCGGCGCAGGCGTCGCGCCCGGCGTCGGCACAGCGGCCGGGGGAGTCGCCGAAGGCCGCGGCGCCCCGTCAGGATGCCGGTGCCACGCGCGTCGAGCAGGCTGCGCCGGCCGCAGCCGTCCCTCAACGTCAGGTGGAGGCTCAGCCCACCGAACAGCTTCCACCTCGTGTCGAGCAGCTCGCAATGGGCGGCGACGTCACGTACACGCTGCCCGATTCGAACGTCCTCGAACAGGGGACCCCGCCCAAGGAGCGTTCCGCCGCGAACGACCGTGTCGTCGACGCGCTGACCGAGGTACTCGAGCAGTTCGGCATCGATGCCGTCGTCAGCGGGTTCACGCGCGGCCCGACGGTGACGCGCTACGAGGTCGAACTCGGCCCGGGCGTCAAGGTCGACCGTGTGACGGGGTTGAGCAAGAACATCTCGTACGCCGTCGCGAGCGCCGACGTGCGCATCCTGTCGCCGATCCCCGGCAAGAAGGCCATCGGTATCGAGATCCCGAACGCCGACAAGGAACTCGTCAGCCTCGGCGACGTGCTGCGCAGCCAGGCGGCGCGCAACAACACGCACCCGATGGTCATGGGTGTCGGCAAGGACGTCGAAGGCGGCTACGTCGTCGCGAACCTCGCGAAGATGCCGCACATGCTCGTCGCGGGTGCGACGGGCGCCGGCAAGTCGAGCTTCGTCAACTCGATGATCACGTCGCTGCTCATGCGGGCCACGCCCGAAGAGGTGCGCATGGTGCTCGTCGACCCCAAGCGCGTCGAACTGACGGCGTACGAGGGCATCCCGCACCTCATCACGCCGATCATCACGAACCCGAAGAAGGCCGCCGAGGCACTCGAGTGGGTCGTGCGCGAGATGGACGCACGCTATGACGACCTGGCCGCGTTCGGCTACAAGCACATCGACGAGTTCAACAAGGCGGTGCGCGCGGGCAAGGTGCAGCTGCCGCCCGACAGCAAGCGCAAGCTCGCGCCGTACCCCTACCTGCTCGTCGTCGTCGACGAGCTCGCCGACCTCATGCTCGTCGCGCCGCGCGACGTCGAGGCGTCGATCCAGCGCATCACGCAGCTCGCGCGTGCCGCGGGCATTCACCTCATCCTCGCGACGCAGCGCCCGTCCGTCGACGTCGTCACCGGCATCATCAAGGCCAACGTGCCGTCGCGCCTGGCGTTCGCGACGTCGTCGCTCGCCGACAGCCGCGTCGTGCTCGACCAGCCCGGTGCCGAGAAGCTGCTCGGCCAGGGTGACGCGCTGTTCCTGCCGATGGGTGCGAGCAAGCCGATGCGCGTGCAGGGCGCATGGGTCAACGAATCCGAGATCCACGCCGTCGTCGCGCACGTCAAGAGCCAGCTCGCGCCGAACTACCGCAAGGACGTCGCGCAGGTCGCGCCGAAGAAGGAGATCGACGACGACATCGGCGACGACCTCGACGTGCTGCTGCAGGCCGCCGAACTCGTCGTCACGACACAGTTCGGATCGACGTCGATGCTGCAGCGCAAGCTGCGCGTCGGATTCGCGAAGGCCGGTCGCCTCATGGACCTGCTCGAATCGCGCGCCATCGTCGGCCCGTCCGAGGGGTCGAAGGCGCGCGACGTGCTCGTCAAGCCCGACGACCTGCCGCAGACGCTCGCGTTGCTCAAGGGCGAGGACGTGCCGGAGCCGGACGGTGCTGGCGACGGCCCCGTCGACCTTGTGGCCCAGTCACAGGACGCGATCCCCGCCCAGGGGGAGCAGTACTACGACGGGCACGATGGCGGTGACGGTAGTGAGGACGCCTGGGAGCTCACGCAGCACGGTCGCTGAGGTCGCCAGGTCGGCGGCGCCAGCCTGATGGAGGAGTCCCTGCATCCCGGATCATCGGGATGCAGGGACTTTTGTGTCCCGGACAGTCCCGTGTGGCGTCCGAGGTGGTAGTTGCGATACAGGTGTCGTGTCCCAGTATGTGGATTCTGCTTGTGGGTGGCGCGACCGGCCAGTTGACTGCATTCATCCCATCCAGAGCGGCCGAGAGATCTGGCTCGTCGACGCCGCAGCAACCGACCCTCACGGAACGGTGCTCACGCCAGAAGCGATGGAGTTGATTCTCATGTCGGAACACCGCGTTTCGTCTTTTCGTGCCTGCCGACGTCGGACGGTTGATTTGATGCGCCGTCGCGTCAGTGCATGTCGCTGAAGAACGCACGACGATCTCAACGCCTCCGTGGGCGCGACCCTCGCGACTTTCGACTCTCGGGTCGTAGCCCGCCCATGCCATGGATGCCGTCCGGTCGGATCACCGATTGTCGATGTGACCCGGTACGTCGCACGCGCGCTAGACGCCCTTCCCCCTCACTGATCAAGAGATGAGTTTCATGTTGCCCACAGCACCACCTCACACCGAGATCGTTGTCTCGGTGGTGAAGCCCGATCTTCGTCCCGTGTTTCGCCGCGCGGTCTCGAGCGTCTGGGTCATCACGACTGCAGGGGAGGCAGGGCCGGTCGGCTTGACCGCTTTGTCTGTGCACTCGGTTTCGGTCGACCCACCCCTCGTGTCCTTCAACATCAGTCGCACGTCTCACTCGCTGGCTTCAATCGTGCGAACCGGACGTGTCGCCCTCCACCTTCTCGACGAGAACCAAGGGCAGCTCATGACCCGATTCGCCGGCCCGCGTGAGGCCCGGTTTCGGGACGACGGTCTCTGGTCGTGGGACAGGACCGGTCTGCCGCGACTCACGGACGTCGCAGCTCGATTGACAGCCACGGTCCGTGATGCCCATGAGGCGGGAGACAGCTGCCTCATCGTCGCCGAGGTGGATAGCGCCGAGCATGTCGCAGATCGCGGTCCGCTTGCCCACCACAACGGAGCGCATCACAGCGTCTCGCCCTCAGTGTCACGAACGACGAACGGAGTCCGATGATGAGCACGTCCACGAACCAGCCGACCTTCCACTGGTTCCTACCGACCTCCGGCGACTCGCGTGGAATCGTCTCTGGAGGTCATGGGGCCGCGGTCGAGGGCACTGATCGAACCCGTGAACCGTCCGCGGGCTACCTGCGTCAGGTGGCACAGGCGGCGGAGGCCAACGGTTTCGAATCCGTCCTGACGCCAACGGGTCTGTGGTGCCAGGACTCCTGGGTCATGGCCGCTGCGCTTTCCCAGCACACTGAGCGGCTGAAGTTTCTCGTCGCCTTCCGCCCAGGGTCCGTCTCGCCGACTCTGGCAGCGCAAATGGCCACCACCTTCCAGACCATCACTGACGGTCGACTCCACGTCAACATCGTCACCGGGGGAGAATCGTCCGAGCAGCGGGCGTTCGGCGACTTCCTCGGCAAGGACGCCCGATATGCGCGGACCGGAGAGTTCCTCGACGTCGTGAGTCGGTTGTGGGATTGCGAGGATTCGTTCGACTATCGCGGCGAACACCTGGTGGTGGAACAAGCGCGACTCTCGCGGACGCCGACCCCGCGTCCCGAGGTCTTCTTCGGCGGATCTTCGCCAGCCGCACTCGAGATCGCGGCCCGCCACGCCGATGTGTACCTCACCTGGGGGGAGCCGCCGGCCCAGGCCAAGGAGAAGATCGACCGAGTCCGCGAACTGGCCGCCCGGCAGGGCCGCACTGTGCGATTCGGTATTCGGTTGCACACGATCTCCCGAGACACGTCCGCCGAGGCCTGGGCGGTCGCGGAAGGGCTACTCAAGCGCATCCCCGCGGAACTCATCGAACGTCAGCAGGACGCGCTGCGTCGGTCTGAATCCGAAGGGCAGCGGCGCATGCTCGCGCTGAACGGAGGGACCACTGCCGATTTGGAGATCCACCCCGGGCTCTGGGCTGGCGTGGGGCTGGTGCGCGGTGGAGCCGGAACGTCGCTGGTCGGTTCACATGCTGAGGTCGCAGACCTGATTCGGCAGTACCGCGACGTCGGCTTTGACGATTTCGTGTTGTCCGGATACCCGTGCCTGGAGGAGGCCTACTGGTTCGGTGAGGGGGTGCGCCCACGGGTGGAGGCGCTCCCGACGGAAGAGCATTCGCACGACCGAGCCGTGAGCTGAGGATCTTTCTCGAATTCGAGGGTTTGCACCGGCCAGGTCGTGGCCACTGACCTGGCCGGCATTCTTTTCGCAATTGCATAAGCAAATGTTTGACAAAGCCTAATGAAAACCTATGAGGAGTGACTCATGAACGTGACGAGCAGCACAGCTCGGGCGTCGACGGCGGCAGCTGTTGCTTCGCCGGGATCGGCCGACGACACCTTGCCTGCCCGAGTGCGCTTGGGCAGCGCCGGCTCCAACGCGCGCCGTAGGAGGCGGCGGAATCTCATCCGTAGTGATCACGAGCCGCCGAGTTGGGAGGTGCGGGCTCTGAGCCCGCTGGCAATCATCGCGGTGTGGCAATCCGTGAGTGTCATCGGTTGGTTGCCACAGGACGTTCTCGCACCGCCATCCCGGGTCCTCTCAACGCTGGGGTCGCTGATCTCCGACGGCACGCTCACAACTGCCCTCAGCGTCTCGGTGCAGCGTGCCGGGTTCGGATTCGCACTGGGGTCGCTCATTGCCTTGGGTGCAGCGCTCCCGGTGGGCCTGACGCGTACCGGTGAGGCGATCATCGATCCGCCGATGCAGATGCTCAGGACTCTGCCCCTGCTGGGGCTGGTTCCGTTGTTCATCGTCTGGTTCGGGATCGGGGAAGCGCCGAAGATCCTCCTGGTGGCGCTCGGGGTGTGCGTGCCGTTGTACCTCAACGCGGTAGGTGCGCTTCGATCCATCGACCCAGATCTGTACGAGCTCGCCGACGCGCTGGACCTCACGGCGTGGCAGCGCTTTAGGCACGTCATTATTCCCGGTGCCCTGCCCGGAACCCTGGTGGGCGTCCGGCAAGCTCTCGCCTTCGCCTGGTTGGCCCTCATCGTTGCAGAGCAGATGAGCGCGACGGCCGGACTCGGCTTCATGATCAACAACGCCCGCGACTTCATGCAGACCGACACCATCGTCGTGGGCCTGCTCACCTACGCCGCCCTCGGGCTCATCACGGACGCCGCCGTCCGGGTGGCGGAACGCCGCGCCCTGCGGTGGCGAACGGAAGGAACGTCACGATGAGCGACAACCAGTCGAAGCACCCTGGTGGGCCCACCGATCGGTGGACGTCCCCGGGACTGGACGGCCGAAAGGGCCTTGCCGTCCATCTCGAGTCCGTCTCGAGGCGATTCGGGGACAACGTCGTCCTTGATGACCTCGACCTCGACATCCCCGCCGGGCAGTTCGTTGCGGTCCTGGGGCGGTCGGGCGCGGGCAAGTCGACCCTGCTGCGCCTCCTGGCCGGTCTCGATCGCGGCGAGGTCTCTGGGGCGGTGGGCACGAGCGAGCGTGTGTCCGTCGTGTTCCAGGACGCGCGGTTGTTGCCGTGGGAGGACGTCGCTGCGAACGTGCGGCTAGGCGCACAAAGTATGGGTGTCAACGGGGCGGAACTGGACGCGAGGATAACGCAGACGCTCGCAGAGGTGGGGCTCGGCGACAGGGCCCGCGCCTGGCCGCGTGCCCTGTCGGGTGGACAACGACAACGTGTCGCTCTTGCGCGAGCACTCGTCACCGCACCCGACCTCCTGCTCCTCGACGAACCGTTTAGCGCCCTGGACGCGTTCACGCGTCAGGAGGCGCAGGATCTGGTCGTCCGCCTCTGGCAACGTCACGGACCGGCTGTCGTGATGGTCACGCACGATGTCCATGAAGCGGTGCTCTTGGCCGATCGGGTCGTTGTACTCAACGAGGGCGCAGTGGTTGCGGATCGCACGGTGGACCTGCCCCGTCCGAGGCGACGTGAGGACGCGGAAGTCAACGCCCTCGTCGCCGGTCTGACGGCGGATCTCGACAAGGCTCGAGCTCTGACCGTGCAGGCCCAGCCGCAGGGGAGTTCCTCCTCGGCTGCAGGCGACCGTTCGAGTTGGACACGGCGTGGCGTCTTGGCCGGGGGTCTTCTGGGAACGTCGGCGCTGGTGGGATTCACCCGCCCCTCGGATGCTTCCCGCACCGCGACGGTGCGTGTCGCACAAGGCGGATCGGCGCGTGGCGCCACGCTCCGAGTCGCCGTCCAAACCGACGGAGTACGATCCCTGCTGCGCGCGTCCGGCCAGCTCGACGACACGCCGTACACGATCGAGTTCTCGCAGTTCACCTACGGGATGGCCATCGTCGAAGCTCTCCAGGCTGGCAAGGTGGACGTCGGCGGAGTCGGGTCGACCCCGCCAATCTTCGGAGCAGCGGCGGGCTCGGGATTCCGCATCGTGGCAACGACCGCGTTGCGGAACCATCGCGACTCATCCGTCCTCGTGAAGAAGCACTCGGGTTTGTCCACCGCCGCCGATCTGCGGGGCAAGCGGATCACGGTGCCCAAGGGCAGCTCGGCTCACGGGTTGCTTCTGAATTTCCTGCACCGAGGTGGTGTGAAACCGTCCGAGGTCACCTTTGTCTACCTTCCGCCGGCCGACGGTGCGGCCGCTTTCACCCGCGGAGATGCGGACGCGTGGGTCATCTGGGAGCCGTTTGTCACCCAACAGCTCCGCAGCGGGGCGCGGGCCATCGGAGGCGGTCCCCCGGACGAGGCTGGGCTGAACTTTTCGCTCGCGTCGACCGATACGCTCGGGGACGCCGATCGGGTGGCCGCCTTGCGCGATTACCTTCGACGTCTGCAGAAGGCCTATGCCTGGGGAGCAACACACCTCGACGCCTACGCCCGGGCCTGGTCCCAGGAATCCCGGCTGCCGCTGTCCGTCACCCGATCCGCGATCTCGCATAAGAAGACCGATCAACGTCCGGTCACGGCAGCTGACATCCGGCTCGAACAGACGCTCGCCGATCGGTTGTTCGAGGACAAGGTCATCCCGAAGAAGGTCCATTTCACCGACATCGTCGAAACGGGTCTGATGCGGTGAGCTCAGGCGTGTCGACCACCTGACTCCCGTGACCGCGCGAATCGCGTGACCGCGGGAGTCAGGTGGCGTGTCGACCGCTCACTACACTCCGTTGTCACGCTCCGTTATCCGCGCGCCGAGACGGTGAGGGCGTCGGCCCGATCACCGTCTCCAGCCTCAGGCCGGGCCGCGGCCACCTCAGCGATGATCTCCTCCATCGCCTCGGCGATGGCCTGCGAGCCGCTGACCGGACCCGCCAGCAGGTACCGGTCCGGCCCGAGCGCGACCAGGGTCGGCGTGCCGGATCCGAACATCTGCAGCAGGGCGTTGTGCTCGTCCATGAGGATGCTCTTGGGCGCGTAGCCCTGCTCCTGCAATGGCTGCAGATGGGATTCGTGCGTGACGACAAGTCGGACGGGGATGCCGCGCAGCTGCGCCTCCCAGCCCTGCGCCTGCTCGATGACGGGCAGGCAGGAGCCGCAACCAGGGCTGACCATGAGCAGGACGACCGGGCCGGAATCGGCCATGGAGATCATCGAGACGCGGTTGCCCTCGCCGTCGGCCAACAGGGCGAAGGGGGTGGGGCGCCGCTCGTAGTCCTCGATGCCGTCGTCCGTGACCTCAGCCAGCGGGGTGGTCGTCACGGAGGTGCTGGTGTAGTCGAAGGTGGGGTCTTCCGGCACCATCGTGCCGGTCGTGACGGTAGGCGTCGCCACCTTGTTCATGGCGGGCTCCTGCTGGGCGGCAATGTCGTCCATGAATGACGCGACGGCGGGGCTGCCGATGGCCGGCCCAGCGGCGATCAGGTCGTCGGCGCCGAGGAGGAGGGCCGTCGGCGTCCCGCCTCGAACCATCTGCGTGAGGGTGGCCTGTGGATCGAAGTAGACCTCGAAATCCTGCGGGTCGATGAGGCCGTGGTAGGTATCCGTGGCGAACGAGGGCAGGACGATCACCGTGCGCACGTGCGGCACGGTGTGCTGCCAGGCGCGGACCTTTTCAATGACGTTGACACAGGATCCGCAGCTGGGGGACACGACGAAGACTGCCGCGGGGCGCCCTGTCGGCAGGTCTCG
The DNA here is from genome assembly GCF_044878485.1 of Dermacoccus sp. BD5. Classification (NCBI taxonomy): domain Bacteria; kingdom Bacillati; phylum Actinomycetota; class Actinomycetes; order Micrococcales; family Dermacoccaceae; genus Dermacoccus; species Dermacoccus sp. BD5. The sequence goes on along the minus strand of NZ_JANJER010000001.1, from coordinate 231,788 downwards.
CAGCGCGATCGTCGTGCCGTCTACCGTCTCGAGCGCAACGAAGGGCGTAGGCGCGCGGAGGTACTCGTCGTCCGCGGACGGCGCAGCCGCGTTGACGGCACCGGCCTCTCCGCGGTGCCCAGCAATAAGCCACGTGAGGACGACGGCGGCGAGGACACCCGCCAGCCAACACCACTGGCCACCGTCGAAGTTGGCGAGCCGGGCCGCGATGCTGCGGTGCACCGCGGCGTCCACCAGCGTCAGGGCTGCGAGGCCGACCAGGAGGAGGTTACGGACGGCGGTGAAAACATCGACGTCACCGAGGCCGAGTTTGCCGAAGCAGGAGCACTGCACGGGCTCACCAAACGTCAGGGCGCGAACAATGACGACCGTGTATGCGATGAACAGCAGGACGGCGGCAACGGCGGCAAGCAGCTGCAGCCAGCCCCAGGCGAACACCAGCACGACGGCCAACGCGAGTTCGCCGAATGGCAGCAGAGCGGGCGCCTTGATCTTCCGCAGGATGACAGGGAGACGGAGGCTGATGAAGGCCTCATCCGCCGTGGAGCGGGCAGCAAGCTTCGCGCAACCGGAGACGGTGAGCACGAGCACGAGCAGGATCGCAGGGACAGTCGAGGGGGCGTCATACACGTCATTCATGGTAGGCGTCACCACTGACAGGCCCCTCTCACCGAATGGCCGATGTGATGCCTCGTCATCGTTGGCCGCACCGCAGCCAACGATGACGGCAGGGTGGGCCCCGGGCGCCACTAGACTGACGCCATGACTTCAGCCCCGTCCCGCAGCGTCGCCGTCGTCACCCTCGGGTGCGCTCGAAACGAGGTCGACTCCGAGGAGCTGGCCGGGCGCCTCGCGTCTGAGGGGTGGACCCTCGTCGACGATGCCGCGGACGCCGACGTGGCCGTCGTCAACACCTGCGGTTTCGTTGAGCAGGCCAAGAAAGACTCGGTCGACGCACTACTCGAGGCCAACGACCTCAAGGACACCGGCCGCACCCAGGCCGTTGTCGCCGTCGGGTGTCTAGCCGAGCGCTATGGCAACCAGCTCGCCGAGCAGCTGCCGGAGGCCGACGCCGTCCTCGGCTTCGACTCATACCAGAACATGTCGAGCCACCTCACAGCGGTGCTGGCTGGGCACAAGCCCGAGGCGCACGTGCCTGGGGATCGCCGCAAACTGCTGCCCATCTCTCCCGCCAAGCGCCAGGACGGCGCCGCTGGTCTGGCACTCCCGGGTCACGGCGCAGCGCCGGTGACGTCGCAGCCCGCCGACGTCGAGGTCGCTTCGCCGGTGAGTACGCCGCGCGTCATTCGGGCTCGTCTTGACGGACGTCCGTGGGCGCCGCTCAAGATCGCGAGCGGCTGCGACCGACGGTGCGCGTTCTGCGCCATCCCGGCCTTCCGCGGCGCGTTCCTGTCCCGCCGTCCCTCCGATGTTCTCACCGAAGCGCGCTGGCTCGGTGAGCACGACGTCAAGGAGGTCTTCCTCGTCTCGGAGAACTCGACCTCCTACGGCAAGGACCTCGGCGACCTGCGCCTGCTCGACACGATGCTGCCCGAGCTCGTCGCCGTGGACGGCATCGAACGTGTGCGCGTGTCGTACCTGCAGCCCGCAGAGATCCGGCCCGACCTGCTCGACGTCATGGCGAACACGCCTGGTATCGCGCCGTACTTCGACATCTCGTTCCAGCACGCCTCCGGCCCGTTGCTGCGCACGATGCGGCGCTTCGGGGATCGCGAGTCCTTCCTCGGCCTGCTCGACGACGTGCGTCGCCGCGTGCCGAACGCGGGCATCCGTTCGAACGTCATCGTCGGGTTCCCGGGCGAGAGTGAGAAGGACCTCGACGAACTCGAACAGTTCCTCGTCGCGGCGCGCCTCGACGTCGTCGGTGTCTTCGGCTACTCCGACGAGGACGGCACCGAGGCCGAGACCTATTCCGACAAGCTGCCGCAGGACGAGATCGACGCGCGCCTGGAGCACTTCCGCACCCTGAACGAGGAGCTCAACCTGCAGCGCGCCGAGGAGCGCATTGGGGAACGTCTCGAGGTGCTCATCGAGGCCACCGAGTCGGACGACGAGGACGACCCCGAGGCCGCCGTCCGCCATGTCGGCCGCGCTGGGCAGCAGGGCCCGGACGTCGACGGCATGACCTACGTCGAGGCCCCCGACGGGCGCGAACTGCGCGTCGGCGACATCGTCGAGGTCGAGGTCGTCGCTACCGAAGGCATCGACCTCGTCGGGGAGCTGCGCTGACGTGGCGCATCGTGGGACTCAGGGCCACACCCCCGACGCGACCGAGGGTGGCATGACGGACGAGGCAGCCTCCGAGCCTGCGGCCCCCGTCGACGCGCCTGCGGGCCGCGAGACCGTCAGCGACTGGAACATTGCGAACGCCCTGACGATGGGTCGCATCGCGCTCGTGCCGTTCTTCGGCTGGTTCCTCGTCGCTCGCGGCGGGCACGAGGACACGTTCCGCATCATCGCGTTCGTGCTGTTCGCCGTCGCGGCGATCACCGACCGCATCGACGGCGACATCGCCCGCAAGCGCGGCCTCGTCACCGACTTCGGCAAGCTGATGGACCCGATCGCCGACAAGGCCCTCATCGGTATGGCCTTCGTCGGCCTGTCACTCATCGACGTCGTGCCGTGGTGGGCGACCGTGCTCATCCTCGCGCGCGAGATCGCCGTCACCGCACTGCGATTCGTCGTCATCCGCCGCAGCCACGGCGTCATGCCGGCCAGCCGCGGCGGCAAGATCAAGACGGCGCTGCAGGCACTCGCAGCCGGGCTGTTCGTGCTGCCGCTGCCGTGGGTCGGGCACGCGCTGGCGTGGGCGATTCTCGCGGGCGCGATCGTCGTCACCGTCGTCACCGGCGTCGACTACTTCGTCCAGGCGGCGCGGCTCAACCGCCGTCTTGGGCGCGGGGAGGAAGGGTCCGCATGAGCGTGGGAGCGTCCGAGATGGCTCAGCGGCTCGTCGAGGATTTCACCCGTCGCGGGCTGAGGTTCGCCTGCGCAGAATCGCTGACGGCGGGGCTCGTCAGCGCGGGGGTCGCCGACGTCCCTGGCGCCAGCCGTGTGCTGCGCGGCGCGGCCGTCACCTATGCGACGGAGGCGAAAGCCGCCGTCCTCGGGGTGGACGAAGCTCTGCTCGCCAAACGCGGAGCCGTCGATGCCGAGGTCGCCACGCAGATGGCGCGCGGTGCGCTACGTCTCTTCAAAGCCGACGTGGCCGCCGCGACGACGGGCGTCGCCGGGCCGAGCGAACAGGACGGTCAACCTGTCGGACGCTGCTACGTGGCGATCGCGGTCGCGGACCGGGAATCCAAGCCCGACGGTGTGCGTTGTTACGTTCAAGAGTTCATCTTCAGCGGTGATCGCGCGGCGATCCGTCGGGCTGCGAGCGAAGCAGCATGGCGGATGAGCCTCGACCAGGCGTGAGGGCTCGCACGATCCGTATGGAACACGCGGCCGACGAAACCGTCGTCGGCGGCCCGCCCACGGCGGCCCTCGGAGGGTTGTCACCCGTCGCCGCTACAGTGAGAGCAACCACAACTGGCACGCACGTGCCATCGTCACCAGGAGATACGCATGATCTTGCTTCGCGAAGAGCTCGGTGACGTGCTGCGCTCCCAGCGTCAGGCGCAGGGGCGCACCCTGCGCGAGGTATCGAAGGCGGCGCGCGTCTCGCTCGGTTACCTGAGCGAGATCGAGCGTGGCGAGAAGGAAGCCTCGTCCGAGCTGCTCGCCGCCGTCTGCGAGGCGCTCGAGCTGCCGATGTCGCAGACGCTGCACCTCGTCGCCCAGAACGTCGCGCGCGCCGAGGCTGCGCACGCACCCGTCGTCCTGCACCCCAACCGCGCGGCGGTCGCCAAGGCTGCGTGACGGCCCTCGGCTGAGCGGCGCCGTCGCGGGGAGCCCGCCGCGGTGATGCTCAGCGTCGCTTGCGGATGCCGTGCGGCCCGGCGACGAACCCCGCGTCCATCAGCGCCTTCACGATGGGCTCGTCCGAGGTGAGGGCGCTGATCCCGTTCACCGTCTTGATGCTGAGCGAGTCGACCTGGCCGCCGCTGACGAGCCCCGCCAATCGTGCGCCCACCTCCGGCCAGACGGCGTCCTCGGCCGTCCAGGTGAGGGCCGTGCGGCCGCCGCGTTCCACGTAGGCGACGAGAGCGCCGTCGGCGATGACGACGAGCGCGCCCGCCTTGCGCCCGGGACGGTGACCGGCGTGCTCGTCACGGGCAGGAGGCCACGGCAGCGCCGCACCGAACGGGTTGGCGGGGTCGCAGGCCGCGAGCACGAGACACTCGACGGGCCGCGCACCCCACGGATCGGGCTCCGGCGCGCGCGTCGCGCGCAGCGCATCGACGGCGACCGACGCCCCGAACTGCGAGGCACCGAGACCTTCGACGAAGTAGCCGCGCCGAACGAGCCCGCGCTCCTCGGCGCCGGCGAGCACCTTGTAGACGGCGGCGAATCCACCGACGACGTCCTCGTCGACGACGGCGCCGCGCGTCACGATGCCGTGGCGGGCGAGCAGCCCCTCGGCCCGCGTGAACGTGCGTTCGGTGAGATCATCCTCGGCTGCGGGCAGAAGGCGCCATCGTCCGACGGCGGTCGGAGGGGTCCTGCCGGCGGCCGCTGCGCTGGGGCGGCCGGCACGCGACGACAACGACGGCCCCCGCAGGCGGGCATACCGCGAGCCGCGCGCCGTCGACACCCGCGGCTTGTGCGCACTCGCGCCGCCGGTGAGCAGAGCGCGCACGGGCGCGAACGTGTCGCCGCTGACGTGACCGTTCCACACCGCGTCCCACAGCGCGCTCGTGAGAGCCGAGTCGTCCGCCGTTGCCAGGCGAGTGCGCAGATCGGCGAACAGGTGGCTGCCACCGACCCCGAGGGCTCGCGCCACTGCGGCGCCGATGAGGGGCGAACGCCCGTTCTGCGTCCCGGTCTGAGTGGGCGCTGCCGTCCTGTCGTCGCGGGACTCAAGGGTCGCGCCGTGCGCACCTGAGTCAGCCGTCATCGGGGCGGCGGCACCCGCCACCTCGGCGAGTTGGTCGGCGGGTGGTTCGCTCACACCCGAGCCATTGACGTCGGCATCGTCGGTGTTACCGACAACGCCAGAGGCTGCCGCGTCGGATGTCTGCGCATCTGGCTCGGCGTCAGATCGGGCGGCACCAGATCTCGCAATCTCGGACGTTGCGGCAGCGGCCGTCGACCGCTCTTCTGCGGGCGCCTCACGGCCGGGGGCGTCGAGCTCACTCGGAAGGGCGTGCGCGGCCAGCGTCAGGGGAGCGGTGTCGGGGAAGTGGAAGCTGATCCAACCGTCGTCGGCGGAGATGCTGCCGTGCCCCTGCCACAGCAGTTCACCGGCGGCGAGCAGCTCGTCGAGGTCGGAGGGGCGGTAGTTCGTCACGCGGGCCGGCAGGATGAGGCTCTCGATCGCGGACGCGGGCAGCGGCACCCCGACGAGCGGTTCGAGGGCGGCGAGCACACCGTCGGGCCCACGCAACCCCCCACCCACCTGCTGCCAGCGCGGCAGGAAACGGGCGTACTGCTCCGCGGCGACCGGTTCGATCTCCGCGCGCAATGACGCCAGCGACATGCGTCGCAGCGTGCGCAAAACGCCCGGGTCGCAGAACTCCCCGTCACGATCGCCGCCGCCGAGCGAATCGGGTAGCAGAGATCCGTGAACGAGGCGCGAGTCGTGCGCGAGCCGCGTCAGCGCACTCGTGACGACGGCGACGCCGAGGCCGTAGTGTCGCGCCGCGCGGGCCGCGGTGAACGGGGCGTGGCTCGCCGCGTACCGCAGCAGCAGATCGTCGAGCGGCGCCGTCACGGGTTCGAGATACGCCTGTGCAACGCCGGGCGGCAGCGCGACACCGAGCGCATCCCGCAGACGCGACGCGTCCTCGATCGCGCCGAGGCGCACGTCACCGCCCCAACGCACCTCGATGGCGCGCCGGGCCGCGACGAGTTCGCGCCACCACGGCTCGACGTCGCGGGCCTCGGCACCGGGAGGTGGGTCGAGCTCCGACTCATGGTTCGCGGCGCCCGACCCCACGTCGTCAGCCGTCACGTCCGTCGAGGTCGCCTCCACAGCGTCGTCGCCGGTCTCCGCCAGCTCACCTGCCGCCGTCGGCGCCGGACCGGATGACTCCGCCTGCGATACCACCGGGTCGGCCGACGATGTCGAGGCAGGCACAGCCCTTGCGGCGATCTCCTCGAGCGTCAGCGGGCCAAGGGCGCGCAGGGCATCGGCGAGATCCTCGGCATGGCGCAGACGCCGGTCGGGCGCGAGCCGCTGGGTGCGCGACTCGAACAACCGCACGACGTCGGGGTCGAGCAGGTCGGCGACGGACAGTCCGCCGGCGGACCCGAGCAGGTCGGCGAGCAACTCCGGGTCGAGCGACAACGCGGCGGCGCGCCGCTCCGCGAGCGGGGAATCGCCCTCGTAGAGGAACTGCGCGACATAGCTGAACAGCATCGCCTTGGCGTACGGGCTCGGCGACGTCGTCTGCGTGTGCACGACACGCACCTCGCGCTTGGCGATGGAACGCATGAGATTCACGAGGCCGGGCACGTCGTAGACGTCCTGCAGCACCTCACGCACCGCCTCGAGGACGATCGGGAAGCTGGGGTAGGCGCTCGCGACCTCGAGCAGCTGCGCGGCCCGCTGACGTTGCTGCCACAGCGCCTGACGCTTGCCCGGGTTACCGCGCGGCAGCAGCAGCGCACGCGCGGCGCACTCGCGGAATCGCGCCGCGAACAGGGGCGTGCCGCCGACCTGATGGGTGACGATGTCGGCCACGTCGTCCGGGTCGAGCACGATCGCCTCGATGAGCGCGTTCGTCAGGGTGTCGTCATCGCCCTCGGTCTCGAGCAGGCGGAAGACCAGCCCGTCATCGGTGTGCATGGCCTGCACCTCGACGCCGAACCGCTCCGCCATCCGGGCGCTGACGGCGAGCGCCCACGGTGCGTGCACGGACGCGCCGAAGGGGGAGTGCACGACGATGCGCCAGTCGCCCATCTCGTCGCGGAAGCGTTCGATCACGACGGTGCGGTCGGTCGGCATGTGCCCGACGGCTTCCTGTTGCTCACGCAGGTAGGTGAGCAGGTTGCGGGCGGCGAGTTCGTCGAGCCCGAGTTCGCGGGCGCGCGTGAGGGCGTCCTCGTCGCTCGTCTCGGCCATCTGCCGGGTGAACGCACCGATCGCCTCACCGAGTTCGAGGGGTCGCGGCAGTGCGTCACCCTTCCAGAACGGCAACCGGGCCACCTGCCCCGGCGCGGGGGTGACGAGCACCTGATCGCGCGTGATGTCCTCGATGCGCCACGTGCTCGTGCCGAGGGTGAACACGTCGCCGATGCGGCTCTCGTAGACCATCTCCTCGTCGAGTTCGCCGACGCGGCGCCCCGGCCCGTCGCCGCCCGCGAGGAAGACGCCGTACAGGCCGCGGTCGGGGATGGTGCCGCCGGAGGTGACGGCCAGTCGTTGCGCGCCGGGGCGCGAACGCAGCACGTCGTCGCTGCGATCCCAGACGATGCGGGCGCGCAGCTCTCGGAAGGTGTCGCTCGGATACAGCCCCGACAGCATGTCGAGGACGGAGTCGAGGACGCTGCCCGTCAGACCAGCGAACGACGCCGCGCGACGCAGCACCCGTTCGAGGTCATCGCGGCGCCACTCGTCCATCGCAACCATCGCGACAACCTGTTGCGCGAGAACGTCGAGGGGGTTGGCCGGAACCGCGATCGACTCGATGAGGCCGCGCCGCATGCGGTCGACGACGACGGCGGCGCTCAGCAGATCGCCGCGGTACTTGGGGAAGAGCACACCGTGGCTCGTCGCCCCGACCTGGTGACCCGCACGGCCGATGCGCTGCAGCCCGCTCGCCACGCTCGGTGGCGATTCGACCTGCACGACGAGATCGATCGCGCCCATGTCGATGCCGAGTTCCAACGAACTCGTCGCGACGACGGCGGGCAGGCGCCCCGCCTTGAGCTGGCCCTCGATCTCCGCCCGCACGTCCTTGCTCACCGACCCGTGGTGAGCGCGCGCGATGACGGCCGGCGTGCCCGCCGACGTCCCGGCACCGCCGATGAGCGCCGCAGGTGGGGTCGAGGCGCGCGCGTCATACCCAGGCATGACCTGGTCGCGGGTCGCCCGGCCATCTCCGGCGCGAGCCTCGTCAGCCCGGGCAGCGACCGTCATGGCGTCGCCGACGGGGCCTGTGGCCCACGGGTCGACAGGGGAGCTCGACGATGCCTGCGCTGGGTTGTCCGCGTCTGCGTCGATCGCGTCGTCATCGTTCAGATCGGCCTCGTCGAGGTCGATGTCGTCTGCCCCGGCTGAGCTGCCGAGCGCTTCCGCCTGCGCCGCCGCGTCGAGGCGCTCGGCCCAGATCTCGTTGAGGCGCGCCGTCAGACGCTCGGCGAGTCGCCGCGAGTTGGCGAACACGAGCGTCGAGGTGTGCGCGGCGATGAGGTCGACGATGCGTTCCTCGACGTGGGGCCAGATCGACGCCGTCCGCTCCGGGGCGTGATCGTCGAACGAGGCGTCGTCGTCCCGCGGGCTGGAGGCGAGGTCGGCCATGTCCTCGACGGGGACGACGACGTCGAGCTCCCACGTCTTCGTGATCGGCGGCGCGACCGTCGTGACGGGGCGCCCGCCGGCGAGATAGCGCTCGACCTCGCTGATCGGGCGGACGGTGGCCGACAGGCCGATGCGCTGCGCGGGGGAGTCGAGCAACTCGTCGAGTCGTTCGAGCGTGACGGCGAGGTGCGCACCACGCTTGGTGCCCGCGACGGCGTGGATCTCGTCGATGATGACGTATTGCACGCCCTTCAGCCGCTCGCGCGCGTTGCTCGTCAGAAGCAGGAACAGCGACTCCGGGGTCGTGATGAGGACATCGGCACCCTTGCTCGCGAAGTCGCGCCGCTCCTTCGGAGTCGTGTCGCCGGAACGCACCGCCACCGAGACCTCGGGCTCGCTCAGGCCGAGGCGCGTCGCCGCGTGACGGATGCCGACGAGGGGGGAGCGCAGGTTGCGTTCGACGTCGACGGCGAGGGCCTTCATCGGCGAGACGTACAGGACCCGGCAGCGGTGGTCGGCGTCGGGCTGTGCGTCGTCGCCTGCGTGCATGACCTGGTCGAGCCCCCACAGGAAGGCGCTCAGGGTCTTGCCCGAACCGGTCGGGGCGACGACAAGCGTGTGCTGCCCCTCACTGATCGCTTCCCACGCGCCCTCCTGAGCGGGGGTGGGTGCGCCGAACGTGCCCGTGAACCACTCACGGGTGGCCGGCCAGAAGCGTTCGACGACAGGGCTGTTCATGCGCCCAAGCGTGCCACGCGGCGCCGACAACCCCGTCGTTTCGCGGTTTTAGCCCCGTCAGGTTGCCCCCGCGGTGGCCCGTGGGCGAAGGTGGCGGGGTGCGAGAGAGTGAGTTCAACCGCCTCATGGCCGACGAGTTCGGCGACGCCTACGGCTCGATGGTGGCGAGCAGCCACGTCTTTGGGGCGCTCGACGGGCGCACGGCGAACGAGGCGCTCGCGGCCGGCGTCCCCGCCCGACGGGTTTGGCTGGCTGTGTGCGACGCCTTCGACATCCCCGAGGAGCGCCGCCTGGGCCGCGACCGGCCCGTCATCGACCACCCGTTCGAGTGAGGTCGTCTCGGTTCCGATGAGCCGGGCGGGTCGTCCCGGCAGTGGGTAGGGGTGAGCGAAACGGATGGCGGGTGCCGCCGTCGCGGGTCTGAGGTGGCTCGTCGACCGCACGCGGACACGCCACGCGACGATGTTCGAACGCGTGTTCTATTTCGTGTAACGTGGTCCACAGATGCGACGCCGGGGAACCCTCCTCCACAGCGTGCTTAGCCCGTGATTCCGGTGTTGTCGGTGGTCGCATCTAGCGTCTGATTCGACACGAGGTCACCCAGCACGTCGGCCTCCTCGTCGATCGCCGGTAGGCGCGACCACCCACGATTTCGAAGGAGAACGGCCATGGCCAAGGCACCCACCACCCCCAACCCGTCAGCATCGGGCGACAAGATCAAGTCGCTCGACACCGTGATGGCTCAGATCGAGAAGGCCCACGGCAAGGGCTCGATCATGCGCCTCGGCGAGGACGTGCGTCCTCCGATCGAGGTCATCCCCACCAGCTCGATCGCGCTGGACGTCGCGCTCGGCATCGGTGGCCTGCCCCGTGGCCGCGTCGTCGAGATCTACGGCCCGGAATCGTCGGGTAAGACGACGGTCGCGCTCCACGCCGTCGCCAATGCGCAAAAGGCCGGCGGCATCGCGGCCTTCATCGACGCCGAGCACGCGCTCGACCCGGAGTACGCCCGCAAGCTCGGTGTCGACACCGACTCGCTGCTCGTCAGCCAGCCCGACACGGGTGAGCAGGCGCTCGAGATCGCGGACATGCTGATCCGTTCCGGTTCGCTCGACATCATCGTCATCGACTCGGTCGCTGCGCTCGTGCCCCGCGCCGAGATCGAGGGCGAGATGGGTGACAGCCACGTCGGTCTGCAGGCGCGCCTCATGTCGCAGGCGCTGCGCAAGATCACCGGTGCGCTCAACTCGACCGGCACGACGGCGATCTTCATCAACCAGCTGCGCGAGAAGATCGGTGTCATGTTCGGCTCCCCGGAGACGACGACCGGTGGTAAGGCCCTCAAGTTCTACGCGTCCGTTCGCATCGACGTGCGCCGCATCGAGACGCTCAAGGACGGTTCGGAGCCGGTCGGCAACCGCACTCGCGCCAAGATCGTCAAGAACAAGGTGGCGCCGCCGTTCAAGCAGGCGGAGTTCGACATCCTCTACGGCCAGGGCATCTCGCGCGAGGGTGGCCTCATCGACATGGGTGTCGAGCAGGGCTTCGTCCGCAAGTCGGGTGCCTGGTACACGTACGAGGGCGACCAGTTGGGGCAAGGCAAGGAGAACGCCCGCACCTTCCTCAAGGACAACCCGCAGCTCACCGATGAACTCGAGCTCAAGATCAAGAAGAAGCTCGGCATCATCCCGGACGACGACGCGGTGCTCGAGGGCCTCGACCCGGACGCGCCCATCGACGCCGAGGTCATGGTCGACTTCTGATCGACGCCACGACGCGGCGGTGACGCCCCTGCTCCGACCGGGGATCGACGTCGCCGCGTGTGGGAGACGGTGAGCGCGACACATGCCTTCACGACCTGACGACGTCAGGCAGTCTCTGGGGCTGCCCGACTTCGTCGACCCCGTCGACGTCGGCGAGGCGAGCCTCGCCGCGTCACAGACGTGGGGCGACGAGCGACCGGCCACGGCGCGCGGCTTGTCGACCGGCGACCCTGCCGCCGGAGTCGCTCGTCCCTTCGGCTCGGTGGGCCACGAAAGCCGCTTCGCCGGTGACGACAGTGGCGACAACGCCAGTGCCCGGCCCGGCCGCGCCGGGCGCCGGCGCCAGGGCGGTTCGGCGTCCGGATACGGCCAATCATCGTTCGGTACGTCGTCCTTCGGCGCCTCGTCCTCGGGCGTAGGCGCGCGCTCAGGCGCCAAGCGCAAGGCCAAGAAGCAGCTGACGTGGGCCGAGAAAGCCGAGCGGCGCGAGAAGCGGGCAGCGGCGCGACGGGAAGCCGAGGCAGCCGAGCGCGAGAAGGACCCGATCGGGTACGCGCGCGAGATCGTCCTCACGCAGCTCACGGCGATGCCGCGCAGCCGCTCGCAGCTCGCCGACAAGCTGCGTGAGAAGGAGGTGAGCGAGGACGTCATCGACGTCGTCCTCGACCGCATGGAGGACGTCGGGCTCGTCGACGACGAGGCCTATGCCGCCATGCTCGTGCGTTCGAAGCTCGCCTCCCGGGGGCTCGCCCGTCGCGCCCTGCGTCAGGAGCTCAAGCGCAAGGGTATCGACGACGACGTCGCGACCGTCGCGCTCGAACAGGTCGACGACGATGTCGAACGCGAGCAAGCTCTCGTCCTGGCGCGCAAGAAGATGGTGACGATGAGCCGGCTTGACGAGCCGACGCAGACGCGCCGCCTCGCCGGGCTGCTCGCCCGCAAGGGATACTCGGGCGAGCTCGTGTGGTCCGTCATCCGTCAGGTGCAGGAAGAAGCGTCATGAGCGAGCACGAATCAGGCCCCGTAGCGCCCCGGAACCCGATCACTCCGACCGGCGTAGACTTGGACGGCCATGGCTAAGACGTATGAGGTGCGCACCCACGGGTGCCAGATGAATGTCCACGACTCCGAGCGCATCTCGGGGCTGCTCGAACAGGCCGGTTACACCGACTTCGCGGCGCTTCCGGAGACTGAGCGCTCCGAGAACCCCGATCTCGTCGTGTTCAACACGTGCGCCGTCCGCGAGAACGCGGCGAACAAGCTCTACGGCAACCTCGGGCACCTGCGTCCGACGAAGGACGCGACGCCGGGCATGCAGATCGCCGTCGGCGGCTGCCTCGCGCAGAAGGACCGCGCGACGATCGTCGCGCGCGCGCCGTGGGTCGACGTCGTCTTCGGTACCCACAACGTCGGCTCGCTGCCCGCCCTGCTCGATCGTGCCCGTCACAACGCCGAGGCACAGGTGGAGATCCTCGAGAGCCTCGAGGTCTTCCCCTCGACGCTCCCGACGCGTCGCGACTCCGCCTATTCCGGCTGGGTGTCGATCTCCGTCGGCTGCAACAACACGTGCACGTTCTGCATCGTGCCGGCGCTGCGCGGCAAGGAGAAGGACCGTCGCCCCGGTGAGATCCTCGCCGAGGTGAAGGCTCTCGTCGCGCAGGGCGTCGTCGAGATCACGCTGCTCGGGCAGAACGTCAACACCTACGGCGTCGAGTTCGGCGATCGACAGGCGTTCAGCAAGCTGCTGCGCGCGTGCGGCGAGATCGAGGGCCTCGAGCGGGTGCGCTTCACGAGCCCGCACCCCGCGGCGTTCACCGACGACGTCATCGACGCGATGGCGGAGACGCCGAACGTCATGCCGAGCCTGCACATGCCGCTGCAGTCGGGCAGCGACAAGGTGCTCAAGGACATGCGCCGCAGCTACCGCAGCAAGAAGTTCCTCGGCATCATCGAGAAGGTCCGCGAGAAGATGCCGGACGCCGCGATCACGACCGACATCATCGTCGGTTTCCCCGGCGAAACGGAGGAGGACTTCCAGGGCACCCTCGACGTCGTCGAGGCCTCCCGCTTCAGCTCGGCGTTCACGTTCCAGTACTCGATCCGTCCTGGCACGCCGGCCGCGACGATGGACGACCAGATCCCCAAGGAGGTCGTCCAGGAGCGTTTCGAGCGCCTCATCGAGCTGCAGGAACGCGTCTCCTGGGCGGGCAACCGCGAGCAGGAGGGGCGCACCGTCGAGGTGCTCGTCGCGCCGAGCGAGGGCCGCAAGGACGCCGAGACGCACCGCATGTCGGGCCGGGCGCGGGACAACCGTCTCGTCCACTTCGCCGTGCCGGAGGGCGCCGAGCGTCCGCGCCCCGGTGACATGGTGACGGTCGACGTCACGTACGGCGCGCCGCACCACCTCGTCGCCGACTCCGGTCTCGACGGCGGCACGTACAGCGTGCGCCGCACCCGCGGTGGTGATGCCTGGCAGGCGTTGCAGGACGCGGCGGCCGACGGTACGCCGACCGGCGCCGCGAAGCCCGCCGTCAGCCTCGGCATGCCGTCGATCGGGCAGCCGCAGACGCCCGTCGCGACGGCGCCCGCCTGCGCCGCGAACTGAACCTCGCGCGGCAGCGACGGTGGCGCTGACCATCGAGCCGCCGCGCGTGAGGCACCCACGTCGGCTCGTCCGGCGATATCGTCATGACAGGAGCAGGATTCCCACGAGTGCGCAGCTGACGCCGCAGGCGCCGCGCGGTTATCGGCGCGGCACCAACGGCTACACCCGGATCACGACCGCGCTGTTCGCGGCGGGGATGGCGACGTTCATCTCGATGTACTCGGCGCAGGCCGTCCTGCCGCAGCTCGCTCGCGAGTTCGACGTCTCCCCGGCGACGTCGGCGCTCGCCGTCAGCGCGACGACGGGCGTGCTGGCCTTCGCGATCGTGCCGGCGAGCATCCTGTCGGAGCGGTTCGGGCGCATCCGTGTCATGGCAGCGTCGGCTCTGGTCTCCGCGCTCATCGGCCTGCTCATCCCGCTCGCGCACGATCTCGGGGTCGTGCTCGTCGGTCGCGCGCTGCAGGGTCTGACGCTCGCGGGCGTGCCGGCCGTCGCGATGGCGTACCTCGCGGAGGAGGTCGACGGGCGCGATCTGGGCGCCGCGATGGGCCGTTATATCGCGGGCACGACGATCGGTGGGCTGTCGGGGCGCCTCGTCGCGGGGCTGGCCCTCGACGTCGTCAGTTGGCGGTGGGCGATGGAGGCGGCAGCCGTCATGGCCCTCGTCTTCACGGCCGTCTTCGTGCGCCTCGCGCCGCCGAGCCGGTTCTTCGCGGCCAAACCGATCGGTGTTCGAGCATCGATGCACAACGTCGCGACGCATCTGCGCAACGCACGCGTAATGGCGCTCGTGGCGATTGCGTTCCTGCTCATGGGCGGGTTCGTGTCGCTCTACAACATCCTCGGCTTCCGTCTGCTCGACGAGCCGTTCGCGCTGCCGCAGGCGCTCGTCAGCCTCGTGTTCGTCATGTACCTGTCGGGGACGGTGACGTCGGCGTGGGCGGGGCGGCTCGCCGACCGGTTCGGCCGCGGCCGGGTGCTGCTCGCGTCGATCGCGTTCATGCTCGTCGGTCTCGCCCTCGCGTGGGTCGACTGGTTGCCCGGCGTGCTCGTCGGCATGCTCGTGTTCACGGGCGCGTTCTTCGCCGCCCATTCGAGCGCTAGCGGTTGGGTGAGCGCCATGGCCGACGAGCACCGCGCGGAGGCCAGTTCCCTCTACCTGTTCGGTTACTACACGGGCTCGTCCGTCGTCGGGGCGCTCGTCGGGCTGCCGTTCTCCCGCTCCGGCTGGGCGGGCGCGAGCCTCTTCGTCGGCGCGCTCGTCGTTCTGGCGTCGCTCATCGCGGCTTGGCTGGTCGCCGTCACGCGACGGACGCAGGCCGCGGCCACGCCGGGCGCCTCAGGACCGGCGCATCCGCCACAATGGATGCCGTGAACGGCACTCCCGCGCCCCTTGAGGTCGTCGCGCTCGTCGGCCCGACGGCGACGGGCAAAAGCGACCTGTCGCTCGACCTCGCCGAGCGTCTCGGCGGCGAGATCGTCAACGCCGACGCCTCCCAGTTCTACCGCGGCATGGACGTCGGGACGGCCAAGCTCGCGCCGCACGAGCGTCGGGGCATCCCGCATCACCAGATCGACACGCTCGACATCCTTGACGAGGCGACGATCGCTCGCTTCCAGGAGGGGGCGCGCGCCGACATCGCCGCCATCCTCGCGCGCGGCCGGCGCCCCATCGTCGTCGGCGGTTCGGGCCTGTACGTGCGCGCCGCGCTCGACGTCCTCGACATCCCGCCGACGGATCCGCTGGTGCGCGCCCACTTCGAACAACGCGCGGTGGCCGAGGGTTCCGGCGTCCTGCATCGCGAGCTGGCCGGAAAGGATCCGCAGGCAGCACGCGACATCCTCGCAAGCAACGTGCGGCGGGTCGTGCGGGCCCTCGAGGTCATCGAGATCACCGGACGTCCGTTCAGTGCGAGCGCGCCGTCCAAGACCTTCCTGCGCCCCACGATCGTCCTCGGCCTGCAGGCACACCCGGACGTCCTCGTTGCCCGCATCGAACGCCGCGTCGACCTCATGTGGGCCGCCGGCATGCTCGACGAGGTGCGCGCCCTCGACGCCCGCGGCCTGCGTCAGGGCCGCACGGCGAGCCGCGCGATCGGTTACAGCCAGGCGCTGCGCCAGCTCGACGGCGACCTCGAAGAGGCCGCAGCGAAGGCCGAGACGGCCATCGCGACGCGCCAGTTCGCCCGCCGTCAGCGCGCCTGGTTCCGGCCCGATCCGCGGCCGGTGTGGCTGCCGTTCGACGCTCCCGATCTGCTCGATCGTGCGCTCGCGGAGATCGTCGCCTACGCGCCGGAGCGGCACGGCGCGGTGGCGAAACCTGACGCCGACGCGGTGTGACACGATGAGCGCGTGACGCGCATCCACTTCACCAAGGGCCACGGCACGCAGAACGACTTCGTCCTCGTTCCTGACGAATCCGGCGAGCTCGACCTGACGCACGAGCAGGTCGCCTACCTGTGCCACCGCCACGCCGGCATCGGCGCCGATGGCGTCATCCGTGTCGTACGCACGGCGAACGTGCCCGAGGTCGCCCACCTCGCGCCGCAGGCGACGTGGTTCATGGACTACCGCAACGCTGACGGCTCGCTGGCCGAGATGTGCGGAAACGGCACGCGCGTCTTCGCCGAGTACCTGCGTTCCCGCGGTCTCGTGAGCGGTGACGAGGGGGCGCCGTTCGTGATCGCCACGCGTGCCGGGCTCAAGGAGATGGTGGCCGTGCCGCACGGCTGGGCCGTCGACCTAGGCCAGTGGCGCCTCGCCCGCGCCGAGGAGGCCGAGCGGCGGGGGATGGACTCGGTCGTCCAGGTTCACGGGTCACCGGACCCGCTTCCCGCCCTGAGCCTCGACCTCGGCAACCCGCACACCGTCGTCGCGCTGCCGCCGTCGGTGCACCTGTCGGCCCTCGACCTGAGCGACGCTCCGCACATCGACCCGCACCCCGAGTACGGCTCGAACGTCGAGTTCGTCCGCGCCGTCGAGCACGCGCACATCGGCATGCGCGTCCACGAGCGCGGCTCGGGGGAGACCCGCTCGTGCGGCACCGGCGCGGCTGCCGCGGCGCTCGCGACGTGGTGGTGGGGCGGCCAGCCAGCCGATCAGGTCGACTGGCGCGTCGACGTGCTCGGGGGCACGCTCGGCGTGCACATCAAGGGCACCGAGGTCGCGCTGTCCGGCCCCGCTGTGCTCGTCGCCGACGGCGAGATCGACCTGTCGCAGCTGTGAGGCTGCCTCTGTGACCGCTCGCGTCAGGCGTCGCTGCTGCGGCTGACGTCGTCGGACGCCGGCAGCGGCAGCGGCCCGCCGTCGTCGAGGCGTTCGATCGCGAGGATGCGGAATCCCTTGACGCTCGTCAGCCGCTCGATCGCATACGACGAGCCGAGCTGCTCGGCGAGCCACTTCTGCAGCGAGTCCGAGCCGAGGTTGCGCTGCACGACGAGATAGGCGTGCCCGCCGACGACGAGGCGCGGCAGCCATGTCAGCAACAGCTCGTGCAGCACCTTCTTGCCGACCCGGATCGGCGGGTTCGACCAGATGAGGTCGAACCGGACGTCGTCCGGCACCTGCGACGGCTGCGCGACGGTGACGTTCGAACACCCCTGCGCCGCAACGTTGTCGGCACACAGGTCGAGCGCACGACGGTTGACGTCGACGCCCCAGACCTGCGCTGACGGGGAGCGCAGCGCGAGCGTCGTCGTGATCGGGCCCCACCCGCAACCGACGTCGAGGAACGTCCCGCCCGGCGGCGGCGTCGGAGCGTGGTTGAGCAGGACGGCGGTACCGGCGTCGAGGCGATCGGGGCAGAAGACGCCGGGTGCTGTCGTCATCGAGACCGCGCGGTCGGCGAGGCGGAGCGTGAGGGTGCGCCGCTCGTCGGCGGAGGCGGGCTCGGCGCTGAAGTAGTGGTCGTTCATCAGGGCCCAGCCTACGGCGTGTCCGTGGGGCATCCGGAAGCCGCAACCAGGCAGCCACCCGAGGCGATCAGCCCCGACGACCGGCCGCTGCCTCCACGCGCGACGGGACTAAATCGGTGGCCCCGGACGTTCTCTCCTGCGACGATGCTGGTGCGGCTCTCGCTTGCGAGACAATGAACCGCACCGCAACGAACGACTATCTTCGACGTGAGGATCCAGCCCTGAACGAGCGCAACCCCGCCGACTTCCTGTCCCGCCGAGCCCAGGCTCTCGCCGACAGTGACGACGCGACCCCCACCTACGACGAGCGCGGCTTCGTCGTCGACGCCTATGACGGCGACCAGTTCGAGCGCGAAGAACGCGCGGCGCTTCGACGTGTCCACGGTCTGTCGACCGAGCTGGAGGACGTCTCCGAGGTCGAGTATCGCCAGCTGCGCCTGGAGAAGGTCGTCCTCGCGGGCGTCTGGAGCGAGGGCAGCGCCGAGGACGCGGAGAACTCGCTGCGCGAGCTCGCCGCGCTCGCCGAGACGGCCGGTTCCGAGGTGCTCGCCGGCGTCGTGCAGCGCCGGCTGCGACCCGACCCCGGCACGTGGCTCGGCAAGGGCAAGGCCGAGGAGCTCAAGGAGATCGTCATCGCCGAGGGCGCCGACACCGTCATCACCGACGGCGAGCTGGCGCCCAGCCAGCGACGCGCGCTCGAGGACGTCGTCAAGGTCAAGGTCATCGACCGCACCGCGCTCATCCTCGACATCTTCGCCCAGCACGCGAAGAGCAAGGAGGGCAAGGCCCAGGTCGAGCTCGCCCAGATGCAATACCTGCTGCCGCGTCTTCGCGGTTGGGGTGAGTCGATGTCGCGTCAGGCCGGCGGTCAGGCCGCGGGCGGTCAGGGCATGGGTTCACGCGGCCCGGGTGAGACGAAGATCGAACTCGACCGTCGTCGCATCAACACGCGCATGGCGAAGCTGCGCCGCGAGATCGCCGAGATGAAGACGACGCGCGACACCAAGCGCAGCGGCCGACGTAACAACAACGTGCCGAGCGTCGCCATCGCGGGGTA
Organism: Dermacoccus sp. BD5; assembly: GCF_044878485.1. Classification (NCBI taxonomy): domain Bacteria; kingdom Bacillati; phylum Actinomycetota; class Actinomycetes; order Micrococcales; family Dermacoccaceae; genus Dermacoccus; species Dermacoccus sp. BD5. The sequence continues at coordinate 213,124 of NZ_JANJER010000001.1, read as the reverse complement.
CACGAACGCCGGCAAGAGCTCGATCCTCAACCGCCTCACCAACGCGGGCGTGCTCGTGCAGAACCAGCTGTTCGCGACGCTCGATCCGGCGGTGCGTCGCGCCGAGACGGCTGACGGGCGGGCCTACACCCTCGCCGACACCGTCGGATTCGTGCGCGACCTGCCGCACCAGCTCGTCGAGGCGTTCCGTTCGACGCTCGAGGAGGTCGCGGACGCCGACCTGCTCCTGCACGTCGTCGACGGTTCGCACCCCGACCCCGAATCTCAGATCTCCGCGGTGCGCGAGGTGCTCGCCGACGTCGATGCGAGCGACGTCAAGGAGATCATCGTCATCAACAAGGCCGATGTCGCCGACCCCGACGTCATCGATCGGCTCATGCGCCACGAGAAGTACGCGATCGCGGTGTCTGCGCGCACCGGCGCGGGCCTGCCCGAGCTGCTCCAGCTCATCGCCGACGAGCTGCCGAAGCCGGAGCGCCGCGTCGACGTCCTGCTGCCATACGAGCGCGGCGACCTGCTCAGCCGCCTCCACGCGGACGCGGAGGTCCTCTCGATCGAGCACCGCGGCGAGGGCACCTACGTCCACGCCAAGGTGATGCCGGAGCTCGAGGGTGAACTCGAGGCGTACCTGACGAACGCCTGAAGCCACGCCGTCGCGAGTTCAGCGACGGCCGACGATGAGCCACCACTGTCACCCTCCCGTGAGGGTGGTGGCCCGTCGGCGCCCACGCGGGTGAGGTGGCTCACCTGTCAGACGGCGCGGTGGTGTGTCCCACACTTCACCTAAAATGCGGGGGTGTCATCGACTTCCCGCCCTACCGCCACCGCGGAGCACCGCCGTCTCGCCCAGGCGCCGAAGGACAGCGACCCCTGGCGGCTGTGGGGGCCGTACATGGCGTCGCGGCAGTGGGGGACGGTGCGCGAGGACTACTCGGCCGACGGTAACGCGTGGGCGTACCTGCCGTTCGACCAGGCGCACCAGCGCGCCTACCGCTGGGGCGAGGACGGCCTCGCAGGATTGTGCGACCGGTTCGGTTTCTTCAATGTCTCCCTCGCCATGTGGAACGGCAAGGACGACCGACTCAAGGAACGCCTGTTCGGGTTGACGAACAACGAGGGCAACCACGGCGAGGACGTCAAGGAGGTCTGGTGGCCAACGGACGCGACGCCGACGCACTCGTGGGCGAGCTGGCTCTACCGCTACCCACAGGCCAAATTCCCCTACAACCATCTGCGGGCCGAGGCGGCGCAGCGTTCGCGAACCGACGACGAGTACGAGCTGATCGACACGGGTGTCCTCGCCGAGAACCGCTTCTTCGACGTCGAGGTCAAGCACGCGAAGGCGAACCCGACCGACCTGTGCCTCGAGTACACCGTCACCAACCACGGGCCCGATGCTGCACCGCTCGACCTCGTCCCGCAGGCCTGGTACCGCAACACCTGGTCGTGGGGGCGCGACGACCGGGAGCCGTCGATCTCACTCGTCGACGCGAACACCGTGCGCGCCGAGCACGGCTGGCTCGGCGACTACGAGCTGCATGCCGACGGCAGCCCGCGCATCATCTTCTGCGACAACGAAACGAACGAAGGTGCCGTCTTCGGCCACGAGTTCAACCGTCGCGAGCTGACGAAGGACGGCTTCGACGCCCGCATCGTGCACGGTGACAGCGAGGCGATCCGCCTCGACTACGGCACGAAGGTCGGGTTCTGGTACCACTTCGACGACATCGGCCCGGGCGAGAGCGTCACCGTCAGGCTGCGGATGCGCGGGGTGGGCCGTTCCACCGCGCACCAACCGAAGGGCACCGCCCACCAGGAGCCGCCGCCCGGAGATCCCGCATTCGGTGAGGGTTTCGACATCGTCATGCGCACGCGCCGCGACGAGGCCGACGAGTTCTACGACGCCGTCATCCCCACCTCCGCCTCGCCCGACGACCGGCACATCGCGCGTCGTGCCTTCGCGGGTCTGCTGTGGGGCAAGCAGCTCTACCGCTACTACGTCGACGAGTGGCTCGCCGGCGACCCGGCCGGCGAGGCGCCGCCGCTCTCGCGCGTCACCGGCCTCGACGGGCGCCCGGGGCGCAACGTCGGATGGCGGCACCTGGCGCTCGCGGACGTCATCTCGATGCCGGACGAGTGGGAGTACCCGTGGTTCGCCGCGTGGGATCTGGCGTTCCACACGGTGCCGCTCGCGCACATCGACCCCGAGTTCGCCAAGCATCAACTCGTCCTCATGTGCCGCGAGTGGGCGCAGCACCCGAACGGCCAACTGCCCGCGTACGAGTGGGCGTTCGAGGACGTCAACCCGCCCGTCCACGCCTGGGCGTGCTGGCAGGTGTACGCCATCGACGGCGGCCAGGATCAGTCCTTCCTCATCCAGGTGTTCAACAAGCTGCTTCTCAACTTCTCGTGGTGGGTCAACCGCAAGGACGCCGACGGCACGTACCTGTTCGAGGGCGGCTTCCTCGGCATGGACAACATCACACTCTTCGACCGCTCCACCGACGTGCCGCCCGGCTACAAGCTCGAACAGTCGGACGCGACGAGCTGGATGGCGTTCTTCTCCCAGTCGATGCTGCGGATGGCGCTCGAGCTCGCGCGGCGCGAGCGCGGCTACGACAACGCCGCGACGACGTTCCTGCAGTACTTCATCAACCTCGCCCGGGCGATGGACCGCACGAGCCCCGACGTCGTCTCCAGCCTGTGGAACGAGGAGGACGGCTTCTTCTACGACGCCCTGTCCGACCCGGCAGGCCACATCACGCAGCTTCGCGTGCGTTCGATGGTGGGGTTGTTGCCGCTCATGGCCGTGCTCATCGCGCCGAGCTGGGTGCAGCACGAACTGCCCGACTTCGTCCGTGAGGTCGAGTGGATGATGGAGCGCGAGCCCGCGATGATGAAGGCGATCGCGCAGGCCGAGCACGACTCGGGCGGTGAGAAACTGACGCTGTCGCTCATCTCCAAGCGCCGACGGGATCTGCTGCTCAAGCGATTGTTCGACGAGGAGGAGTTCCTCTCCGAATACGGCATCCGTTCGCTGTCGGCCGCCTACCGCGAGGAGTACACCGCCCAGATCGGCGGGCGGGAGATGTCGATCCACTACACGCCGGGCGAGTCCGACATCGACCTGTTCGGCGGTAACTCGAACTGGCGTGGGCCTGTGTGGTTTCCCGTCAACTTCCTCGTCGTCGACGCGCTGCGCCTCTACGCGGCCTCGACGCCTGGCGACACCGAGTACGAGTACCCGACGAACTCGGGCCGGTTCATGAAGCTGTCCGACATCGTCCTCGACCTCGAGGATCGCCTGACGAACCTGTTCCGTCTCGGGCCGAACGGACGCCCGGGCGATCAGCGCGAGTACCCCGAGGGCCCGCTGTGGGACGAACACGTGACGTTCAGCGAGTACTTCCACGGTGACACCGGCGTCGGCCTCGGCGCCGCGCACCAGACGGGCTGGACCGCGCTCGTCGCGCACTACATCTGCTCCGACCATGCGCCGGCGCTGCCCGGTTTGCTGCCGGGGGAGTGACGTCGTCGTCCCCAGTCGTGACGGCTGGGGGCGCCGTCACGGTGGCGGCGCAGGCTGATCCACAGCCCCGGCGCGCTCGAGTCGGTGCCGCGGTACGCGCTGGCCTAGGGTTGGGGCATGCCCGAACTGCCCTCCCTCGATGAGCTCATGTCTGCCGCCGTCAGTGGGGTGGGTGGGGTGCCGCGCCCCGGCCAGGCGAAGATGGCGCAGGCCGTGGAGCACGCCATCGAGACGGGCGAGCACCTGCTCGTCCAGGCGGGCACCGGCACCGGAAAGTCGCTCGCCTACCTCGTTCCCGCGATCCGGCACGCGTTCGACGTCAACAAGCCGGCCGTCGTCGCGACAGCGACGCTCGCGCTGCAGGCGCAGATCGTCGACCGCGACATGCCACGCCTCGCCGATGCCCTCGAGCCGCTGCTCGGGCGGCGTCCGACGTACGCGCTCGTCAAGGGCCGGCGCAACTACCTGTGCCAGCACAAGCTGACGGGCGGCTACCCCGACGACGACGCCGACACGCTGCTCGGTGTCGGCCAGGTCGACGCCGACGCGGGTCGCACGGGCCGCGAGGTCGTCCGGCTGCGCGAGTGGGCGAACGAGACCGACTCGGGGGATCGTGACGAGCTCGTGCCGGGCGTCTCGGAGAAGGCATGGCGGCAGGTGTCGGTCTCCAGCCACGAGTGCCTCGGCAGCAAGTGCCCCGTCGTCGAGGAGTGCTTCGTCGAGCTGGCGCGTGCCGACGCGAAGGAGGTCGACGTCGTCGTCACGAACCATTCGTTCATGGCGATCGATGCGTTCGAGGGCCGCCAGATGCTGCCCGAGCACGACGTCGTCGTCGTCGACGAGGCGCACGAACTCGTCGATCGGGTGACGGCGACGATCACCGACGAGCTGACGACGGGCACGATCAGCGCCGCCGCGAAACGGTGCGGGCGCCTCGCCGACACCGACGACCTCAAGCGCTCGGCCGACCTGCTCGAGGACGCCCTCGAGCAACACCAGGAAGGGCGGCTGCTCGGGCTGTCCGACCCGCTCGAGATGGCGATCCGCGCCATCCTCGACGCGGCACGCTCGATCGCGAGCGAGCTCAAGCCCAAGAACCCGCAGGACAACGACGGCGTGCGTCAGATGGCGCGCGCGGCGATCGACGACATCTTCTCCACCTGCGAGCGCATCCTCGAAGAACGCGAACTCGACGTGCTGTGGATCTCGCACAATGCGCGCGCCAACACCACGGCGCTGAGGGTCGCGCCGATGAGCGTCGCGATGCTCATGCGCGACAAGATCTTCGGCGAGCGGACCGTCGTCATGACGTCGGCGACCCTCGAACTGGGCGGCAGTTTCGACGCTGTCGCCGGCACGCTCGGCCTGCGCGGCGCGGGTGGCCCGGCCTGGAATGGCCTGGACGTCGGCTCACCGTTCGACTACCCCAAGCAGGGCATCGCCTACGTCGCGCAGCACCTGCCCGCGCCGGGGCGCGACGGCATGTCCGAGCAGGCGTTCGACGAGATCGAGACGCTGATCCGCGCCGCGGGCGGGCGCACGCTCGGGCTGTTCTCCTCGATGCGCGCTGCGCAGAGCGCCGCCGAGGCGATGCGCGAACGCCTCGGCGACGACTTCCCCGTCCTGTGCCAGGGCGAGGACCAGATGGGCACGCTGGTGCGCCGTTTCGCCTCCGACGCGAAGACCTGCCTGTTCGGCACGATGACGCTGTGGCAGGGCGTCGACGTGCCCGGTTCGAGCCTGCAGCTCGTCGTCATCGACCGCATCCCGTTTCCTCGCCCCGACGACCCGCTCGCCTCGGCGCGCTCGCAGGCCATCGCCAAGATGGGTGGCAACGGGTTCATGGCAGTCTCCGGCACGCACGCGGCGTTGCGGCTCGCGCAGGGTGCCGGTCGCCTCATCCGTCATGCCGACGATCGCGGCGTCGTCGCCTTTCTCGACTCGCGCATGATGACGGCGCGCTACGCCGGGTTCCTGCAGCGGTCGCTCCCACCGTTCTGGCCGACGACGGATCGCGCGCTCATCCTCAAGGCCCTCGCGCGCCTCGACGAGAACGCGCCCCCGATCCGTGCCGTCGCGGAGGCCGGCACCCGCTCGACGAAGGCGCCGACGAAGAAACCCGCGACGTCACAGCAGGCCGGGCAGGCCGGTGCTGATGCCGCGTCGGAGGCGAGGCGTGAGGAGGCGCGCTCCCGGGCCCTGGCCGCGGCGCAGGCGGCCGGCGTCAGCGGCATGGGCACCGCCAGCGCGCTGCAGGCACCCCCGCCGAAGCCTGCCCCCGTCGAGGAGAGCGCCCGCACCGCCGTCACCGACGGGCACGCCTGGACGGCCGAGGCCGACGAGGAACTGCGCGAGGGCATCGGCATGGGCCTGACGCTCGACGAACTCGCCGATCACCTCGAGATGAGCGAGGACGCCGTCGTCGCGCGCTGCGAACAGCTCGGCCTGCGCCCGCAGGGATCCTGACGTGGCGGATGGCGCATCGTGTGGCGCGGGTGCGTTGTCGGTGGCGAGTGAGAGGGTGACGGCATGAGCGACGTCCCGCAGATCATCCTCGTCACCGGGCCTGAGCGCATCCTCGCCCAGCGCGCCGTCGAGGAGAGCCTCGAGGCCATCACGGCCGCGCACCCGGAGGCCGAGATCGTGCGCATCGACGTCGCCGAGTACCAGCCCGGGCGTCTCACGACGGAGTTGTCGCCGAGCCTGTTCGGTGGGCGCCGCGTCATCGTCGTGCGTGACTTCGACGAGGCGCCGGACGCCCTTGTCGACGAGCTCGAGGACGCGCTGAAGGTCGGTCTCGACGAGGCCAACCTCATCGTGCTGCACAAGGGCGGCAACCGCGCCAAGCGCGTGCTGGATGCGCTCAAGAAGGCGAAGGCGCGCGTCATCGAGGCGCCGGCGATCAAGTCGGATCGTGACAAGTCGGCGTTCGTCATGAACGAGTTTCGTCGCGCACGCCGCCGCATCACACCCGAGGGCGTGCGGGCGCTGCTCGAGGCGGCCGGCAAGGACACCTCGGAGCTCGCCGCGGCGTGCCGTCAGCTCGTCGACGACACGAGCGGCATCGTCGACGAGAACACCGTCGGCACCTACCACGGCGGCAAGGTGGAGGCGACGGGCTTCCGCGTGGCCGACGCGACCGTCGCCGGCAACGCGCCCGAGGCCCTGCGGCTGCTGCGCCACGCGTTCGCCTCCGGGGTCGATCCCGTGCCGATCGTCGCCGTCCTCGCCTCGCAGCTGCGCCAGGTCGCCAAGGTCGCCTCGGCCGGCGGTGGACGCAGTGCGGATCTCGCGAAGCAGCTGGGGATGCCACTCTGGCAGGTCGACAAGGCGCGGACGGCGTCGCGCGGATGGGACGGCGTCCGTCTCGGACGTGCGATCCAGGCCGTCGCCGCGGCCGACTTCGCCGTCAAGGGTGGTGGACGCGATCCGCAGTACGCCGTCGAGCACGTGGTCCTCGAGATCTGCCGTCAGCGCCACGCGCCGAGCGAGCGTCGCTGACGGCCTCGGGCCCGCCGCCCCGATTGCGCCGCGCGGTCGCTCGGCTGGTAGATTTGAGCGAGTGCGTGTGGGCTCAGGTCGTGCGCACACGCAACAGCAGTAACCAGCGGTCTCTCATCGCCCGGTGTCCCCACGCCATATCCGAGAGGCCGTCTGTCGCCCTCACGACAGAACACATTCGACCGAAGAAGTGAGATTTTCGTGGCAAACATCAAGTCGCAGATGAAGCGGATCAAGACGAACGAGATTCGTACCGAGCGCAACAAGGCCTACAAGTCCGAACTGCGCACGTGGATCCGCAAGTTCCGCGCCGAGGTCGAGGCCGGCAACAAGGACGCCGCGTCGACGGCCCTCGCTGCTGCCTCGCGCAAGCTGGACAAGGCTGTCTCCAAGGGAGTCATCCACAAGAACCAGGCCGCCAACAAGAAGTCGGCCATGGCGAAGCAGCTCAACCAGATCTGATCGCCGTGGTGCTTCGCGAGGAGCGCTTCGCATGACGTGGGCCGTCACCTTTCGAGGTGGCGGCCTTCGTCATGCCAGGGCCCGGGCGGGCCGAAGGCGAGGCGACGCGCTGCCCGAGCCGGCCGGCGCGGGAAAACGCCGACGACGTGCCCCCGGCCGCCCTGACATAATGAGCCGGAACTTTCGCGGGGCCTGCCCGCACCGACGCGATGTGAGGACGATCCCTTGAGCGAGACCGAACACAGCCAGCGCTACACCGCGGAACTGGCGGGGCAGATCGAGCGCCGCTGGCAGGACGCGTGGGAGGAGGCGGGCACCTTCGAGGCCCCCAACCCGAGCGGGCCGTGGGCGGACGAGCAGGGCGTCGCCGGGCGTGACAAGGTCATGATCCAGGACATGTTCCCCTACCCCTCTGGTGCGGGGCTGCACGTCGGTCACCCGCTCGGTTACATCGCGACGGACGTCTACGCGCGCTATCAGCGCACCCAGGGCAAGAACGTCCTCTACACCCTCGGTTACGACGCGTTCGGGCTGCCGGCCGAGCAGTACGCCGTCCAGACGGGCCAGCACCCGCGCAAGACGACCGAGGACAACATGGTCAACATGCGTCGTCAGCTGCGCCAGCTCGGGCTGTCGCACGACGCGCGCCGCACGTTCGCGACGATCGACCCGTCGTACTACAAGTGGACGCAGTGGATCTTCCTGCAGATCTTCGACGCCTGGTACGACCCGGACGCGAGCAAGGCCCGCCCGATCGACACCCTCGTCGAGGCGTACGAGAGCGGCCGCGTCGCGACGCCGTCGGGCGAGGCGTGGGGCGACCTCGACGCCGCCGGGCGTGCTGAGGCGATCAACGCGCGCCGCCTGGCGTACAAGTCGGACGCCCCCGTCAACTGGTCGCCGGGCCTCGGCACCGTCGTCGCGAACGAGGAGGTGACGGCGGACGGCCGCACCGAGCGCGGCAACTTCCCGGTGTTCAAGCGCAACCTGCCGCAGTGGATGATGCGCATCACCGACTACGCCGACCGTCTCGTCGACGATCTCGAGCGCCTCGACTGGCCCGAGTCGATCAAGCTGCAGCAGCGCAACTGGATCGGACGCAGCAACGGTGCGTCGGTGCGTTTCGACGTCGCGACCCAGGCCGGTTCGGGCGAGCAGATCGAGGTCTTCACGACGCGTCCCGACACGATCTTCGGCGCGACGTTCATGGTGCTAGCACCGGAGCACCCGCTGCTCGAGACGATCGTCCCGGAAGCCTGGCCAGCCGGGACGAATGAGTCGTGGACGGCGGGTGCCGGGACGCCGCGCGACGCCGTCGCCGCCTACCGCCGTGAGGCCTCGCGCAAGAGCGACGTCGAGCGTCAGGCGGGGGAGAAGGGCAAGTCGGGTGTGTTCACCGGTGCCTTCGCGACGAACCCCGTGACGGGGCGGGCGGTGCCCGTGTTCGTCGCCGACTACGTCCTCATGGGCTACGGCACGGGCGCGATCATGGCCGTGCCCGCGCAGGACGAGCGTGACTGGGAGTTCGCGCAGGCCTACGGCCTCGACATCGTGCGCACCGTCCAGCCGAGCGAGGGCCACCCGGAGGATCAGCCGTACACGGGCCAGGGCGCCGCGATCAACTCGTCGACGGCCGGGCTGTCGCTCGACGGCCTCGACATCGAGACGGCGAAGACGAAGGTCATCGAGTGGCTCGAGGCCAACGAGCGCGGCACGGGCACGACCACGTACCGCCTGCGCGACTGGCTGTTCTCGCGTCAGCGCTACTGGGGCGAGCCGTTCCCGATCGTCTACGACGAAGACGGGACGGCCCACGCGCTGCCGGAGTCGATGCTGCCCGTCGAACTGCCCGAGGTAGCCGACTACTCGCCGAAGACGTACCACCCGGAGGACGCCGAGTCGATGCCCGAGTCGCCGCTGTCACGCGCCGACGAGTGGGTCAGCGTCGAACTCGACCTCGGCGACGGCGTCAAGAGGTACACGCGTGAGACGAACACGATGCCCAACTGGGCCGGTTCGTGTTGGTACGAGCTGCGCTATGCAGACCCCGCGAACACCGAGCGCTTCGTCGACGCCGGGTGCGAGGAGTACTGGCTCGGCAAGGGCCGCGGCTTCGGCAAGGGTGTCGCGAACGACCCGGGCGGCGTCGACCTGTACGTCGGTGGCGCGGAGCACGCCGTCCTGCACCTGCTGTACGCGCGCTTCTGGCACAAGGTGCTGTTCGACCTCGGCCTCATCTCGAGTGAGGAGCCGTTCCGCAAGCTGTTCAACCAGGGCATGGTCCAGGCGTACGCCTTCCGCGACGGGCGCGGCCAACCCGTGCCGGCCGCGGAGGTGCGCGAGCGCGTCGAGGGCGACGAGACGATCTACGAGTGGCAGGGCCAGCGAGTCACCCGCGAGTACGGGAAGATGGGCAAGTCGCTCAAGAACGTCGTGACGCCCGATGAGATGTGCGACACCTACGGTGCCGACACGTTCCGCGTCTACGAGATGTCGATGGGTCCGCTCGACGCCTCGCGACCGTGGGAGACGCGCGCCGTCGTCGGATCACAGCGCTTCCTGCAGCGCCTGTGGCGCAACGTCGTCGACGAGAACACCGGTGAGCTGCGGGTCGCCGAGGAGGGGATGGACGAGGCCACGACACGCCTCGTGCACCGCACGATCGACGGCGTCACCGGCGACTTCGAGAACCTGCGCTTCAACACGGCCGTCGCGAAGCTGATCGAACTCAACAACGCGCTGACGAAGCTCGACGCCGTGCCGCGCGAGGCCGCGGAGGCCATCGTCCTCATGACGGCGCCGCTCGCCCCGCACCTCGGCGAGGAGCTGTGGCGCCGCCTCGGACACGAGCAGAGCCTCGCGTTCGAGCCGTTCCCGACGGCCGACCCGGCGCACCTCGTGCAGGGCACCGTCGTCGCCGTCGTCCAGGTCGCGGGCAAGGTGCGTGACCGTCTCGACGTCGCCGCCGACATCAGCGAGGCCGACCTCGAGGCCGCGGCGCTCGCCAGCGAGAAGGTGCAGAACTTCCTCGAGGGCAAGCAGGTGCGCAAGGTCATCGTGCGCGCGCCGAAGCTCGTCAACATCGTCGCGGGCTGATGGCTCGAGCCGGTGGCAGGGCCGGTCGGGTCGGTGTCGTCACCGACTCGACTGCCTGCCTCCCCGCCGAGTTGGTCGCAGCCCGCGCGCCTGACGCGGCGAGCCTGCTGAGGGTCGCGCCGCTCAACGTCACGATCGGCGACGTCACGCGCCCCGAGGACGAGTTGGGGGCTGACGCGGTCGCCTCCGCACAGGCCGAGGGGATAGCGGTGACGACGTCGCGCCCGTCACCGGCGGCGTTCGTCGAGGCCTACCGGGCGCTCGCGGACGCCGGATGCACGAGCATCGTGTCGCTGCACGCGTCGCAGGCGTTGTCGTCGACGGTGAGCTCGGCGCGGCTGGCGTCGCTCGAGGCGGGGGTGGACGTCGAGGTCGTCGATTCGCGCACGCTGGGCATGGCGCTCGGCTTCGGCGTGCTCGCGGCGCTGCGCTGGTCGCAGGCCGGGTATGACGTCGACGCCGTGGCCGAGGCGGCGCGCGCCACGTGCGCGTCGTCGCGCACGGCGTTCTACGTCGACTCGTTGGAACCGCTGCGCCGCGGCGGGCGGATCGGCCGTGCCGGGGCTCTGTTCGGCTCGGCGTTGTCGATCAGACCGCTGCTGCAGGTCGACGACGGCGTCATCGCGCCGCTCGCGCGCGTGCGATCGCGGGGCAAGGCCGTCGAGCGGCTCGGGACGTGGGCTCTGGCTCAGGCCGAGAACCTCGGCGAGGGCGAACGCGTCTGCGCCGTGCACTCGCTGCAGCACTCCGAGTTGGCGCAGGTGCTCGTCGACCGGTTGGGCGGTGGCGCGTCCCCTGGGGCGGGGCGGGACGGTGAAGCGCGTTCCGCTGAAGCGAGCTCGATCGGTTCGCCTGGGGGTTCCGGTGACGATGCGACGGGGCCGGCCGGGCCGGGCAGCCGGGCTGCGGGTCCGCGAGCGGGCGGTGCCGCAGGCGCGGCGGGCCCCGATGCGGCCGACCAGGTTGGCGACGTGGCTGCGCTCGGAGCGTCCTCGCCGGACGGAACACGGGGCGCCGGTGCCCGCGCTGGAGCGGAGGCCGATGCCGCGTCGTCGTCAGCCGCGCGGTGGGCGATGGCGCCGGTGCAGGCGCGCCTGGGAGCCGTCGTCACCGCGCACGTGGGCGCCGGAGCACTCGGCGCCGTCGTCGCGGTGATTCCGGAACCGCCGGGCTGACGACGGCTGCCGCGAGCCGCATCGGGCGCGCCTCTTCCACAGCTGTGACGGCCACGGGCCGATCCGGCACGCGCCTGCACGCGTTTCCACACCTTCGGCTCGCGTCAGCGAGCGTGGAGGGACGGGGCTTCTTACCGTCGAGGCATGACCCGCAGAACGCTGCCCGAGACCGACGACCGGCTCGACGAGGTGCTCGCCGAGATCGAACGCGCCCGCCACGAACCGACGTGGGTGCCCGAACCGGAACGCACCGCCCGCCGACTCGTCCGAGCACCGGACGGCCTCGAGGACGCTCGATGGCGTCCCTCGCGTCCGGCTGCCCTGCTCATCGGCGTGTGCGCGGTGCTCGCCGTCGCCGTGCTGGGGCTGCGTCTGCTGCTCAGTTCCGGAGATGACGGTGCGGCACCGAAGGCGCTCATCGCGTCGTCGTCGCCGCGTATCGCCGGGAGCGCCAGCGTGGCGACGACGGGGAGTAGGGGTGCTGCGTCGACGCCGTCTCACAGCACTGCCATGGCCTCGGTCGCCGGCGCGACGAGCGGCGCGCCTCTCAGCATTCACGTCGTCGGGGCGGTGCGGCGCCCGGGCGTCGTCCAGGTGCCGGCCGGAAGCCGCGTCGCGGATGCCGTGACGGCGGCCGGCGGGATGTCGGGTGCCGACGCGACGGCGATCAACCTGGCTCGGCCGCTCGCTGATGGGGAACAGGTCCACGTCCCCCGCCCGGGCGAGAGCGTCCCCCCGCCGGTGCCGGTGGCGCCGACTGCAGGGGCCACCGCACCGGGCGCTCCGGCGGCCGTGGCGGGCCCGACTGCTCCGGGAGCGCCCGGTGGCGGGGCCGCGGCCGGGGGCGTCGTCAACGTCAACACCGCGGACGCGACATCGCTCGACGCGTTGCCCGGGGTCGGGCCGGTTCTCGCGCAGCGCATCGTCGAGTGGCGTGAGAAGAACGGTCGGTTCTCGAGCGTCGACGAACTCGGTGAGGTCTCCGGTATAGGCGACAAGATGCTCGATCGCCTGCGCAGCAAGGTCACCGTGTGAGTCTCGGCGGCCACGACATGCGGCTGTTGTCGGCCGCGTGCGTCGCCTGGGCGGCCCTCGCCACCCTGCTCTCGGCTCGCCCCGACCCCGCGATCGTGGTCGTCGTCCTCGCCCTCGTGACGATCGTCGCCGCGGCCCTCGCGTTCGGGACGCGCTTGCCTGGTGTCCGGGCGGACCAGTCAACCCGAGCCCGGCACGAGGGCGAGGATGACGAGAATCCGGCGTCATCCCACGGGTCGGGGTGGGCGCTCTGGGCGCTGCTGGTCATCGCGCTGACGACGATCGTCCTCGCTGCGGCGCAGGTGACGTTGGCGCACGAGGAAGCCGGGCCGGTGACGACGCTGGCCCGTGACCGCGCCGTCGCGACACTCGAGGCGAGAGTGACGGGCCAGCCGCACCGGGTCGTCGGCGCCCGAGGCGACGAGCGCTTCGTCGTCCCGGCCCAGATCGACCGCATCACGGCGCGCGGACGCACGCAGGAGGTCGCGACGCCCGTCATCCTCGTCGGCGATCGTCGGTGGACGAACCTCACCTGGCAGTCCCACCTGCGGGCGCGCGGGCGTCTGGCCCCATCGCAGCGTCTCGGGGCGGCGCGCGCCGTCGTGCAGGTCAACGGCGCCCCGGACGTCGTCGGCGCTCCGCCCTGGGTGGTGACGACACTCGAACCTGTTCGGGCCGGGCTCGTCGGCGCCTCGTCGCAGTTGCCGGACGACCCCGCCGGCCTGTTGCCCGCGCTCGTCGTGGGCGACACGGCCCATCTACCGGACGACCTGACGGACGCGATGAACGCCACCGGCATGTCGCACCTCAACGCCGTGAGCGGTTCGAACGTGACGGTCGTCCTCGTCGCGACGATGTGGTTGTTGGGGTGGTCGCGCACGTCACGTCGGGTGCGGGTGGCCCTGGCTCTCGTCGCGCTCGCCGCGTACGTCGTCCTGTGCCGACCCGAACCGAGCGTGGTGCGCGCGGCCGCGATGGGTGCGGTGGGAGTGCTCGGCACGTCGTGGGGACGCGAACGCGCCGCCTGCCCGGCGCTCGCGGCAGCCATCGTCGGATTGTTGGTGTGGGATCCGTGGCTGGCAGTCAGCGTCGGCTTCGCCTTGTCGGCGCTGGCGACGCTCGGGCTCGTTCTGTTCGCGCGACGCTGGTCGCAGGCCCTGCTCACGAAGCTCGGTTCGCGGCGCGGCCGGTTCGTCGACGGGATGGTCGAGATCACCTGCGTCCCGCTCGCCGCGCAGGCGCTGTGCCTGCCGGTGCTCGTCGCCCTCAATTCGTCGGTGTCATGGATCTCGATCCCCGCGAACGTCGCGGCCGAGCCGTTCGTCGCGCCGGCGACGCTCGGCGGCATGATCGTGTCGACCGTCGCCGTCATCGCTCCGACGCTCGCGGGGTGGCTCGTGTGGTTGCCGGGGCTGCCCACCTGGGTGATCTGCGCAGTGGCCCGCCTCGCCGACGCCGTCCCCGGCGGCTCGGTGCCCTGGCTGCCGGGGCTGGCCGGAGTCGTGCTCGCCATTGTCGTCGTGGTCGTGCTCCTGTGCGCGTGGCGGGCCATCGTCTTCACCGGTCGCTTCGGCCTCGTTGCGCTCGGGGTCGCGGGGGCGCTCATGGCGGCTGTGATCGCGCCGTTGCCGGGGGAGTCGGCCGCACCGCCCGCGTGGGTCTACGCGCAGTGCGCGGTGGGTCAGGGGGATGCCGCGCTCGTGCGCACCGGGGCGACGCGCGCCGTCATGATCGACGTGGGGCCTGCCGACGGCCATCCCGCGCAATGCCTCGAGCGTCACGGCATCACGACGCTCGACGCCGTCATCCTCACCCACTTCCACGCCGACCACGTGGGCGGACTGGCTGAGGTCTTGCGTGCTTCCGACGCTCCGGTGGCGGTCCTCGGAACATGGGTCATGGAGGGCGCTCAGGAGAGCGAGGGACTCAAAGGCCGCGGTGCAGCGGCGTCGTCACGATCGCGCGGCGAGCAGGGCGCGCTGGGTTCGGTGCAAGCAGCGCTCGAACAGCCTCGGGCTTCGCTCGGGGCGCTCGCACCGGGACAACGCCTCGTCATCGGCGAGGTGACGATCGAGGTGCTGTGGCCGCGCCGCGTCATGACGGAGGGGTCGGTGCAGAACAACGCCTCACTCGTGCTCGACGTATCGGCGCCCGCGTATCACGCGCTCATGCTGGGCGATTGCGAACGTGAGGCGCAGGCCGCGGTGATCGAACAGGTGCGTCAGAGCGCCCGGCGACGCGCGTTCGACCTCGTCAAGGTGGCGCACCACGGTAGCTCCAACCAGAACGAGCGCCTCTACGAGGCGGCGGCCGCGCGTCAGGCCGTGATCGGGGTGGGCGCCGGCAACGACTACGGCCACCCGACGAAGAAGACGCTCGAACTGTTGGCCCGGCACGACGCGCGGGTGTGGCGTACTGACACGCAGGGTGACGTGGACGCCCTCGCGACGGGTGGCTCGATCAGCCTGCAGGCTCAGCGATGAGCGTGCTGCGCGCTGGGCACCCGTGCTGCCGCGTCGGCGAGGGCTTCAAGGGTGGCGGTGACGGCGGGGACCCGCTGCAGGTCGGGTGTCGTCACGGCGAACACGCAGCGCCGGCTCGACGGCAGCAGCGGCAACGTCACGACGTCCGGATGCGACGTGGAGCGCAGGATCAGCTCGGGGATGAGCGCGACGCCGAGGCCCTCCGCGACGAGGCCGAGAACGGTGACATAGTCCTCCGTCTCGAACGCGACGTCGGGCGCGTAACCGGCGCCCTGGGCGAGGCTGACGAGGTGGCCACGGCAGCGGGGGCACCCCGCGATCCATGAGGCGTCGCTGAGCTCCTCCATGCGGACGCCCTCGGCTGCGGCGAGGGGGTGATCGCGCGGGACGGCGAGACGCACGTCGTCGTGCAGGAGCCCGCGGGTGAGGAACGGGTCCAGGTCCTCGCCTGCGGGGAGCGGGTCCGCGTCGTCGTACGTGAACGCCACGGCGACGTCGCAGTCGCCGGCACGCAGGCTCGCCAGGGATTCCGGGGGTTCGGCCTCGGCGAAGCTGACCTTGACGTCTGGGAACCGCTCCTTGACGAGTGCGAGGGCGCGCGGGACGAGCGTTGACGATGCCGACGGGAACGCCATGAGGCGCACCCGCCCGGCGCGCAGCCCCGCGATGGCGGCGACCTCACCCTCGGCGGCCTCGAGGGCACTGAGGACGGGCGTCGCCGTACGCGCCAGCACCTGCCCGGCCTCCGTCAGCCGGACCGAGCGGCCGAGGCGCTCGACGAGAGCCGTCCCGGTCTTCTCCTCGAGACGGCGCACCATCTGCGACACGGCCGGCTGAGAATAGCCGAGAGCGGCAGCGGCGGCGGTGAAGCTGCCCTCGTCGCTGATCGCCTTCATGACGCGGAGCCCGGCTGCATCGATCATGCACCAAGAATAACGTGCTCTTATCCATTGTTGAGACAATCGAACGCAGACCTATGGGAGGGGCAGGATGATGAGCGGCGTCGCGGAACTGACCGATTTCGTGCGCGCGGGAGGGCTCTTCGTCCTCACCGGCGCCGGCATCTCGACCGAATCCGGCATCCCGGACTACCGGCGCCCCGACGGCACGCGCCGCACGGTTCCCATGACATACCAACAGTTCCTCGCCACCCACGAGGCGCGTCAACGGTACTGGGCGCGCAGTGCCGTCGGCTGGGAGATCTTCGACGCGGCGGAACCCAACGTCGGGCACGTCGCGCTGGCGCGACTGCAGGGTGGCGGCCTCGTCGATCACCTCGTGACGCAGAACGTCGACGGCCTTCATGCGCGTGCCGGTGCCCGCGACGTCACCGAGCTGCATGGGTCGCTCGAGCACGTCGTCTGCGTCGCGTGCGGGACGCGGGAAGGGCGCCGTGGCTTCCAGGTACGCCTGCGCGAACTCAACCCCCAGCTGCCGACGCAGGCGCGCCTGCTCGCCGACGGCGACGCGGACGTCGCGGCCGAGCTGGAGCGCGGTGTCATCGTGCCCGCGTGCCTGCGCTGCACGGCCACGACGGTCAAGCCGGACGTCGTCATGTTCGGTGAGTCCGTCGCTCCTGAGGTCGTGGAGGCGCAGATGCGGGCAGTGGAACGCTGCCGGGGCGTGCTCGTGCTCGGCAGTTCGCTCAAGGTGATGTCAGGTTACCGGTTCGTGCTCGCCGCCCTCAAGCAGCAGAAGCCGGTCGCCCTCGTCGGGCTCGGCGCGATGCGTGGCGAGGAGCGGGTCGACCTCGTCGTGCGCGAACCCCTCGGCCCGACCCTCACCGCCGTGTGCGACGCGCTGAGGCTCGACCTGGCGCCGTCCTGACGTCTCGGCGTCGAACGTCGGGGCGCAGAAGGGGCTGAGAGTCGAGCTGAAACCACACGCTGGAGCGACCCGCGCGGCGCGGCCAGCGCCTCAGATGCTGCGCAGGACGGCCGTGACCTTGCCCATGATGCTCGCGTGGTCGCCGTCGATCGGGGAGTAGGCCTCGTTCGCGGGCATGAGCCACGTCTTGCCCTCGCTGCGGCGCAACGTCTTGACCGTGGCCTCCGAGTCGAGCAGTGCCGCGACGATCTCCCCATTGGCGGCGTCGGCCTGGCGTCGCACGACGACCCAGTCGCCCTCGCAGATGGCCGCATCGATCATCGAGTCGCCGACGACGCGCAGCAGGAACAGCTCGCCGTCACCGACGATCTGACGCGGTAGCGGGAAAACGTCCTCGACGGCCTGCTCGGCGAGGATCGGGCCACCGGCCGCGATGCGGCCGACGACCGGCACGTATGACGGCGTGGGTCGCTCGTCGCCCGAGCCCGTCTCGTCGTGCTGCGACTCGGATAGCGCAGACACGGCGTTGCCGCGGTAGCCGCGGGTCGCCGCACCCGAGTCGGGGGAGACGACCTCCATGGCGCGCGGGCGGTTCGGGTCGCGGCGCAGGTATCCCTTGCGCTCAAGCGCGGCGAGCTGATGGGCCACCGAACTCGGGCTCGTCAGACCGACGGCCTCGCCGATCTCACGCAGGCTCGGGGGGTAGCCGCGCTCGTCGACGGAACGTCGGATCACGGTGAGCACCTTGTGCTGGCGTGGCGTCAGCTTGCCCGGCGTGCGCTCCTGCATCGAATGAACGTCACCCATGGTGTGACCCCTCCTGTTCCTCGTCGCACGTCGGTGGTCGCGGTGGCGACACGTGCACCCTCCGGCGGGACGGAAATGCCCGCCATGACGGGGTTGTCGGTGCGCGGTGCTTGTGTATCTGACATCACCCACAGTACGCGGTGTCGCACACAGTTTTCAAAAATGTGTACGAAGAAATCCGTGCGCGCCGTTCGAAAGCACGTTCGGGTGTCGTACAGTTGTTCTATCGCACGCGTGTTCGATCGGTCCCTCCGGGCTGACCGGGTCGCGTGAGGAAGCCACACCGGTGACGGTGTGGCGGCGCCTCGGAGGTGTCCCGAGAGAAGGAGTGGTTTCGATGGTTGCTTCGAGTACTGCAGTTCGACGTGAGCCCGTGCTGGGTTCGGGTGTCGACGTGCGCCGCGTGGCGCGGGTCGACGCTGCGGCATCCCGCTCGCACCTCCACCTCGTGCCCACGGGTGGCGCGGTGCAGGTCGTCACGAACTCTCAGAGCGTTCGTTTCGCCCGTCGTCGCTTCACGGCCGTGTGCGTGGCTCTCGTCGTCGTGGCGGGTGCCATCCTCGCGGGCCGGGCGATGGCGAGCGGTGTCGACGGTACGCAGCGCCACGAGGTCACCGTTCGCGCGGGGGAGACGCTTTCGCAGATCGCAGCGCGTGAGATGCCGGGCGTGCGCAACGACCAGGCGGTCGTCGCGATCGAGCACGAGAGCAACCTCGGCTCGTCGCAGGTGCAGGCCGGCCAGAAGGTGATCATCCCCGCACCGTGAAGTGTGACGATCGCCATCGTCGGCTTCGAGGGTTCGAGGGGGCGTGAGTCGCCCCCCCCCCCCCGGCTGGCGCAGGATTCCGCGGCGCACGAGTGGCGGGGGTCGTCGCGAGGTTGCGCAGGGCGATTAGACGCGGCCTCGGTGCTGTTGCGCGTCGGGTCTCAGGGGCCTAATATCTCTACATGTGGGGCCTTGGCCCCCGCTTCCCCCTAGATGTTGATTCTCCTTCGCTGATGTGCATCTGCGCTCTGAGGCCGGAATCCCGGGGTGGAGCGCCGTCGTCCCGAGTGTTCCCAGCCCCGTCGGAAGGTTTGACGTGCACTGTCCGTTCTGCCGCAACACCGACTCCCGAGTCGTCGATTCGCGCTCGAGCGAGGACGGCACCTGCATCAAGCGGCGCCGTCAGTGCCCGAACTGCGGCAAGCGGTTCTCGACGATGGAGACCGCGAGTCTCACGGTCGTCAAGCGTTCCGGGGTCAGCGAGCCGTTCTCGCGCGACAAGGTGATGTCCGGGGTTCGCAAGGCGTGCCAGGGCCGCCCGGTCACCGACGACCAGTTGGCCGTTCTCGCCCAGCAGGTGGAGGAGTCCATCCGCTCGAAGGGCGCCGCCGAGATCGACGCCCATGACGTGGGCATCGAGATCCTCGGGCCCCTGCGCGAACTCGACCACGTCGCCTATCTGCGCTTCGCCTCCGTCTACCAGGCCTTCGAATCGCTCGAGGACTTCGAGACGGCGGTCAGCGAGTTGCGTCAGTACGCCACCTCGGCGTCCTGACCCCGCGCGCCTGCCGAGGGCGCGCCCCCCAGATCACCCTCACGTACCAGCTCACCCCACCTGCCAGGAGGCTCACGGTCATGACCGAGACGACGAAGGCCCGCGCCAAGACGGGACGCCGCACCGGCGGCGTCACGATCGAACGCATTTTCACCACGCCCGGCGTGCACCCCTACGACGAGGTCACCTGGGAGAAGCGGGACGTCCTCCAGCAGAACTGGAAGACGGGCGAGACGATCTTCGAGCAGTCGGGTGTCGAGTTCCCCGACTTCTGGTCGCTCAACGCCTCCACGATCGTCACGACCAAGTACTTCCGTGGCGCCGTCGGCACGGACGCGCGTGAAAGCTCCCTCAAGCAGCTCATCGACCGCGTCGTGCTGACCTATGCCAAGGCCGGGCGCGACAACGGCTACTTCGCTACCGACGAGGACGCGCAGATCTTCGAGCACGAGCTCACCTACGCCCTGCTGCACCAGGTGTTCTCGTTCAACTCGCCCGTCTGGTTCAACGTCGGTACCGCGAGCCCGCAGCAGGTCAGCGCGTGCTTCATCCTGTCGGTCGAGGACTCGATGGATTCGATCCTCAACTGGTACAAGGAGGAGGGCTTCATCTTCAAGGGCGGCTCGGGCGCCGGTCTCAACCTCTCCCGCATCCGCTCCTCCAAGGAGCTGCTCTCCTCGGGCGGCACCGCATCCGGCCCGGTCTCCTTCATGCGCGGCGCCGACGCCTCGGCCGGCACGATCAAGTCCGGTGGCGCGACGCGTCGCGCGGCCAAGATGGTCGTCCTCGACGTCGACCACCCCGACATCGAGGAGTTCATCGAGACGAAGGCGCGCGAGGAGGACAAGATCCGCGCGCTGCGTGACGCCGGGTTCGACATGGACCTTGGCGGCCGCGACATCGTCTCCGTGCAGTACCAGAACGCCAACAACTCGGTTCGTGTGAACGACGAATTCATGCAGGCGGTCGTCGACGGCGGCAGCTTCGGTCTGCGCGCCCGCGACACCGGTGAGGTCATCGAGACCGTCGATGCGCGTGAGCTGTTCGACAAGATCAACAAGGCCGCGTGGGAGTGCGCCGACCCGGGCGTGCAGTACGACGACACGATCAACGCGTGGCACACGAACCCCGAGACGGGCCGCATCACGGCGTCGAACCCGTGCTCGGAGTACATGTCGCTCGACAACTCGAGCTGCAACCTCGCCTCGCTCAACCTGCTGAAGTTCCTCAAGGAAGACGACACGTTCGACGCGGCGACGTTCGCCAAGGTCGTCGAACTCGTCATCACGGCCATGGACATCTCGATCTGCTTCGCCGACTTCCCGACCGAGTCGATCGGCAAGACGACCGTCGACTACCGCCAGCTCGGCATCGGGTACGCCAACCTCGGTGCACTGCTCATGGCGACGGGCCACGGTTACGACTCCGACGGTGGCCGCGCCCTGGCGGCCTCGATCACCTCGCTGCTCACGGGTGCCGCCTACAAGCGCTCCGCGGAGATGGCGGCCGTCGTCGGCCCCTACGCCGGCTACGCCCAGAACAGCCAGGCGCACAACCGCGTCATGCGCAAGCACCGCGCGGCCAACGACGAGCTGTCGTCGCACAAGGACATGGGTGCGATGGCGAGCGACATCCACGCCCTCGCCACGAAGGCCTGGGCCGACGTCGTCACGCTCGGCGAGAAGAACGGCTTCCGTAACGCGCAGGCCTCCGTCCTCGCCCCGACCGGCACGATCGGCTTCATGATGGACTGCGACACGACGGGTATCGAGCCCGACTTCTCGCTCGTCAAGTTCAAGAAGCTCGTCGGTGGCGGTTCGATGCAGATCGTCAACCAGACGATCCCGCGTGCGTTGAAGAAGCTGGGCTACCAGGACGAGCAGATCGAGGCGATCGTCGAGCACATCGCCGAGAAGGGCCACGTCATCGACGCGCCCGGTCTCAAGCCCGAACACTACGAGATCTTCGACTGCGCCATGGGTGCGCGCGCCATCTCGCCGATGGGCCACGTGCGCATGATGGCCGCCTGCCAGCCGTTCCTGTCGGGCGCCATCTCGAAGACGGTCAACCTGCCCGAGACCGCGAGCGTCGACGACATCGCCGAGGTGCACCTCGAGGGCTGGAAGCTCGGCCTCAAGGCCATCGCGGTCTACCGCGACAACTGCAAGGTCGGCCAGCCGCTGTCCGACGGCAAGGCGGAGAAGAAGTCCGAGCCCGCCGCGACCAGCACCGAGGCCCCGGCTGCGGAGAAGGTCATCGAGTACCGTCCGGTCCGCAAGCGTCTGCCGAAGCGTCGCTCGTCGCAGACGACGTCGTTCGCCGTCGGCGGCGCGGAGGGCTACCTCACCGCCGGCACGTACGAGAACGGTGACCTCGGCGAGCTGTTCCTCAAGTTCGGCAAGCAGGGTTCGACGCTCGCCGGTGTCATGGACGCGTTCTCGATCGCGGTCTCCATCGGCCTGCAGTACGGCGTGCCGCTGGAGACGTTCGTCGAGAAGTTCACGAACCTGCGCTTCGAGCCGGCCGGCATGACGGACGACGCCGACGTGCGCATGGCGCAGTCGATCATGGACTACGTCTTCCGCCGCCTGGCGCTCGACTACCTCGACTTCGACACGCGCTCGTTCATGGGCATCCACACCGCGGCCGAGCGTGCGCGTCAGCTCGAAACGGGTTCCTACACTCCGAGCGAGGACGACGACGAGAGCTTCGACGCGGAGTCGAACTCGCAGACGGCCGCCCCGGCCCGTCAGGAGCGCGCGAGTACCACTGCGCCGGCAGCTCCGAAGACGTCGGACGAGGAGCACGCCGACGAGGTCATCTCGGGCTCGGGTGCAGCCTCGGCCCGTGAGGTGAGCAACGAGATCCACAGCTCCACCGAGCTGCTCGAGAAGTTCCAGGGTCACGCCGCGGATGCGCCGATGTGCATGACGTGCGGGACGAAGATGCGTCCGGCCGGTAGCTGCTACGTGTGCGAGGGCTGCGGAAGCACCTCCGGCTGCAGCTGACGCTTCGCTGAGGCATGAAGGCAGGCGTCGCCGGTGACGAGAGTCATCGACGGCGCCTGCCGTCTTGTCCACTGAGATGGATCGTCCTGCGATCGCCTCGATGAAGTCTCATGATGTGAGCGACGCGTCAGGTCGTCGTCACCGCCAGCGAAAGGAACCGGCCGTGAAGGCACTGCTGCTCGAGAACGTGCACCCCCTGGGGGAGGCGCTGCTGCGCGAGGCCGGCTTCGAGGTCGACATGCGCGTCGGCGCGATGGACGAGGACGAGCTGATCGAGGCGCTGCAGGGCGTCGACCTGCTCGGCATCCGCTCCAAGACCGAGGTGAGCGCGCGCGTGCTCGACAACGCGCCCGACCTGCAGGCGATCGGGGCCTTCTGCATCGGCACGAACCAGATCGACCTCGCGCACGCCGCGGGGCGGGGCATCGTCGTGTTCAACGCACCGTTCTCCAACACGCGCTCGGTCGTTGAACTCGCCATCGCCGAGATCATCATGATGGCGCGCCGCCTCAGCGAGAAGGACCGCGCGCTGCACGACGGGGTGTGGCACAAGGACGCGAAGGGCAGCCACGAGATCCGCGGCCGCAAGCTCGGCATCGTCGGGTACGGCAACATCGGCTCGCAGCTGTCGGTCGTCGGGGAGATGCTCGGCCTGCAGGTCTACTTCTACGACACCGACGACAAGCTCGCCCTCGGCAACGCGACACGCTGCTCGTCGCTCGAGGAGCTGCTGTCGATCGCCGAGGTCATCACGCTGCACGTCGACGGACGCTCCGGCAACGCCGGTTTCTTCGGCACCGAGCAGTTCGCCGCGATGCGCCCGCGCTCGTTGTTCCTCAACCTCTCGCGCGGTTTCGTCGTCGACTACGACGCGCTCAAGACGCATCTCGAATCCGGTCACATCGCCGGTGCGGCGGTCGACGTGTTCCCGACCGAGCCCAAGAAGAAGGGCGATCCGTTCGACTCACCGTTGCAGGGCATCCCCAACGTCGTGCTGACGCCGCACATCGGCGGCTCGACGGAGGAGGCGCAGGAGGACATCGGACGGTTCGTCGCCGCGAAGCTGCGCGACTACGTCCAGCGTGGTTCGACGACGCTCAACGTCAACCTCCCGTCGCTCAACCTGGCCGAGCGCCCGGGTCAGCACCGCATCGTGCATTTCCACAAGAACGTGCCGGGTGCGCTGGCGCGCATGAACGGCATCCTCGCCGAGCACGGTGTCAACATCGAGGGTCAGATGCTCGACACCGCCGCGGACACCGGCTACGTCGTCACCGACGTCCTCTCCCAGCTGCCCGACGCCGTCCTCGACCAGCTGCGCGCGATGCCGGAGACGATCAGGCTGCGCGTCGTGCGCTGAGCCGCACCGACCTGCCGCGACCGCTCCCGCGACGGTGTGCGGGTGCAACGTCAGCGGCCCCCGAACCGCCCCCGCGAAGCGCGTACCCGCGCCATCGCGTGGTCGTCGGCGCCTTCGGACGTCCTCTCTCGAGCCACCGGACGCACACCGTCCGAAGGGTGAGTCGCAGGCTAGACTGACCGGCAGAACCGACGACGCCGCAGCCGCAGGCTCCGCGTCGCCGAATGCCCCCCTTCGACGCAGGTGACGGCGGCCCTCGCTGAGGGTTCGCCGTGCCGAGAGTGACGGTGTGATGCAAGCCCCCATGACGTGGTCCGACGAGGCTGCGGATGGCCAGCGCGAGACCGATCTGGGTCGGTGGCGGAGCACGTACGACCTCATGGCCGAGCACGTCGAGGCCGATCCCGCGTTCGTCGCGTCGTGGCAGCAGCTCGACGCGCTCGCGCACGCCCGCGACGTCGAACTGAGGGCTGACGTCGAGGCGATGATCCGTCGCCCCGACATCGAGCGCTTCGCCGAGGCCCTCGCTCAGTGGGGCGCGCGGCCGGGCCCATATGTCGGGGCGGGCGCGCTCGCGCGGCACTGGTTGCCGCGCGTCGTAGCGCACCGCGAGGACCGCCTCGGCGAGCTCGAGGACGTGCTGGCGAAGGTGCTCGTCACCCCGACCTCGCTCGACGAGGCGGGCACGTCGATCGCGCGTCTCGAGGACGTCATCGGATCCGGTGGGCCTGATCTCGCGCGCGTGCCGACGTTCCTGTCGCTCGTGTGGGCCACCTCCGGCCAGGGGGACTGGCCGGTGCTGTGGCCGGGTGGGGCGGATGCGTTCGCGACCCTGGGGTGGATGGGGCGCCACCTCACGCACGCCGAGCGCTACGTCGACTTCGTGACGCTGTGCCGTGCGTTCAGCCCCGCCGGCGCCTACCGGGCGCAGCGCGTCGTCACGGCGCTGGGCGAGAAGCCGTCGTTCGTCGGCTTCGGCGCGGCGCTGCCTGCGCTGGCGACCGAGTCGACGCAACTACACCGTACTTTCGAGCAGGGAGTCGGCTATCCGGACGGCGAGTCCGAGGCCCGCGCCGCGTCCCTGGCGCTGCAGTTGCGCGGTCATGCCGCGCTCGTCGCGCGCAGCCTGCACGAGCAGCTCGAGCGCGCCACCGGCGTCAAGCTCGCCGAGACGAGCCTGCAGACCCGGACGGAGGCGTCCTCGCGGGCGGCCTACCGCAGCGATTCGCACTCGACGTGGCTGCTGCCCGCGAGCAGCGGGGGAGCGCCCGCCCTGCGCGTGTGGATGACGAGCTCCGGCATCGCCGTCGGGCTGATGTCGGGCTGGGATCCCGCGGCGGGCGCCGAACGTCACGAGGAGCTCGGCTCGGGGCTCGAGCAAAACCTGCCTGCCGGTCTGGAGTTCATCCATCTCGGCCCGGCCGGCGCGCCGGACCGCCTGACGCCGACGGGGGCGTCGTACGAGGGTGGCGAGGTGTTCGTCGGCCGCTGGTTCCCGCACCCCGACGGGGTGGGGCGGCGCAGCTTCGCCGCGGACGTCGAGGACACCGTGCGCCGCGTGCTGCCGCTGGTCGACACGATGCGCGGCTCCGATGCGCCCGTCGAGGGCATCGACGAGGAGCTCGCCATCGCGCTGCGCGCCTTCCTGGCCGACCGTCCGTACCCGGCGGAGCGCGATCAGTGGCACGTCGAGCAGCGCCGCACCTTCGCGGCCTCGCTCGAAGCGGAGGCGCTCGCCGCGTTCGACCTCGCGACGTTCAAGCGCATCATCGCCGGTGGCGCCTACGGGTCGACGGGCACGCACAGTGTCCTCGACGCGCGCCTCGCCGCGCTCGATGCGCGTGGCCTCGAGAACCTCGCGCGCTCCGTCACGCACCTGCTGTGGGGTGAGGGCGATGACGCCGACCGCATCGACGCGGTCATCGACCCCGAGGGCGCCGATGAGGTCTCGCTCGACGAGGCGGTCGCGATGAAGCTCCTGGCGATCGCGCACCCGCACCGCTACCTGCCCGTGTACGCGATGACGGGGCGTGACGGCAAGGTCGCTCTCGCGCAGGCGCTCGGTGTCGTCCTGCCGCGTCGGCGCGAGTTGTCGCGTGGTCGGCTGCAGGTCATCGCCGCGGACCGGTTGCGCGGCAAGCTCGAACCGTTGCTGCCGAACGACCCGTGGGGGCAGGTGCAGTTCGCGCTGTGGCTGCTGCGCAAGGGCGAGACGAGCGTCGACCCCGAACGAGATCTGGTCGCCGAGGCGGCGGCGGATCTGCTCGTGGACGAGGAGTTCCTGCGCGAGATCGACGAGTTGCTGCAGGAAAAGAAGCAGCTCATCTTCTACGGTCCGCCCGGGACGGGCAAGACGTTCATGGCGCAGCGATTCGCGGCGGCCCTGCAGCCCGACCCGACGAAGCGCGCCGTCGTGCAGTTCCACCCGTCCACGTCGTACGAGGACTTCTTCGAGGGCTTCCGCCCGCGTCTCGACGCCGCTGGCGCAATGGTCTACGAACTGCGCAAGGGGCCGCTGGCGCTCATGGCCGAGGCCGCCGAGGCCGACCCGACGACGCCGCACATCATGGTCATCGACGAGATCAACCGCGCGAACCTGCCGCGCGTCTTCGGTGAGCTGCTGTTCCTGCTCGAGTACCGCTCGCAGTCGGTCATGACGAGCTACCGGCCCGACGAGGGCTTCCAGCTGCCCTCGAACCTGTACTTCATCGGCACGATGAACACGGCCGACCGATCGATCGCCCTCGTCGACGCTGCGCTGCGACGCCGCTTCCACTTCCTGCCGTTCATGCCGCACGAAGGCCCGATGGAGGGGCTGCTGGCGCGCTGGCTGGAGCGCGAGAACGGCCCCGTGTGGGTGGCGGGCGTCGTCGATCGGGTCAACGAGGAGCTGCGTCAGATCCTGCGCGGCCCGCACCTGCAGATCGGCCACAGCCACTTCATGGTGCGCGACCTCGACGACGCCGCGCTCGCCCGCATCTGGAAGTACGGCGTCTACCCGTTCATCGAGGATCAGCTCTACGGGCGCGAGGACGTGCTCGCGACGTTCACCTGGGAGGCCGTGCTCGAACGGCACGCCCAGGCTGCGCATGCTGACGACGACGCGGCGCGCGCCACGAACGACGCGACGCCCGAGGGGCCATGACGGCGCTCGCGGCCGGTGCCCTCGCGCCGGACGAGCGCGTTCGCCTCACCCTGGCGGAGCACTCGCGTTCGGAGCCGGTCCGCGTGCCGAGCAGTGCGCGTCGCGCCCTGTTCTCGGTCGGCTCGGATCGGGTGAGGTTGCTCGCCACGGCCGATCCGGAGGCCGTCGTCGTCGAGACGACGTCGTGGGTCGGCACGGTCAGCGTTCCCGGTTTCGAGGTGCGCATCGTGCCACGCGTGCGGATGGCATCGATCTTCGCGATGCTCGGCGGACAGGACGCGTCGATCGCGTGGGGGAGTGAGACGAGCGATTTCGCGGGTGACGGCGAACTGCTCGACGGCTCGGCGCTCGTCGTCCTGTGCGCTGTCGAGGCGGCGACCCGCCGCGGGCTGCTGCACGGGTATCGCACGCGCGAGGAGGAGAGTTCGACGCTGCGGGGCCGCTTGCTCGTCGCCCAGCTCGCCCGCAGACCGTGGACAGTCGGCGCCCCGGTGTGCCGGTTCGAGGAGTTCACGTCAGACGTCGTCGAGAACCACCTGCTGCGCGCGGCCGTCGTCCGCGTGCTCGGCGCCCCCGGCCTCAGCCCGCAGACGCGGCGTCTCGCCGTCGAGCTGCTCGCGCGGTTCGACGGGGTCGCCGACGCCGATCCGAGGGAGCTGGCGCTCGAGATCCCGTTGACGCGGCTCAATGCGCACTACGAGCACGCGATGGGTCTGGCGCGTCTCGCGATCGACGGTTTCTCGATCCGTCATGACGCGGGTGAGCGCGGTGCGAACGCGTTCCTCGTCGACGTCGACCTCGTCTTCCTGCGCTTCGTCGCCACCGAGCTGCGGGCGCGGTTGTGGCCCGCGCATCGCGTCGAGCAGGCCGAGGAGCTCGCGCTCGACGACGCCGCGTCGCTGCGCGCTACCGCCGACATCCTCGTGCGTGACGCGAGCGGCCCCCGCCTCGTCATCGGCACCCGCTACCACCTCGGTGACGACGACGTGCCCCGCCGCACGGGTGACCCGCTGCACCTCATGACGGGCGGAGGTCGCGACACCGCGCGGACTCCTCGCGACCCGGCCGCCGCCGTCGCGAACGACGCGGCCGCCTTCTTCCCGGTCATGGTGCAGGCCGCCTCGCTCGACCTCGACGCAGCACTCGTCGTCTATGCCCACGCGCGGCGCCGCCCGGCGAGCCGCATCCGGATGCCGGCGACGCGGGCGAGCGTCCACTCGTGGCACGTCGACCTCGACGCGTCGTGGCGTGAGCTGAGCGATGGCCTCGACGATCTCGCGGCGCACGTGCGGCGTCTGTGCGGGTGACGGGCGCCGAGCTCCTGCGCACGCCCCCTGCGTCTCCTGACACCCGAGACGCCGCGCACGTCACCCCGCGGCCGCCACGCACCGGCGTCCGCAGTGCGCCCTGAGCGAAACCCGGTGCCGTCGAGGCGGTGCGCGAGCGAGAGCCCGACTATCGTGGCGGCGTGTCCACGACGATGAACCTGGCCCCCGCCGATCTCGAGCGCCGTGCTGCGCTGCGTCGCATGCGCCTCGTGGCGACGGGGCTGCTCGTCCTCGCGGCCGTCATCTACATCCTCACGCACGGCCATGGCGGGGCGTGGGGGTACGTCAACGCGGCGGCCGAGGCTGCGATGGTCGGTGCCGTTGCCGACTGGTTCGCGGTGACCGCGCTGTTCCGTCACCCCCTCGGTCTCAAGGTGCCGCACACGGCCATCATCCCGACGCGCAAGGATCAGCTGGGCAAGAGCCTCGAGGAGTTCGTCGCCTCCAACTTCCTCACCCCCGATCTCGTGCGCGAGCGCATCCGCGGCGTCGACGTCCCGCGACGCGTCGCGGCCTGGGTCGAGCGCCCCGGTCAGGCCGAGCGGCTCGTCGCCCAGATCACCCCGCAGCTCAACAAGGCGCTCGAGAGCCTCGACGAGGACGAGGTGCGCCACTTCCTCGACGCCGTCCTCATCCCGCGTCTGCAGCGCGAGCCCATCGGCGAACTCGGCGGGCACCTGCTCGAAGGGGTCGTCGCGGACGGCACGCACCACGGGTTCGTCGACGTCTGCGTCACCGAGATGCACGTCTGGGTGAGCGAGAACAAGGATGC
Source organism: Dermacoccus sp. BD5 (assembly GCF_044878485.1). Classification (NCBI taxonomy): domain Bacteria; kingdom Bacillati; phylum Actinomycetota; class Actinomycetes; order Micrococcales; family Dermacoccaceae; genus Dermacoccus; species Dermacoccus sp. BD5. Next base: position 184,055 of record NZ_JANJER010000001.1, on the reverse strand, counting down.
GGTGACGCGCATCGTCGGGGCGAAGGCGCCGTGGTGGTCACCGCAGTGGCTCGACGACGCCGTCGTCGACCGCATCCACCTCGAGATCGTCAAGTGGCTCGCGGAGGTGCGCGACACACCCGATCACGCGATGCGTCGCGCGATCGACGCGTTCCTCGCTCGCGCCGCGCACGACCTGCAGCACGACGAGAAGACCCAGCAGCAGGCGGAGAACCTCAAGCAGCGCTTCCTCACCCACCCCAGCGTCGCCGACGCGGCCCTGAACGTGTGGTCGTCGGTGCGTCGGATGCTCGGTGACGCTCTCATGGATCCTGACGGCGAGCTGCGGGCGCGGATGGTCCACCACCTGCGGGCGCTCGCGCAGCGCATCCGCACCGATGACGCGCTCCACGCGAGCCTCGAACGTCGCCTCGAGGACGTCGCAGCCGCCGGCGTCGAGGGATACGGCCACGAGATCACGGCCCTCATCTCCTCGACGGTCGAGCGCTGGGACGCGCAGGACGCCTCCGAACGCATCGAGTCGTTCGTCGGGCGCGACCTGCAGTTCATCCGCATCAACGGCACCGTCGTCGGCGGCCTCGTCGGCCTCCTCATCTACACGCTCAGCCAGCTCCTGCCCTGACGGCGGGGGCGCTGGGCCCTGCCCGAACGCGCGCGGCCATCACCGGCGCGCGTGAGAAAATGAGCGAATCGTGACTACTCCAAGACCTTCGCAACCTTCCTCGAACGGCGATCCGGCGATGCCCGGGCCGCCGCTCGCCTCATCGTCCCGCCGGCGCAGGCCGAGCCGGAGCAGAGCGAACGCGTCACCCCGAGGGGACGAACCGGCCCTGGCCGCCGAGGCCATCCCCGACCCCACATCGGAAGCAGCGTCGTATGTCCTGCGCTACCCGGGCCACCTGCCCGTCGTCGAGGCGAAAGACGAGATCCTCGAGGCGATCCGCGACCACCAGGTCGTCATCGTCGCGGGCGAAACGGGTTCGGGCAAGACGACGCAGCTGCCGAAGTTCTGCCTCGAACTGGGGCGCGGGCGCGCCGGCGCCATCGGCCACACCCAACCGCGACGCATCGCGGCGCGTTCGGTCGCCGAGCGGCTCGCCGAAGAACTCGAGTCGCCGCTCGGTGAGACGGTCGGCTATCAGGTGCGCTTCGTCGACGAGTCGTCGAAGAAGACCCGCGTGCGCGTCATGACCGACGGCATCCTGTTGTCGCAGATGCAACGCGATCGGGATCTGCGTCAGTACGACACGCTCATCATCGACGAGGCGCACGAACGCAGCCTCAACATCGACTTCATCCTCGGCTACCTCAAGCAGTTGCTGCCGCGGCGCCCCGATCTCAAGGTGATCATCACGTCCGCGACGATCGACCCGGAGCGCTTCGCCGAGCACTTCGCCGGCCCGGACGGGCCCGCGCCGATCATCGAGGTCTCGGGGCGCACCTACCCCGTCGAGACGCGGTATCGGCCCCTCGTGCGCGAGCTCGCGCCGAGCAAGCCGGGGGAGGACCCCAAGCTCGAGGACGTCGATCAGGTGACGGGCATCGTCGAGGCCGCACAGGAGCTGTGGCGCTCAGGCAGCGGTGACGGTTCGGCGCAGGACATCCTCGTCTTCTGCTCCGGTGAGCGCGAGATCCGCGACGCCGCGGACGCGCTCAAAGGCGCTGACTGGGGGCGCGCGCGTCACGACGTCGAGATCGTGCCGCTCTATGCGCGCCTGTCCGCCGCCGAGCAGCATCGCGTCTTCGCCCCGCACCACGGGCGACGCATCGTCCTGGCGACGAACGTCGCCGAGACGTCGCTGACGGTGCCGGGCATCCGCTACGTCATCGACACCGGCACCGCGCGCATCTCGCGCTACAGCCAGCGCACGAAGGTGCAGCGTCTGCCGATCGAGCTGATCTCGCAGGCCTCCGCCCGTCAGCGCGCCGGCCGGTGCGGCCGCGTCGCCGACGGCATCTGCATCCGGTTGTACTCGGAGGAGGATTTCGCGTCCCGCCCGGAGTTCACCGACCCCGAGATCCTGCGGACGAACCTCGCGAGCGTCATCCTGCAGATGACGTCCCTGGGCCTCGGCGACATCGCGCGCTTCCCGTTCGTCGACGCGCCCGACGCCCGCCAGATCAAGGACGGCCTGGCGCTGCTCGAGGAGTTGCACGCCCTCGACACCACCGCTCAGGGGCCGCGCAAGAAGCTGACGCCGACCGGCCGCACCCTCGCGCGCCTGCCCGTCGACCCGCGGCTCGGACGCATGCTCGTCGCCGCCGCCGAGAACGGCTCGCTGCGGGAGGTACTCGTCATCGTCGCGGCGATGTCGATCCAGGATCCGCGTGAGCGCCCCGCGGACGCGCAGGCCCAGGCGGATCAGCAGCACGCCCGGTTCAAGCACGAGAAGAGCGACTTCCTCAGCTACCTCAACCTGTGGAACTACGTGCGCGAGCAGCAGCGCGAACTGTCCAGCAGTGCCTTCCGGCGCCTGTGCAAGCGCGAGTACCTCCATTACCTGCGGCTGCGCGAATGGCAGGATCTGCACGGTCAGCTCAAGGCAGCGTGCAAGCAGGCCAAGCTGTTCATGAGCGACAACGCCGCGGGCGAGGATGCCGTCCACCAGGCGCTGCTCACGGGTCTGCTCAGCCACGTCGGGCTGCGGGATCGTGAGAAGCGCGAGTACCTCGGCGCCCGCCAGGCGCGTTTCGCGATCCAGCCCGGCTCGACGCTGTTCCGACGCCAACCGGACTGGGTCATGGCGGGCGAGCTGGTCGAGACGACCCGCATGTGGGCGCGCACCAACGCCGTCGTCGACCCCGCCTGGATCGAGCGGGCGGGCGCCCACCTCGTCAAGCGCTCGTACGCCGAACCGCACTGGGAGCGCTCGCGCGCGGGGGCCGTCGCGTCCGAGCGGGTCATGCTGTACGGCATCCCGATCGTCGCGGGCCGCAAGGCTGCCTACGGCGCGATCGACCCGGAGGTCTCTCGCGACCTGTTCATCCGTCACGCTCTCGTCGAGGGTGACTGGGATGCGCAGCACCAGTTCCTCAAGGACAACGCGGCGCTGCGCGCGCGCTTCGCCGACCTGGAGGCGCGCGCCCGACGGCGTGACCTCGTCGTCGAGGACGACGTCCTGTTCGACTTCTACGACGAGCGCGTCCCGGCGGACATCGTCTCCGGGGCGCACTTCGACCGGTGGTGGAAGAACGAGCGTCGCACGAACCCGAGCCTGCTCACCTTCACCGAGGATTTGCTCGTCGCCGACGACGCGGACGCCGTCGACGAGTCGGCCTACCCGAAGTCGTGGCGACAGGGCAGTCTCAGGCTCAAGTTGACGTATCAGTTCGAGCCGGGTGCAGATGCCGACGGCATCACCGTGCACGTGCCGCTGCCGGTGCTCAACCAGGTCGAGGATCACGGGTTCGACTGGCTCGTGCCCGGTATGCGTGAGGAACTCGCGACGGCCCTCGTGAAGTCGCTGCCGAAGAACATCCGACGCAGCTTCGTCCCGGCTCCCGACCATGCGCGGCGGGCGCTGGCGCTCATGGATGCCCAGGGTCGCCCGGGTGAGGTCCCGTTCGCCGACGAGCTGGGCGAGGCGCTGTTCCGTCTCACCTCGGTACGTGTGCCCGCGGGGAGTTGGGACCCGGGGAAGCTGCCCGACCACCTGAAGGTCACGTTCAGGGTTGAGGATGAGCGGGGCCGCAAGATCCGTGAAAGCAAGGATCTCGCGGCGCTGCAGGACGAACTCGCCGGGCGTCTGCGTCAGTCGATCGCGAAGGCCGCCGGAGACCTCGAGCAGCAGGGGCTGACGCAGTGGACGTTCGGTGAGCTGCCCCGCCAGTTCACCAAGTCGGCCGGCCGCCAGCGGATGACGGGCTTTCCGGCTGTCGTCGACCACGGCCGTGACGTCGCTGTCGAGGTGCTCGGCACCGAGTCCGAGGCGCGCCAGGCCACTCGGCTCGGCACCCGCCGTCTGCTGCTGCTCAACACGCAGGTGCCGTGGAAGCGAATCCTCGGCCTCATGAGCAACCGGCAGAAGCTCGCGCTCGGCAACAACCCGCACGGTTCGATGGACACCCTCATGGACGACGTTCTCGCGGCCGCCGTCGACGCGGTCATCGAAGGCATGCCCGGGCGCGAGGTGCGCGACGCTGAGCAGTTCGACGTGGCGCTCACGGCGATCCGTCAGCAGGTGGCACCGCTCGTGCTCGAGGCGGCCGAAAAGCTCGCGCCCGTGCTCGAGCACGCCGCCAAGGTGCAGCTCGAGCTGTCACGATTGACGGCGCCCGCGGCGAAGGCGTTGCACGACGACGTTGCCGCTCACCTCGTCGCGCTCATCCATCCCGGTTTCGTCGCCGAGACCGGGTTGGCGCGCCTCGGTCACCTCGATCGCTACGTACGGGGCATGCTCGAGCGGCTCGACAAGGGCGTCACCGATCTCGTGCGTGACGCCGACCGCGCCGACCTCGTCGCGACCGTGCGACGCGAGTACGACGACATGGTCGCCGGGCTGCGCCCCGAGCGCCGTGGGGACGCCGACGTGCTCGACATCCGCTGGATGATCGAGGAGCTTGCCGTCAGCCAGTTCGCGCAGCGTCTGGGCACCGCTCACCCGGTGTCCGAGAAGCGGATCTACAAGGCGATGGACGCTGCGGAGGCCCGCTGATCGGGCGTAGGTTGGAGGCCATGGCGAGCATCTTCAGCAAGATCATCGACGGCGACATCCCGGCGCACTTCGTCTGGCAGGACGAGGTGTGCGTGGCGTTCCTCGTCATCGACCCCATCACCGACGGGCACACGGTCGTCGTGCCGCGCGGGGAGATCGTCGAGTGGACGCAGGCGCCGCCGAGCGTCTTCGCGCATCTCACGGGTGTCGCGCAGATCATCGGTCAGGCGCAGCAGCGCGCGTGGCAGGCGCAGCGCGTCGGCCTGCTCGTCGAGGGGTACGAGGTGCCGCATCTGCACCTGCACGTGTGGCCGACGCAGAGCCCGGCCGAGTTCGACCCGCACGCCGTCACGCGAGGCCAGGACCAGCAGATCCTCGCCGAGAATGCCGAGGCGCTGCGGGCGCAGTTGCGCACCGACGGTCACGCCGAGACCGTTCCGGACGCCGCATCGCCGCAGACCTGAGCGGCCGCGGCGTGGGGGAATCATCCCCGCGCGCGGGGCGTTGAACGGTGAGCACCTGACGAAGGAGTACGACGTGCTTGATCCCACGCAACTGTTCCGCATCGAGACCGACACCCCGCTCGCCGAGCAGAGCGCCTCGACCCTCGTGGTCTCGCTGGGCGGTTTCATCGACGCGGGCAACACGCAGAAGTTGATGACGGCGCACATGCTGGGCACGCTCGAGCACACGGTCGTCGCGTCGTTCGACGTCGACCAGTTGCTCGACTACCGCGGTCGCCGCCCGATGATGACGTTCGATCGCGACCGCTACAGCGAGTACGACGACCCGGCTCTCGTGCTGTACCGCCTCGTCGACGCCGAAGGCACGCCGTTCCTGCTGCTCGCCGGCCCCGAGCCCGACTACCAGTGGGAGCGCGTCAGCGAGGCCGTTCGCATCCTCGCCGCGAACCTCGGCGTCTCGCTCATGGTGAGCGCGCACGGCGTCCCGATGGCGGTGCCGCACACGCGCCCGGTCGGTTTCACGCGTTTCGCCTCCGATCAGCGGCTGCTGACGGAGAACGAGCCGCTCTTCGGCAACGTCCAGGTGCCCTCGAGTGCCGAAGGGCTCATGCACATCCGGCTCGCCGAGGCGGGCATGGACACCGCAGGTTTCGCGATCCACGTGCCGCACTACCTCACTCAGGTCGAGTTCGCGGACGCCGCGCTCGCCGCGCTCGAGGCCGTCTGCGGGCTGACGGGGCTGGCGATCCCCGCTCAGGAGCTCGCCGCGATCGCCGGGCTGCACCGCGCCGACATCGCCAGGCAGATCAGCGAGAACGACGAGGTCACCGAGGTCGTCGATGGCCTCGAGCGGCAGTACGACGCCTTCACCGAGGGGCGTCGTCGACGCTCACTCCTTGCCGCCGAGATGAACGACCTGCCGAGCGCCGACGAGATCGGCGCCGAGCTGGAGCAGTTCCTGCGCGCCGAGGGAGAGGATCCGGGCACCAAGGGCTCGTTGTGAGCCCGCGAGCGCTTTTCGCCGGCCGTCGGGTCTGAGCCGACGGCCGCGCAGGCTTCGCAACGCTCGCCAGGCTGCCGTCACCCCTGCGGTGGCTTGCCGGGCCCCCGCCAACTTGGGAGGATCACCTCATGTTCGGATTCGGTCAAGACAAGAAGGCTCCTGCAGCCCCCGAGAAATCGTCGGGCATGCTCGACTCGACGGCCAACACCCTGGCGCAGCACCTCATCTCGGTGGGCATCGGGGGCGTGGCGACGTTCAAGTCGGCCCGCGCCGTCGCCGACGAGGCGATGAAGAAGGCGGGCTCCAAGGAAGCGGCGATGGACGAGGTCGTCGCATCACACACCAAGCTCGCGGGCGCGAACGGCTTCCTCACCAACCTCGGCGGTTTCGTCACGCTCCCCGTGGCACTGCCCGCGAACGTCATCGGTTTCTACACCGTCGCGACGCGCATGGTCGCGGCGATCGCCGCCATCAACGGTCACGACGTCGACGACCCAGCCGTGCGCTCGGCGATCCTGCTCGACCTCATCGGTGCGGACGCGACGCAGGTCCTCAAGGGCCTCGGCCCGATGACGGGTGGCGTCGCGACGAACGTCGCCACGCGCAAGCTGCCACCGGCGGCGCTCGCCGTCGTGAACAAGTCCGTTGCGTTCCGTCTCGGCTCGCAGGTGGGGCGTCGCTTCCTCACGCGCATTCCGCGCCTCATCCCCGTGGCGGGCGGCTTCGTCGGTGGCGGCCTCGACGTCGTCCTCATCCGCAAGATCGCCCAGTCGGCGCGTCGCGACTTCGTCGCGCAGATCCCGCCGTCAGCCTGACGTCTTCCTGACTCCGCACCGAGCGCCACTCGTCTTCGTACGGGTGGCGTTCGGCGTGTCCGGGCCGGTTCGGCGATGTGTCGTCCGAGCGCGTCAACGGGCTTGCGGGCGACGATCTGACGGGCCGCGAACCCCCGCCTGGCCTTGCTCGAACGGCCCACTCACCCACAGGTGTGACGGCTACGGCCCGTTTCGCGGCCCGCAGGATGCCTCGTCCACAGGTCTGTGGCTCGTGGTAAGCGCGCGGGTGGCGTCATGGGTTTCGCTGGGGGCATGAAGACAACAACACGACTCAAGGGCCTCAGCGCCCTGGTGGCAGGCCTTCCCGATCTCGTCGGCTCCGAGGGGGCGGGCGCCGTCATCGTCCTGTTCGAACGTGACGGTGCGCTCGCGGGGGTGCTCGGCTGGGCGGACGATGCGTGCGACGGGGAGACGGCGCACATGCTCGACGTCGTCGCTGAGCGGCGCGCGACGATGGGTGCGCAGGCCGCCATCGCCATCGCCTATCGCTGCGAGCCGGGCCGCGTCGACATCGCGGCCCTCGCGAAACGCATCGAGCGCCGCGTGCCGCTGCACCACGTCCTCGGTGCCAGCGACGAGCACTGGTGGGCCATCGAATGCGAGCTCGGCTGCTGTGACGGCGCGATCCACGAGATCCCGTCCCTGTCAGAGCAGACCCGCGAGCAGCTTCGCGACGTCCGCCGCGGCGGCGAGGCCATGGCCGCCACCGCGCGCCCCGTTCCCAGCGTCGTCGACGTTCGAGCCGCCTGGGCACGGTTGTGCGACGTCCCCGACACCGCGTCGGGCACCCGGCGACGCTCCCGCAGCGCCGACCTGCAGGTGCTCGCCGACGCTGTCGTCGACGGCCCGACGCGCGATGAGATCCTCCTGTGCGTCGCACCCGAACTCTTCCGTCTGCTGAGCCCGGGCACGCCGCTCGGCGAGCCGGGCCCGCCGATGACGAGCGCGTGCCTGCGAACTTGGCTGCCGCTCGTGCCGCGCCACGGCCGCGCCGCGTGGAAGGCCCTCGAGGCCGCCGCGACCTGGCGCGAAGGCGACCTGCGGGGAGCCGGTGCGTGCGCCGCGGCGTCGCTGCGCATCGGGCGGACGTCATTGGGGCAACTGCTGCGCGACATCACAGGCACGGGGTTGTCGTACGAGCAGGCCGTCGGTGCGCTCCACACGAAGGCTCGGCAGAGTTCCGTCGCCTGACGAGCGTGCCGGTTGTGGGAGCGCGCCACATCGTGGACGTCGTCGCGCGAACGATGGAAGCCGCGGGCAGGGCCGCCTACTGTGTCGCAGGTCAAGAGTTTCAGCGACACAAGCCCCGGCTTGCTGAGCGGCAACCCTCCCTCGCGGCGGGGTGCCCCGGGTGACGACAGGGCCGCCCGTGGGCGGCAAGCGCGAGAGGTGGGTTGCGACCCACCTCGGAATCGAGGACGTCATGGTTTCGCACCGTCGCCTCGCCGTGGCCGACCCCGCGGCGCCCCTCACCGACGACGGGTTCAACCCGCACGCACGTGCCGTCCACATCGGCACCCTGACGCTGGAGAACGGCGCCGCCCTGCCCGACGTCATCATGACGTACGAGTGCTGGGGCGAGCTGAACGACGACGCGAGCAACGCCGTCCTCGTCGAGCACGCCCTGACCGGAGACTCGCACGTCGTCGGGCCGGTCGGCCCCGGGCAGCCGACGGCGGGGTGGTGGCCTGGTCTCATCGGCCCCGGCGCGCCCCTCGACACCGACGAGCTGTTCGTCGTGGCGATCAACGTCCTCGGCGGCTGTCGCGGCAGCACGGGTCCCATGTCGCTCGCACCAGACGGCCGGGTGTGGGGCGGGCGCTTCCCACACGTCAGCGTCAGGGATCAGGCGCGCGCCGAGGCGCGGGTCGCCGACGCTCTCGGCATCGCGCGCTTCCATACCGTCATCGGCGGCTCCTTCGGCGGGATGCGCGCCGCGGAGTGGGTGGCGACCTTCCCGCATCGGGTGCAGCGCGCCCTCGTCGTCGCGAGCTGCGCGGCGGCGGGCGCCGACCAGATCGCGTGGGGGCACACGCAGGTGCGGGCAATCGAAGCTGACCCGGATTTCCGGGGTGGCGGCTACCTCGAGCAGGGCGTCTTCCCGACGTCGGGGCTCGGGCTCGCCCGCCAGATCGCGCACACCTCCTACCGCAGCGCGAACGAGTTGCAGGAGCGGTTCGGGCGCGAGTCGCAGGGAGCGGACCGCACGCTCGACGGCGGCCTGTTCGCCGTCGAGAGCTATCTCGAGCACCACGCCGCGAAACTCGTCGCGCGGTTCGACGCCATGAGTTATGTGCGGCTCACGCAGGCGATGGCGACGCACGACGTCGGCCGCGGCCGCGGCGGCATCGAGCCTGCGCTTCGGGTGTTCGGGGGTGAGCTCGTCGTCGCCGCGGTCGACTCCGATCGGCTGTTCCCGGTCAGCGCCTCCGCCGACATCGTCCGGGCTCACGGGCGCGGACGGCTGCGTCTCATCCACTCGCCGCACGGTCACGACGGTTTCCTCATCGAGGCCGACCAGATCGCGGCGCTCGTGCGCGAGGTCATCGCCCGGCCGCTCACGGCCGAGGCGGGCCGCGTCCGTCCCGTGGCGTGACGGCGGGCGCTCGCGGCACCTCGGGTAGCGTGTGAGCCGATCGCCACAGTCGCAGAACAGGGGTTGCGCATGTCCGTCGTCGTCAGTTTCGCTCCGGGCCCGGAGGGTGAGGCCGCGGTGGCCGAGGCCGTGCGTCAGTCGAGTGTGCTGGGGCGCCCGCTCGTACTCGTCTCGACCGTCCCGAGCGACGACGCGCGCGCTGCCGCGCAGGAGAGTGCGGACGCGGTCGGCGGCCGCGTCGTGCAGGTGGAGGAGGGCCAGGACGCGGTCGAGGTGATCCTCGACGAGGTGGCCGAACTCGACCCGGCGCTGCTCGTCATCGGGCTGCGTCGCCGCACGCCCGTCGGCAAGCTGATCCTCGGTTCGAGCGCTCAGCGGCTGCTGCTCGACGCGCCGTGCCCCGTCCTCGCGGTCAAGCCCACAGCGCACTGATCTCGCGCTGCTCCCAACCCCGGCCTCACGCGCTTGCGTCAGGTCGGGAACACCCGCGCATGCAGGGGCGTTGAACCCCGTGATTCTGCGGTTCTCGACCCAGAGTTCTATAATGGTGGAAGAAGCGACGCGGGGGATCGAATCAGGCACCACGGTGTCATGCGAGCTCAGGTGAGCCTCGAGCAACTGGCTCTCGTCGGATCCCGACCCCGTGGTTCGTCTCTTCCCTCGTACGAAGCGCTCGGCGCGCGATTGCGCCTGCCCGATGCGTTGTGCACTCTCGGAAGGTAGTTGGTGACCTCAGTGTCCGAAACGGCTCAGACCTCCGCGCTTCCCGCGGACATCGACCATCCCGCGGTCATTGCTCTGTTCGAGCAGGGGCGCGCGAGCGGCACGGTCGACAGCGTGGTGCTGAAGACCGCCCTCGAAGAAGCGAAGATCTCCATGGCCAAGCAGAAGGCGGTGCTGAAGGCGCTGGGGGCCGAGGGCATCGAGATCGTGCTCGACGAGGCTCACGCGGCCCAGGCCGTCGCCACGACGACCGGGCGCAAGAGCGCGGCGAAGAAGTCGACTGCCAAGAAGACGGCGACGAAGACCGCTGCCGCGAAGAAGACCACCGCGGCCAAGACGACGACCGCGAAGAAGGCTGCCGTCAAGAAGACGGCGGCGCAGAAGGCCGCCGAGGCTGAGACTGACGTCGAGCTCGACGAGAACGTCACCGCCGACGAGGCGCGTGAGGCCCCCGCGAAGAAGGCAGCCGCCAAGAAGACCACAGCCAAGAAGGCGACGGCGAAGAAGGCCACCGCGGCCAAGTCGACGACCGCGAAGAAGACCACCGCCAAGAAGGCATCCGCTGGCGAGCCGGACGAGGTCGTCGCCGAGGACGTCGAGATCGACGACGTCGTCGTGACGGACGTCGAGGCAGGCGCCGAGGAGGTCGACGAGGCGAAGAAGCCCGCCGGCGAGGCCGAAGACGAGAAGGGCGGCTTCGTCCTGCGTCCGGGTGACGAGGATGACGCGCCGGCCCAGCAGGTCGTGACGGCGGGTGCGACGGCCGACCCGGTCAAGGACTACCTCAAGCAGATCGGCAAGGTCGCCCTGCTCAACGCCGAGCAGGAGGTCGAGCTCGCGAAGCGCATCGAGGCCGGCCTGTTCGCCGAGCAGAAGCTCGAGTCGGGCGCCAAGATGGACATGAAGCTCAAGCGCGAGCTGTGGTGGATCGCCTCGGACGGCAAGAACGCGAAGAACCACCTCCTCGAGGCCAACCTGCGTCTCGTCGTGTCGCTGGCCAAGCGTTACACGGGTCGCGGCATGCTCTTCCTCGACCTCATCCAGGAGGGCAACCTCGGCCTCATCCGCGCGGTCGAGAAGTTCGACTACACCAAGGGCTACAAGTTCTCGACGTACGCGACGTGGTGGATCCGTCAGGCCATCACGCGTGCCATGGCCGACCAGGCGCGCACCATCCGTATCCCGGTGCACATGGTCGAGGTCATCAACAAGCTGGCTCGCGTGCAGCGTCAGATGCTTCAGGACCTGGGCCGCGAGCCCACGCCGGAGGAGCTGGCCAAGGAGCTCGACATGACCCCCGAGAAGGTCATCGAGGTCCAGAAGTACGGCCGCGAGCCCATCTCGCTGCACACGCCCCTCGGTGAGGACGGCGACAGCGAGTTCGGTGACCTCATCGAGGATTCCGAGGCCGTCGTCCCGGCGGACGCCGTCAGCTTCACGCTGCTGCAGGAGCAGCTGCACTCGGTGCTCGACACGCTGTCCGAGCGCGAGGCGGGCGTCGTTTCGATGCGCTTCGGCCTCACCGACGGCCAGCCGAAAACGCTCGACGAGATCGGCAAGGTCTACGGCGTGACGCGTGAGCGCATCCGCCAGATCGAGAGCAAGACGATGAGCAAGCTGCGGCACCCGTCGCGCTCGCAGGTGCTGCGCGACTACCTCGACTGAGAATCCTCGACTGAGAGTCGTGGACGAGGCGCGAGGCGTTCGTAGCCTCGCGCACGACGCCACCGGCCCGTATCCACTCGAGTGGATACGGGCCGGTTCGTCATGTATGCCCTGTTTAGAGGGCCTCGTTCGAGAAGTCTGGGCGTAGGGAAACCGCAGATATCCGCGACCTTGACGGGTCGAGTGCCCGACCATCCGGCACACCGGACGAGCCAGAACGCCTGACGCTCCGCGGAACCCACGCTCGAAGGGCCCCGCGGCGACGTCAGCTCCGTGCCCCGAACGCCGAGCGGGGCAGCAGCCACGCCCGCAGGCGAGCGCCGACGAAGGCGTCGGAGCGGGCTGCGCGCGTCACGCGTTCGGTCGTGGCGGCCATGCCCCGCGCAGGCGTCGGGGCGTAGCGCGAGTTCTCGATCGAGCGTGCCGCGCGTTCGACGGCTTCGACGAGGTGCGTCGACGCGCGCGGGTTGTCGTCGGCGAACCGGCCGGCCGCTTCCTGTGGGGATCGCTCGGTCGTGATGACGTACCCGAGGTCGCGCAGGTTCCACACCATGCGGTGCCACAGCGCCTCGTCACGCTCGCGGGGCTCACGTGCCTGACGCACCGGGCGGTTGCGTCGCCACCAACCGAGCAGCGGCAATGCGCCGAGCAGGGCGATGACGGCCAGTGCACCGAGTAGCGTCAGCAGGACGCGACCAAGAACGCCGTCGTCGTGGGGCGTCACCGGCGCGCCGTGCGAGGTCGACCTCGACGTCTGCGTCGTCGACGGGGCAACCGAACGAGTGGACGGCACGGGCGCGCTCGAGCTCGTCGTCGGGGCGCTCGACGACGACTTCGTCGCCGACGGGCTCGTCCGTGCGTAGGCCGGGGCCGCGCCCGAGCGCGAACCGGGCGTCGGCTCGAACCGCGTCCACCCCATGCCGGGGAAGTACAGCTCCGGCCAGGCGTGCGCGTCCGCGGCGCGGACCTCGTACTCGTTGCCCCGCTTCGTGCCGGGAAGGAATCCGATCGCGACGCGCGCCGGGATGCCGAGCGAGCGCGCGCTCATCACCATCGCGGTGGCGTACTGGGTGCAGTAACCCTGCTTCGTCTCGAGGAAGTTGGACAGGGGGTCGAGCTTCGCGCCGTCGACGGTGCGGGTCGGGGCGAGCGTCAGCGAGTACGTGTAGGACGGGTCGGTGCGCAAGTGGTTCTGGATGGCGACGGCCTTGTCGAAACGCGAGGTCGCATCTCCGGCGCCGGAGGCGGTGAGCAGCGCGTCGATCCGCGTGCGGGCCGCCTGCGGCAGCGAGGCGACGGCGAGGTCGTCCTTCGTCACCCCACCGGTTCCGGCGCTGACGGCCGAGTCGTCGACGGGGCGCGCTGCCGCCGTGAACGTCCGGAAGATGACGGCGTACGCGGGCACCTGAGCGGCGAGGTGCGGCACGCCGGTCGTCGTTCCGACGTCGAAGGTGTCGTGGCCCTGTCCGAAGGCGGCGGCGCGCAGCGTCGTCGGCGCGGCGATGAACGGCGGCTTCATCCCGTTGAGCGTGACGGTGGCCTGCGAGCTCGTCGTCGGCACGGCCGGGTCGTAGCCGAGCGCTGGGAACTCGCTGTTGGCCCTCACCTTCGTCGTCGGCTCGTTCGTGCGCGCGCGCCACTGGCCGTCCGCGTACGTCGAGCTCGTCGTCACCCGGAGCGGGCCGGGCTGTGAGTCCTCGGTGGTGTAGGTGAGGACGGGCGCCGCGTTGCGCGAGGACAGATCCTTGCTCAGGTCGAGCGATGTCGAGAAGTCCACGCTCGTGTCGACGCCCCGGGCCCCACCCTCGGCGAGAGCCGGAGTCGCGCGGGTCGGCACGTGCCCCGACAGGGCGGCGGCGCCGGCCACGGCCAGCACCGTCACGGCGGCGAAGACGGGCGCACCCGTCAACGTGCGGGAACGACTCGTGCTCAGCCACATCAGGAGCGCCCACGCGGCTGCGGCAGCAGCGAAGTAGGGCAGCGGCAACGTCTGACCGAGGGCGGTCGTCGCGAGCACGAACGGCGCCGCGACGGGCAGGACGGTGGCGGCCGGCAGCTTCGACGTGCCCCCGACGTAGTCGACGACGAGGGCGACGAGCGCGGCGCCGAGCGTCAGCGCGGCGATGATGCCGGCGACGGCCGGCAGGGGAGCGACGGAGGAGTTGGCGACCTTCTGCGCCTCGTGGCCGGCGGCCCGCAGCGCGGACGGGGTCGGGGAGACCCCGTGCGCGGCGAGCGCCGCGAGTGGCGAGACCACGACGGCCGCCGCCTGCGCGAGCACGATGAGCCAGGAGCGTGCACCCACGCGTCGCAGCCCGGCGCCGATCGCCCACATGACGAGCGCGGCCACGACGATCGGCACGCCGACGCTGTCGGCCTTCGACAGCTCGACGAGGGGCCAGCAGGCGCTCAGGCACAGCAGCCCCAGGGCGACCTCGGCGAGGATGCGGCGGGTGGTCATCGAGCTCCTTCGGCGGGGGCGGTGGTGACGGGGCGCGCCTCGGGCACCGTGTGTGTGTTCCACCCGTCGGCGTCGAGGCGGGCGCGCATCGGCGTCACGGCATCGGGTGATCCGGCGACGAACGCCTCACCCCCGGACGGCGCCGGCCCCAGTGAGCCCGCGGTGTCGGCGTGGACGAAGACGACGTGTGCGGACGCGGCGTCGTCGACGAGGGGGCAATCACCCGCGACGGCGAGGGCATCCATCGCGTCGTGGAGATCGCGGTAGGTCTCGGCGCCGACCCGCAGTGCGAAGGGCTGGTGCGCGCGGGCGCGTGCACTGAGCCACGAGGCGCAGGCTTCGACGAGGCCTTCCCATCCGGCGTCGACACCCGGGGTCTCGACATGCCCGACGAGCCGGGCACGCGCGGTCTCGTCGGTCGGTGGGTCGAGCTGGCGGACGATGAGTTCACCGCGGCGAGCGGTGGCGGGCCAGTGCACGAGGCGCATGTCGTCACCGCGCACGTACTGGCGCACGCTCGCCCCGACCTCGCCGCCGAAGGCGAGGTGCGATTCGATGCTCGAGTCGCCGACGAGGCTGCGCTCGCGCTGCGGCGTGAGCGCGACGTCTTGGCGGGGCCACACGCGGATCTCACGGCGCGCGGCGACGTCCCGCGTCAGGTGCGCGAGGCCGAACGGGTCACGCACGACCAGGCGCGTCGGACCGGTGACGAAGCGGCCGCGGTGAGGTGCGCTCACCGCGTATTCGCCGTCGAAGTGGCGCCCCTCGACCGGCCACGACGGCGTCGGGCCGCCGAACGTGTGCGGTTCCTGGAGGGTGGCACCCGAGAAGCGCGCCGACGGCGACAGCTCGGCGTGGACGGCGACACGCTCGCGGTCACCGGGTTCGAGCGGCAACCGCGGGCCGACGTGACGCACCTGCGCCGACGCGCGTGTCGCGACGAGCAGCGTCAGCACGCTGAGGACGAGGAGCAGCAACGCGAAGATTCCGGCTCGCACGAGGTCGGTGAAACCCGAGAACGCGCCGATGAGCACGAGGGAGACGCCCGCTCCCGCGAGCAGCAGGCCACGACGGGTGAGGCGCGGCAGCGCGCTCATCGCGACGCCGACGGCACAGCCACGGTCTCGACGAGGTGGCGCACGACGTCACCGGGCGTCTCGTCGCGCTGGGCGCGGTTCATGAGGACACGGTGCGACAGGACGGCGGGCGCCATGGCGGCGACGTCCTCCGGCAGCGCGTGGTCGCGCCCCGCGATGGCGGCGTGGGCGCGCGCCGCGCGCAGCAGCTGCAGCGAGGAGCGCGGGCTCGCGCCGAGACGCAGGCTGGGGTGGCTGCGCGTCGCGGCGACGAGGTCGACGACGTACTGACGCAGCGCGTCACTCGTGTGCAGCGACGCGATGGCATCGATCGCGTGCTCGACGTCGTCGGCGCTGGCGACGGGACGCAGCGTGTCGAGCGGGTCCTTCTCACCGTGGTGCAGCAGCATGTCGAGCTCGGCGCGCGCAGAGGGGTAACCCATGCTGATCTGCGCCATGAAACGGTCGCGCTGCGCCTCGGGCAGGGGGAAGGTGCCGTCCATCTCGACGGGGTTCTGTGTCGCGACGACCATGAAAGGGCGCGGCAGCGGCATGGTGCGCCCGTCCATGCTCACCTGGTGCTCCTCCATCGCTTCGAGCAGCGCCGACTGCGTCTTCGGCGAGGCGCGGTTGATCTCGTCACCGATGACGATGTTCGCGAACACCGCGCCCGGACGGAACGTGAAGTCACCCTTGCCCTGGTCGTAGACGTTGACACCGGTGATGTCGCTCGGGAGCAGGTCGGGCGTGAATTGGATGCGTCGCATCGTCGCGTCGACCGATCGGGCCAGGGCCTTGGCGAGCACAGTCTTGCCGACGCCCGGCACGTCCTCGACGAGCAGGTGACCGCCCGCGAACAGCACGGTGACGGCCGTGAGCACGACGTCGTCCTTGCCCTCGACGACGAGGGCGACGTTGCGGCGCACGGCGTCGGCGAGGCCGAGGACGTCGGTGGTCGCGGGGCGGGGCTCGGGGCTGCGGCGTTCCATGACTCACGATCTTGCCAAACTTCCCTCCCCGGCCACAGTTCGCCCCGCGGGGTCCGATGCGTCGTCACCCGCCTGGCCGACGAGCGCACCGCCCTCCACCGCCCTCCACGCACGCCCTCCACTGCGCTCCACCGGGTTCCTCCACATCGCTCCACATGCGCTCTCGACGAGGTGCCGTGGCCGTGAAGCCGTCGACCGAGCCGGACCCCGCGCCCCCACGGTCGGGGAGCGGCGGCTTTTTCCCTCCACCGCGCCCCACCCGCCGTCAGCCGTGCAATGACGCGGAAATCGCTCTGCCCAGATCACGAGATCAGGCCTGATGGGGCGACATGGTGGGGTGAAGTGGAGTAGAGTGGGGGTCATCGGAGCGAGATCGGTGACGGGAGGTGCCCAGCCGTGTTTCTGGGTACCCACACGCCGCGTCTCGACGACAAGGGCCGCATGATCCTTCCCGCAAAGTTCCGCGAGAAGTTCGCTGCGGGCCTCGTCATGACGCGTGGGCAGGAACGCTGCCTGTACGTCTTTCCGATGAACGAGTTCGAGCGCATCGCTGCCGCGATGAACACGACACCCGTCACCTCGCGTGCGGTGCGTGATTATCAGCGCGTCCTGCTCTCGGGGGCCTCCGACGAGATCCCCGACAAGCAGGGCCGTGTGACGATCCCGCCGCTGCTGCGCGAGTACGCGGGTCTTTCGAAGGAATGCACGGTGATCGGTGCGGGCAACCGCGTCGAGATCTGGGACACGCAGGCGTGGAACGACTACCTCGCCGGCGCGGAACAGCCGTTCTCCGAGCAGGCCGAAGAAGTCGTTCCCGGTTTGCTGTAGCCCTGCTGTCGCGAGGTCTCCGGCCGCTGAGAATCCGACACACCTTCCCCGGTGCCGGAAGCCCAGCGGCGGGGGCCCTGGCGACAGCAGCGCCGCCGGCCGAATGCCGCCCACCCCGATTCGAGCGACGGAGCACCGATGGAGATGTCACGTGGCCTCGCAGCCGATCGTCACGTGCCCGTCATGCTCACCGAGATCCTCGACGCTCTCGCCCCCTCGCTCGCGCGCTCCGGCGCTCTCTATGTCGACGCCACCCTCGGCATGGGTGGCCACACCGAGGCCGTGCTCGAGCGCTTCGGCGAGGCCCGCGCCATCGGGATCGACCGTGACACCGAGGCCCTGCGTCTGGCCGGTGAACGCCTCGCCCGCTTCGGTGACCGCTTCGAAGGCGTGCACGCCGTCAACACCGAGGTCGCCGACGTCCTGCCCCGCCCCGCGGACGCGATGCTGTTCGACCTCGGCGTGTCCAGCCTGCAGCTGGATGAGCTCGACCGCGGCTTCAGTTACCGCGCCGACGCGCCACTCGACATGCGGATGGACCAGACGAGCGACGGGCCCACGGCCGCCGACGTCCTCAACACCGCCAGCCAGGACGAGTTGGAGCGCATCCTCAAGACGTACGGCGAGGAGCGCTTCGCCCGCAAGATCGCGCACGCCGTCGTCAAGGAGCGCGAGAAGCAGCCGTGGACGACGTCGGGTCGGCTCGTCGAGATGTTGCGCTCGGTCATCCCGCTCGCTTCGCAGCGTCAGAGCGGCCACCCGGCCAAGCGCACCTTTCAGGCCCTGCGCATCGAGGTCAACGACGAACTGCGCGGTTGGGAGCAGGCTGTGACGTCGGCGCTCGACTCGCTAGCCGTCGGCGGACGCCTCGCCGTGCTGTCGTTCCACTCGCTGGAGGACCGCATCACGAAGCGCGCCTTCGCAACCGCGTCCGCCTCGACCGCGCCGCCCGGTCTACCGGTGGAACTACCCGAGCACCGTCCCGAGTTCGCGCTCGTCACCCGGGGCGCCGCCGTCCCGAGCGAGGACGAACTCGAGCGCAACCCCCGCAGTGCCTCCGTCAGATTACGAGTCATCGAACGCACCCGAGCGAAAGGAAGCCAGTCATGACCCAGCTGGCCGCCCCCACCCGCGCCCCTCGTCGAGTGACGACGAGTCGCCCCCGCGCCACCTCGGCCCGTTCCGGTGCGCGTCCGGCTCGGCCGGCGACTCAGGTCGCCACCGCCGAGCGCGCCGGGCACACTCGCTTCATGGCGCTCGCCGTCCTCGTCGCGGTGGCCTCGGCGCTGGCGCTGTTGTTCCTCAACACGATGCGCGCCGAGCAGTCGTTCACCCTCTCGACGCTGCGCAGTGACGTCTCGACGCTCAACGAGCGAGAGCAGGCGCTCGACAGCGAGATCTCGGCCGTGTCCGCACCCGAGGAGCTCACGCTGAAGGCCGAGAGCTACGGCATGGGCAAGCCGGCGTCGATCACCTATGTGAGTCGAGACACGGGCAAGAAGCTCGGCGTGGCACACCCGAGCCAGGCGGGCACGGCGCTTAGTGTGAACACGCTCCCGAGCACCCCCGCCAGCAAGGCGGCCGGCGAGGTGATCGCCAGCGGCACCGTCGGTCTGCACATCACCGACCCGGTGGCGCAGGCGCAGGCTCGAGCCAAGGAGAAGGCAGCGGCCGAGGCGGCCAAGAAGTCCGAGGCGGCGAAGAAGTCCGAGGCGGCCAAGAAGACGAGCAAGTAAGACGTAGAGCGAGCACGACGTGGACGAGCGGGACGAGGAGAGCTGACGTGGATCGACCCCGGCGCTCTCAGCCCGGCCAGCCTCGCCGCCCCCGTCCCGACGGCTCCCAGCGTCCTGAATCTCGCGGTCGGGTTCCGGCGCAGAACCGGCGACATGGACGACCCCAGGGTCAGGATCGGCCTCGCGAACGGCCGGCTGCGGGTGGTGGTGCGCGACGCGTTCGTCAGAACAGCGACGGCCAGGGCCGCCCGGTGCGCTGGAACGAACCCGCCCGGGCACGTCTCGCGGCCGTCGGGCACCCGCGCCGACGTTCGCGACTCATGCTCATGGCATTCACGCTCGTGTTCGCTATCTTCGCCTACGAACTGTTCAGCGTGCAGTGGTGGAACGCGGACGAGTTGTCCCAGCAGGCGCTGACGCAGCGCCTCACGCGCACCAACGTGCCCGCCGCGCGCGGCACCATCACCGATGAGAACGGTGCGGTCCTCGCCCGCAGCGTCGAACGCCGCGACATCGCGGGAGACCCTGTTGCGGCCTCGCAGTACCGCAAGAACTCGAAGAAGTCGCCCAAGGGCATTGACGGCGTGAGCGCACAACTCGCCCAGGTGCTCGGCGGCGACGCGAGCGACTACGCGAGCAAGCTCGACGAGGCGGGCAAGCGAAAGAGCCGCTTCGTGTACCTCGCGAAGGACATCACGCCGGCGCAGTGGAGCCAGCTCAAGGCGCTGGAGCTGCCCGGCATCTCCTCGGAACTGCGTCAGAAGCGTGAATACCCGCAGCACACCTCCGTCGCCCCGCTCGTCGGCTGGGTGAACTCGGCCGGTGTGCCCGGCGGCGGGGTGGAGCAGATGCTCGACGCGCAGCTGCGCGGCAAGGACGGCATCCACCAGATCGAGCGCGCCCGCAACGGCGAGCCGATCGCGACGGGGGACAACCTCGACCAGCAGCCCGTCAGCGGCCGGGCCGTGCAGCTCACCGTCGACAACGACATCCAGTGGTACGCGCAGAACGAACTCGTCGCGGCCGTCAAGAAGACGAAGTCGCAGTCGGGCGAGATCGTCGTCGCCGACAAGGCGGGGCACCTTCTCGCGACCGCGAGCTACCCGAGCTTCGACAACAACGACATGAGTTCGGCCGCGTCCGACGCCTTGCAGAACCGTGCGTTCACCGACACCTTCGAACCCGGTTCGACACAGAAGATGGTGACGGCGGGCGCGCTCCTCGAGGAGGGCCTCGCGACGCCCACGACGCACGTCGAGGTGCCCGCCAAGTTGGAGCGCGCCGGGCGCCCGTTCCAGGATTCGCACCCCCACGGCGTCGAGTACCTGACCCTCGCCGGTGTCATCGCACAATCGTCGAACATGGGCACGATCCTCGCGGGCGAGAAGATGCCCAAGGAGACGTTGTACTCGTACATGATGAAGTTCGGGCTCGGCAAGACGACCGGAATCGGCTTTCCCGGCGAGTCCGCGGGCATCGTCCCGCCCGTCAAGAACTGGGTGGGGGACACGTGGTACACCGTGATGTTCGGTCAGGGCCTCGCGAGTTCTGCGGTGCAGCAGACGGCGCTGTTCCAGACCATCGCCAACGGTGGGGTGCGCTCGCCGCTCAGCCTCGTGTCGAAGGTGCAGGACGCCGACGGGACGATGAAGGCGCCGCAGGACGATCGCACGCCGACGCGCGTGTTCAGTGAGAAGACCTCGCGCGAGCTCATCGGCATGATGCAGGGCGTCGTGTCGAAGGAGGGCTCGGCGCCGCTCGCGGCCGTCGACGGGTACGACGTCGCCGGCAAGACCTCGACGGCCCAGCGCTACGACGCGCAGAAGAAGACGTACGACGGCGTGACGGCGGGTTTCATCGGCATGGCGCCCGCGAAGGATCCGCAGCTCATCGTGTCGGTGACGCTGCAGAAGCCGCAGTCCGGCACCTTCGGTGGCGACCTCGCCGCGCCCGTGTTCTCCAAGGTCATGGGGTACGCCCTGCAGAACCGTAAGATTCCCCCGAACAAGAGCGACAAGTTGCCCTATCCGATCGAATACCGTTCGAAGGAGTCGTCGTCCCAGTGATCGAACTATCACTCGAGGAGATCGCGACCGTCACCGGGGGACGCCTCGTCGGCCCCGACGCTCGCATCACCGGTCCCGTCGTCACCGACTCGCGCGAGTGCGCCGCCGGCTCGCTCTACGTCGCGCGCGTCGGTGAGCACGCGGACGGGCACGACTTCGTCCCGGCCGCGCTGGCGGTCGGCGCTGCCGGAGTTCTCGGCGAGCGAGCGGTCGACGGTGCTTCGTGCGTCGTCGTCGACGACGTCGAACTCGCCTTCGCCGAGGTGGCGCGCGCCGTCGTCGACCGTGCACCCAACCTGCAGATCGTGGGCATCACCGGCTCGTCGGGCAAGACGTCGACGAAGGATCTGCTCGGTGCGGTGCTCGCGCGGTTCGCGCCGACGATCGCCCCCTACGGCTCGCTCAACAGCGAGGTCGGGGTCCCGCTGACGGTCTGCCGCATCGACGAGGCGACGCGCTACCTCGTCGCCGAGATGGGCGCCTCGGGGGTGGGGCACATCGCGTACCTGACGAAGATCGCGCCGCCGAGCATCGGCATCGTGCTCAACGTCGGACAGGCGCACATGGGCGAGTTCGGCTCCGTCGAGGCAATCGCCCGGACGAAGGGTGAGCTCGTGGAGGCGCTGCCGCAGGACGGCGTCGCGATCCTCAACGTCGACGACTCGCGGGTGCGCGCGATGGCGAGCCGCACGCAGGCGAAGGTCATCCTCGTGGGTCTCGGCGAGGACGCCGACTACCGTGCCACCGACGTGAGCATCGACGAGGCCGGCCGCCCGAGCTATCACCTCACCTGCCCCCTCGGGGAGGCAGACGTGCGTCTCGCCCTCGTCGGCGAGCACCAGGTCGGCAACTCGCTCAGCGTCATCGCCGCCGCGACCAGCCTCGGACTCGCGCTCGGCGACGTCGTCGAGGCCGTCGCCGGAGCCGGGGCCGCGTCGCGCTGGCGCATGGAGGTCAGCGAGGTCGGCGGCGGCGTGACGCTCGTCAACGACGCGTACAACGCCAACCCCGACTCGATGCGTGCCGCGCTGCGAGCCCTCGCCCACATGGGTACCTCACGCCGCAGCATCGCCGCGCTCGGTGAGATGCGCGAACTGGGCGAGGCCTCGCATGACGAGCACACCGCCGTCGGGCAGCTCGCCGCCGAACTCGGCATCGACCGCCTCGTCGTCGTCGGCGCGGGCGCGCAGGCCATCGCGCAGGGGGCGCGCACGGCGGGCATGACGGCGGACGCCATCACCACCGTCGACGACATCGACGCGGCACACGACGTGCTCGTCGAGCAGATCGCACCGGGGGATGTCGTGCTGTTCAAGTCGAGTCGTGACTCGGGTCTTCGCATGCTGGGGGATAGGTTGGTCGAAGAATCCGGTACACCCGCATTTCCTGTCACGGAGGTGACCTCATGAAGGGCGTGCTCATCGCGGCCATCGTGTCGCTGATCGCCGCTCTGTTCGGCACCCCCATGTTCATCAAGTTCCTGGTGCGCAAGGGATACGGGCAGTTCATCCGCGACGACGGCCCCACGACGCACCACACCAAGCGCGGCACGCCGACGATGGGTGGCGCCGTCATCATCGCGGCGAGCCTGCTCGCGTACGGCTGCGCCCACCTGTTCACGATGACGCCGATGAGCGCGAGCGGTCTGCTCGTCATGTTCCTCATGGCGGGGCTGGGGCTCGTCGGGTTCGCCGACGACGCCATCAAGATCACGAAGCAGCGATCGCTCGGGCTGACGTCACTGCAGAAGCTCGGGGGGCAGACGCTCGTCGCCGTCATCTTCGCCGTGCTCGCACTGCAGTTCGAGAACTCCAACGGCCTCACACCCGCGAGCTACGCCATCTCGTTCGTGCGCGACTCGAGCCTGTCGCTCGCGGTCGGCGGCACCGTCGTCAGCCTGCTGCTGTTCGTCATCTGGGCGAACCTGCTCATCGCGGGTACCTCGAACGGCGTCAACCTCACCGACGGTCTCGACGGGCTCGCCACCGGCGCGTGCGTCATGGTGTTCGGCGCGTACGTGCTCATCTCGATCTGGCAGTTCAACCAGAACTGCCAGTACTCGGAGATGATGACGCACGCCGCCAAGTGCTATGACGTGCGCGACCCTCACGACCTCGCCGTCGTCGCCGCGGCGCTCATGGGTGCCTGTTTCGGCTTCCTGTGGTGGAACGCGACGCCGGCCAAGATCTTCATGGGTGACACCGGTTCGCTCGCTCTCGGCGGCGCGCTCGCGGGCCTCGCCATCACGACGCGCACCGAGTTCCTCGTCGTCATCCTCGCCGGGCTGTTCGTCATCGAGACGCTCTCGGTCATCCTCCAGGTCGGCTCGTTCAAGGCCCGACGCAAGCGCATCTTCCGGATGGCGCCGCTGCACCACCACTTCGAGATGGTGGGTTGGAACGAGATCACCGTCGTCATCAGGTTCTGGATCATCGCGGGGCTGTGCGTCGCGTTCGGTCTGGGCATCTTCTACGCGGAATGGAACGTCAGCCAGTGAGCCAGCACGACCTGTGGGCCCTCGACCCCTCGTACGAACCGTTCGCGGGGGAGCGTGACCTCACGCACCGCGACGCCGACTGGTCCGGGTTGTCGGTGCTCGTCATCGGGCTCGGCGTGTCCGGGTTCGCGGCCGCCGACGCGCTCCTCGAGCGCGGCGCCCGCGTGCGCGTCGTCTCGCGCGACCACAGCGACGTCATGGCCGAGCGCGCGCAGATCCTCGACGTCCTCGGCGCCGACGTCGCGTTCGGCGCCGAGCACATGGACGCGGCGCCGGAGGGTACGCATCTCATCGTCACCTCGCCGGGCGTGGCGCCGAGCGCGCCGATCATGCAGGACGCCATGTCGCGCGGCATCCCCGTCTGGGGTGAGGTCGAGCTCGCGTGGCGCATGCGCCCGCGCGAGGGCGGTGCGCCGTGGCTGACGATCACCGGGACCAACGGCAAGACGACGGCCGTCACGATGCTCGAGTCGATGCTCAAGGCGCAGGGGCTGCGCGCGGTGGCCGCCGGCAATGTCGGCATGCCGCTGCTCGAGGCAGTACTGCACCCGCAGCCGTACGACGTCATCGCGGTCGAGCTGTCGTCGTTCCAGCTGCACTGGTCGCGCACGGTGTCGCCGTACGCGTCCTGCTGCCTCAACGTCGCCCCTGACCACGTCGACTGGCATGGCTCCTACGAGGAGTACAAGCGTCAGAAGGGGCGGGTGTACGAGCGCACCCAGGTCGCGTGCGTCTACAACGTGGACGATCCCGCGACTGAGGCGATGGTCGAGGACGCCGAGGTCGTCGACGGCTGTCGCGCGATCGGGTTCACGCTCGGCACGCCGGGGCCGTCGATGGTCGGCATCGTCGACGACGTCCTCGCCGACCGTGCCTTCATCGCCGAACGACGCACCAGCGCAGCCGAACTCGCCATCCTGAGTGACCTCGGCCCGAACGCTTCCGCACCGCACTACGTCGCCGACGCGCTCGCCGCGGCCGCGCTCGCTCGCAGCTACGGCGTGACGCTCGCCGCCGTCCGTCAGGGCCTGGTCGACTACACGCCCCAGCCGCACCGGATGGCGAGCGTCGCCGAGGTCGGCGGCGTGCGCTGGGTCGACGACTCGAAGGCGACGAACCCGCCCGCGGCCCAGGCGTCGCTGCAGGCGTTCGACCCCGTCGTCTGGATCGCCGGCGGATTGCTCAAGGGCGCCGAGGTCGATGATCTCGTGCGCGCGAACGCCTCGCGGCTGCGCGCCGCGGTGCTGCTCGGTCGTGACCGGGGCATCATCGCCGACGCTCTCGCAGCCCACGCGCCGCAGGTGCCCGTCGCCGTCATCGAGACGAGCGATGCCGACGAGGCGATGCGTGAGGCCGTCGCAGCGGCGAATGCAGCCGCCCAGCGCGGCGACACCGTGCTGCTCGCACCGGCAGCGGCGAGTCTCGACATGTACGCCTCCTACGGCGCGCGCGGTGACGCGTTCGCCGACGCGGTCGCGGCACTCAGCGGATCCGGGGCATGACGGCGACGCGCCTGTCATGGCGGGATTCGCCTGCGGTGCAGGGGGCCTCGCGTCAGCTCAGAGGGCGCCTGAAGTGGCTCGAGTCGCCGCTGGCCACGTATTACCTGATCCTCGGCTCGGCGGGCATGCTCGTCGGACTCGGACTCGTCATGGTGTTGTCTGCCTCGAGCGTGACGTCGTACATGGATACGCAGTCGCCGTATTCGGACTTCACGAAGCAGGCGGTATTCGCCGTGGTCGGTGTCATCGTGGCTACCGTGACGAGTCGTCTGCCGATCCGGGTGTTCAAGGTGATGGCCTTTCCTCTCATGCTCGCCGCACTCTTCCTGCAGGTGCTCGTCATGGTGCCCGGGATCGGTGTGGAGGTACTCGGCAACCGCAACTGGATCCGAGTGGGCGGGCTGCAGATCCAGCCGTCCGAGATCGGCAAGGTGGCGCTGATCCTCATGGTGGCGCTCGTCCTGTCCAACCGACAGGCCTACCTGCACGACCCCCGTCGCTCGATCCTGCCCACCGTGCCCTATGTCGTCCTGCTCATCGGGCTGATCATGCTCGGCAAGGATCTCGGGACGACGATGGTCGTCGCGGTCATCTACCTCGGCATGTTGTGGTGTGCCGGCGCGCGCAAGGCGTTGTTCGGTTGGCTGGCGGCCCTCGCCCTCGTCACGTTGCCCATCGCGGTCTGGACGAGTGGTAACCGGACCTCGCGCATCCAGGCCTGGCTCGGTGGGTGCGACAACGTCGACCTCGACGGGTGCTACCAGAAGGTGCACGGCATGTACGCTCTCGCCGGGGGCGGAGTGTGGGGCCTCGGGCCGGGCGCCTCGCGTGAGAAGTGGCAGTGGTTGCCGGAGGCTCACAACGACTTCATCTTCGCCATCATCGGCGAAGAGCTCGGTCTGCCGGGTGCCCTCACGGTGCTCGCGTTGTACGTCGTGCTCGCCTACGCGTGCTACCGGCTCATCGCGCAGACGCGTGACATGTTCGTCCGCGTCGCGAGTGCCGGCATCATGGTGTGGATCTGTTTCCAGGCAATGGTCAACATCGGCTCGGTCCTGGGCATCTTCCCGATCGTCGGTGTGCCGCTCCCGCTGGTCTCCTATGGCGGGTCGGCGCTCGTCATGACACTGTTCGGCATCGGCATCCTGTTGGCCTTCGCCAGGCAGGAACCAGGTGCCGCCGAAGCTCTCACCCTCAAACCGCGCCGCGTGGCGCGCACACTCGCCGTGCTCCCTCGACGGAAAGGCTGACTGACATGACGCTCGAACGCGTTCTGCTCGCCGGAGGAGGAACGGCCGGTCACGTCCTGCCGTTGCTCGCGACAGTGCAGGAGATCACCGACCGCCACACCGAAGCCGTCATCACGGTCGTCGGTTCCCCTGGCGGCATCGAGGAGCGACTGGTGCCCGAGCGCGGTTTCACGCTGTCTTACGTGCCGAAGGTCGCCTTCCCGCGTCGGCCGAACGCCGACGCGCTGAGGTTTCCCGCCGCGTTCCGGGGGGCGCTGCGCCAGGCGGAGGCGCTCGTTGCCGAACGCCGCCCGCAGGTCGTCGTCGGCTTCGGCGGGTATGTCTCGACGCCCATCTACCTCGCCGCGCGCAAGGCCGGGATCCCCATCGTCATCCACGAGCAGAACGCCCGGCCCGGGCTGGCGAACAAGCTCGGCGTGCGATGGGCCGCGCACACGGCGACGACGTTCCCCGGCACCCCGCTGGCGGGCGCCGAGGTCGTCGGGATGCCGCTGCGACGCGAGATCCGAGAGCTTCGCCCGGCGATGCTGCGCGCGGAGGCGATGACGTACTTCGGGCTCGAACCCGGACGCCCGACGCTCGTCATCACCGGTGGCTCGCTCGGTGCAGCGAGTCTCAACGAGGCCTTCGCCGCGGCCGCGCCGGCGCTGCGTGAGGCCGGGGTGCAGGTCCTGCACATCACCGGGCGGGGCAAGGGGTTCGAGGCCCCGGCCACCGCCTCGGGGCCGCGCTACGTCGTCGAGGAGTACTGCGACCGTATGGACCTCGCCTACGCGGTGGCCGACCTCGTCGTCACGCGAAGCGGCGCCGGCATGGTGAGCGAACTATCCACGCTCGCGATCCCCGCGATCTACGTGCCGCTGCCCATCGGCAACGGCGAGCAGCGACTCAACGCGACGGACGTCGTCGAGGCCGGGGGAGCATTGCTCGTCGACAACGGCGACGTCGACGCGGCCTGGGTGGAGCGCGTCGTCATCCCGCTCGTGACGGACGCCGACGAGCTGGCCCGCATGCGTGCGGCAGCCGGCAGCCGCGGGCACGCGGATGGCGCCGCACGCCTCGTCGACCTCGTCGAGGACGCTGCAGCGACCGGGGGCCGGGCATGAGCAACGGTGTGAACGAGCGGTTCGACTTCGCCGCGCCGCTGCCCGCTCTCGCGGATGTGCCACACGTGCACATGATCGCGGTCGGCGGCTCAGGCATGTCCGGCGTCGCGCGGTTGTTCCTCGCCGCGGGCGTCACCCTGAGCGGCTCCGACAACGTCGACCTGCCGGTACTCGACGACCTTCGTGCCCAGGGAGCACGCATCGAGCTCGGGTACGACGCCGCGAACGTTGCCGACGTGCCGGACGGCGCCGTCGTCGTCATCTCCAGCGCCATCGACGAGGCCAACCCCGAACTCGTCGAGGTCAGACGGCGCGGTCTGCCGGTGCTGCACCGCAGCCAGGGCCTCGCGATGCTCATGCGCGCGGGTCGCGGGCTCGCCGTCGCGGGCGCCAACGGCAAGACGACGACGAGCGGAATGGCGACGGCCGCCCTCGTCGCGACGGGGGAGAAGCCGTCGTTCGCGATCGGCGCCAACGTCGCGGGGCTCGGTGTCAACGCGGCACCGGGCGAGGGCGACATCTTCGTCGTCGAGGCAGACGAGAGCGACGGCTCGTTCGTCGTCTACCACCCGCAGGTCGCGATCGTCACGAACATCAAGGACGATCACCTCGACTTCTACGGCACGTCGGCCAACCTTGCTCGTGCCTACGAGACCTTCGCGGCGACGATCGCGCCGCAGGGTCTGCTCGTCGCCTGCGCTGACGACGAGGGCTCGCTGGCCCTGGGCCAGCGCCGTCGCGCCGCGGGCGCGCGCGTCCTGACGTACGGGCGCAACATCGACGCAGACGTGCGTATCGTCGCGGAGAGCGGGGAGGGTTTCGACTGGCGCATGAGCCTCCGCGACGGGGACGCCGTCCACGACGTCGCGCTGCATGTGCCGGGTGCTCACAACCTGCTCAACGCGGCGGGCGTCTACACCGCCCTCGTCCACGGTTTCGGTCTCGCGCCGGCCGATGTCGCGCGCGGGCTCGGGGCCTTCCGCGGCACCTCGCGTCGGTTCGAGCCGCGTGGTGAGGCGGGCGGCGTCCGCGTCGTCGACGACTACGCCCACAACCCCGGCAAGCTCGACGCCCTCGTGCGCACGGCGTCCGGGCTCAAGGACGACGGCGAACTCATCGTCATCTTCCAGCCCCACCTGTACTCGCGTACGCAGCACGCGGCGACCGGTCTCGCCGCGGCGCTCGATGGCGCCGACCACGCCTTCGTCCTCGACGTGTACGGCGCGCGCGAGCAGCCCGTCGCCGGGGTGAGCGGCGCGCTGATCACCGATCGCATGACGTCCGGACGCGGCGAGTTCACCCCCACGGCCGACGACGCGCTCGCTCGCGTGCTCGACGTGGCTCGCCCGGGCGACCTCGTCGTGACCGTCGGCGCGGGCGATGTCACGCACCTCGGCCCGCGCATCCTCACTGGTCTCAAGACGCGTGAAGGTGAAGTCGAAGGTTAATCTTTTCAGCGGCCAAGACCCCCGGGATTCTGCGGAATGCCGGGGGTCTTCCGTTGCCTCAGGGGTCCCGGGTCGCCGCGGGGGTGCGGTGGCGCTCGGGTCGGCGGGCCACGTGCCTGACGGGGTCACGTTCGAGTTGACGTCGAGATGTTCGCGTCCGGGCATCCGGTCGCGTAGCATCGGCTCTGCATACTCGCACCCGCTTTCGAAAGGCCTCTTCTCGTGGCAACTCCCCAGAACTACCTGGCCGTCATCAAGGTCGTCGGTATCGGCGGCGGTGGCGTCAACGCCATCAACCGGATGATCGAGGTCGGCCTCAAGGGTGTGGAGTTCATCGCGATCAACACCGACGCCCAGGCCCTGCTCATGAGTGACGCCGACGTCAAGCTCGACGTGGGCCGTGAGCTGACGCGCGGTCTCGGTGCCGGCGCCGACCCCGAGGTCGGTCGTCAGGCGGCGGAGGATCACGCCGAGGAGATCGAAGAGGTCCTCAAGGGCGCCGACATGGTGTTCGTCACCGCCGGTGAGGGTGGTGGCACGGGCACGGGTGGTGCGCCCGTCGTCGCCAAGATCGCCCGCGGCCTCGGTGCTTTGACGATCGGTGTCGTGACCCGTCCGTTCACCTTCGAGGGCCGTCGTCGCGCGAACCAGGCCGAGCTCGGCATCTCCGCGCTGCGCGAAGAGGTCGACACGCTCATCGTCATCCCGAACGACCGTCTGCTGTCGATCAGCGACCGCGCCGTCTCGATGCTCGACGCCTTCCGCTCGGCCGACCAGGTGCTCCTGTCCGGTGTCCAGGGCATCACCGACCTCATCACGACCCCGGGTCTGATCAACCTCGACTTCGCCGACGTCAAGTCCGTCATGCAGGGTGCCGGCTCGGCACTCATGGGCATCGGTTCGGCCCGTGGCGAGGACCGTGCGGTGCAGGCCGCCGAACTCGCTATCTCGAGCCCGCTGCTCGAGGCGAGCATCGACGGCGCCCACGGCGTCCTGCTGTCGGTCCAGGGCGGTTCCGACCTCGGTCTGTTCGAGATCAACGAGGCCGCTCGCCTCGTGCAGGAGGCGGCGCACCCCGAGGCCAACATCATCTTCGGCGCCGTCATCGACGACGCCCTGGGCGACGAGGTGCGCGTCACCGTCATCGCCGCCGGTTTCGACGGTGGTGCGCCGCAGAAGCGCAACGACGAGCGTCCTGCACAGCAGGGTGGCGCTCAGCAGCGTCCCGCGCAGCAGCCGACGTCCGCGCAGATGCCGTCCCAGCAGGCGCAGCAGTCCTACCAGCCGCAGGCTGCCGCCCCGACGACGATCAAGCCCGTCACTGTTCCCGGGACGACCGCCGGCCCGACGCGCGTCTCCGCGCCGCCGGCCCGCGTCCAGCCGGGTCAGGGTGAGCAGCAGCACGCCCAGGACGCTCAGCAGGGCCAGGCACAGCAAGGGCAGTCGCAGCAGGGCGGTCAGCAGGCCCCCGAGGTCGTGCGTCCGCCCAAGGAGGTAACGTTCGAGGATCGTGACGACCTAGACGTCCCCGACTTCCTCAAGTGATCTGGAGCCCGGTCGATGTTCTTCTGGCACGGCCGGCGTGAGTCGCCGAGCGGCTCGCTCGAACGGTGCTTCACTGATTCCCTCGACGGGGTCAGTGAGGCGCCGTTCTCGGCGTTGAACCTCGGACTGCACGTCGGTGACGACGAGCGTGCGGTGCGCGCGAACAGGGAGCGGGTCTCCGCGCAGCTGGGTGGCGTCCCCATCGCCTGGATGGATCAGGTCCACGGCGCGAGCGTCGCGGAGGTCACCCTCGACGACGTCGCCTCCGGTCAGGCCGGACCGAGCGCTGACGCGATGGTCAGCCGTGACAGCGGCCTCGCGCTCGGCGTCATGGTGGCCGACTGCACGCCGGTTCTCCTGAGTGATGACGCGGCCGGCGTCATCGGCGTCGCGCACGCCGGGCGCCCCGGCATGCTCGCCGGCGTCGTGCCGGCGGCGCTCGAGGCGATGCGCCACCTCGGAGCGCGCGACATCAGCGCAGTGCTGGGCCCGTCGATCTGCGGGCGCTGCTACGAGGTGCCGCGCGAGATGCATGACGCCGCGCGTCAGGCCCACCCGGCCAGCGCCGCCATCACGTGGAGGGGCACGCCGGCGATCGACGTCGCGGCGGGCGTCGCGTCGCAGCTCGCGGACGCCGGTGTCCCGCTCGAATGGGTGCCGGGATGCACGCGTGAGGAGCCTCGCCTGTACTCGTATCGTCGTGACGGCGCGACAGGCCGCTTCGCCGGGCTCATCGTCCGCAAGGCGGCGGTGTCGTGATGCAGCCTCCGACGCCGTCGCGCACCGCCGATTCCGACCCCAGTCGCCGTGGTCTCGACGCCTCGCCCGCGCGTCGCGCCGAGTTGCAGGCCAACCTGGAGCGCGTGCGCGACCGCATCGCCGCCGCCACGAGCGCGGCCGGGCGTGACGACGCCCCGACGCTCGTCGTCGTCACGAAGTTCTTCCCCGTCACCGACCTCGTCGCGCTCGCCGACCTCGGGGTGGTCGACGTGGGGGAGAACCGCGAGCAGGAGCTCGTCGAGAAGGTCGATGCGCTGCGCGCCGAGCGTCCGGATCTCATCGTCTCACCGCGTCGGCACTTCATCGGCCAGATCCAGAGCAAGAAGGCGCGCCGCATCGCGCGGCACGCGGACGTCGTGCAGTCGCTCGACCGGCTCAAGCTCGTCCCGCTGCTCGACGCCGGCGCCGCGGATCGCGAGAACCCCCTCGACATCTTCGTGCAGGTCGCTCTCGAGCGTGACGGTTCGGGGCGCGGTGGCGCGCAGGAGGCCGAGCTGCACGAGGTGGCCGCGGCGGTCGAGCAGGCGCCGCACCTACGGTTGTGCGGGCTCATGGCGGTCGCGCCGCTCGGAGAGGAGCCGGCCGCCGCGTTCTCGCGGCTCGCGCACGTTCGTCAAGATTTCCTCGCAAACTTCCCGCAGGCCACGTCGTTGTCGGCGGGGATGTCGGGCGATCTCGAGGACGCGGTGAAAATCGGCGCGACACACCTGCGTGTCGGAAGCGCAATACTCGGTTCGCGTCCGCTCGCCGGGTAACTTCGAGCCTGACACCGACGAGCTATGTGGTGCCCTTTCCGCGAGGGGCCAGGCGGACACAGGAGCAGGAAGAATGAGCGCACTGCGCAAGACGATGGAATACCTCGGACTGTCCGACGTGGACACGCACGCGCCGCGCGCGAGCGAGCAGTACGTCGAGGAGTACGAGGTCGCCTACGACGACGAGCGTCACGACGACTATGACGCGTACGAACGTCGCGCCCCTGCCGAGGTCACGCCGCTGCGCCCCGAGGTGACCCACCACGACTTTTCCGACACGGAGGCCTCGACCATGAGTCGCATCACGACCATCCACCCTCGGACGTACAACGAGGCCAAGGAGATCGGTGAGGCCTTCCGCGACAACGTCCCCGTCATCATGAACCTGTCCGACATGGACGACACGGACGCCAAGCGTCTCGTCGACTTCGCCGCCGGTCTCGTCTTCGGTCTGCACGGCTCCATCGAGCGCGTGACGAGCAAGGTCTTCCTCCTCTCGCCCGAGAACGTCGAGGTCTCCACGAGCGGGCCCGAGGTCGCCAAGGCGACGCGCGGGCTGTTCAACCAGAGCTGAATCGTCGCCTCGCGCTCGGGCCGCGGCCGCCGTTGTCCCCTGGATGACGGCGGCCGCGCCCATGCGTGGGAGAATGGCGTCATGGTGATGAAGGAGACTCGATGAACGGCGTCAGAACGGCGCTCGCGACCGTGCTCGACGTGTTCTTCGTCCTGCTCATCGCGCGCCTCGTCTTCGACTGGATCCAGGTGTTCGCGCGGCAGTGGACGCCGCGTGGCGTCGTGCTCGTCGTCGCGGAGGCGGTCTACACCGTCACCGACCCGCCGATCAAGGCGGTGCGCCGCGTCGTTCCGCCCCTGCGCCTCGGCGGCGTCGGCATCGACCTGGCGTTCTTGATCGTGGCGCTGGCTGTGCAAGTCGCGGCTAATCTCCTAAGGTGAAGTCGGGAAATTTTTGAGCGTGCCCGCATCGGCGTGCACGAAACGGATTTGCCGAGGCCCCGCCTCGGCTTCGAGCGTTACTGAGGTGAATACATGGCGCTGACGCCGGAAGACGTCGTCAAGAAGGAGTTCTCGAAGCCGAAGGGGTTCGGGCGCAACGGATATGACGAGATTCAGGTCGACGACTTCCTCGACGAGATCGTCGTCGAGCTGCGCCGGCTGAACGCCGAGAACGACTCGCTGAGCGACAAGCTCGACGACTGCCGCCGCAGCCACGGCGGAGACGGCGACGCGACGATGGCGGGCCAGTCGAAGACGACGGCCGTCCCGGCCCTCACGCCGGTGAACAACGCTGCGGCTCCAGCCGCGGGTGGCTCGAGCGACGAGGACAAGGCGGAGATCGCGCGCCTCAAGAAGGAACTGGAAACGTCGCGCACCGAGCTCGACAAGGCGCGTGCCCCCAAGGCGAACGAGGCTGCCGACGCAGGTCAGGACGCGGCGAGCGCCGACCTCACGAGCGCCCGTCGCGACCTCCAGACAGCCCGCGAGGAGGCCAAGAACGCGCAGGCGAAGCTGGCCGAGGCCGACGCGCGCATCACGCAGCTGGAGAACGAGCTGAAGCAGGCCCGTGAGGCCGCCTCGGCGACGTCGACGCAGCCGGCCACGAGCGAGACCAACGCCGGCACCGACGCGGCGGGCGTCATCGCGCTCGCACAGCGTCTGCACGACCAGCACGTGCGTGACGGCGAGACCGAGCGTGATCGTCTCATCGGCGAAGCCACCGCGCACCGCGACAAGGTGGTCACGGAGGCGAACACGAAGAGCGAGAAGTTGCTGTCGAGCGCCAAGCAGCGCCACGACGAACTGCTGACGACGGGCCAGTCGACCTACGACGACCTCGTCAAGCGCGGCCAGAGCGAGCACGACGACCTCGTCAAGAAGGCTCAGGCCAAGCACGACGAACTCGTCTCGAGCGGGCAGAGCCAGCACGACAAGCTCGTGCGCACGGGTACCGAGAAGTCGGCCGCGCTCGTGGCCGAGGCCGAGCAGCGTCGCACGAGCATCCTGTCCGACCTCGAGACGCGACGCACGGCGCTGCAAGCCGAGATCGAGCGGCTCAAGGGCTTCGAGACCGACTACCGCTCGAACCTCAAGGGTTACCTGAACGAGCAGCTGCGCAAGCTCGACGAGAAGCAGCAGACGCCCGACACCAAAGCGTGATGTCCGCGGCCTGATGGCCGTCACCGAGCGGGGGGGGGGGGGGGGGGGGGGGGCCGCGGCCCCCCCCGCGGGGGGGGGGGGGGGGGGGGGGGGGGGGGGGGGGGGGGGAGGGGGGGGGGGGGCCCCCCCCCCCCGGGGGGGGGGGCGCGGCGCCCCCCCCCCCCCCCCCCCGCCCCCCACTACCCCCCCCCCCCCCCCCCGCTTCGTGCGTCCCTTCGTTGGTCCTACTAGCGGGTACGTGAAACTTCATCTGTTGTTCGCCCCGACCCGCCTGATGTGGCCTATCCTCTGCGTAATATCCGCATCATCGTGCGCCCCGAGCGGGCGCCGCTGGGAGACTGGAGTGACCACCATGGCGACACAGAAGACCGCCGCGAGCGACCTGGCCGTCGGCGGCGCCGAGGAGCCGTGGGGCGACGCCGAACTCGCCGAGGTGCGGGCCGAGCTCGAGGCCGATGTGGCCCGCGTGCGCGCCGAGCTCGACGAACTCGCTACGGACTTCGAGGGGCTGCTGCGCAACCCGGGCGACGGGGCGGGCGACGACCAGGCCGACGTCGGCAACGCGAACTTCGAGCGCGAGCACGAGATCTCGTTGGCCCGCAAGTCCGCTGAGGTGCTGCGTCAGAGCGAACGCGCCCTCGAGCGGATGGACGACGGCACGTACGGCGTGTGCGAATCGTGCGGCGGCCCGATCGGCAAACTTCGACTCCAGGCCTTCCCTCGTGCGACCCTATGCATGACATGCAAGAAGAAGCAGGAGCGCCGCTGAACTCGGGCGCCACACCCACCGTCCCCCCGTCCCGCGTCTCGGGGCGCCCTCTCGCGCTCGTCGCCGTGGCGGCGCTCGGCGTCATCGCGGCCGATCAGGCCAGCAAGCAATGGGCGCAGGACGCCCTGAGTGACGGCCGCTCGCGTGATCTGCTCGGCTCGTTCCTGCGGCTGCGGTTGACGTACAACCCCGGCGCCGCGTTCAGCCTCGGCACGAATTCGACGCTCTTCATCACCGCGATCGCGGTGGTCGTGGTCGTCGTGCTCGCCGTGACGGCGCGCAAGCTGCGTAGCGTCCCGTGGGCCCTCGCCTTCGGGCTGATCATCGGAGGAGCCGTCGGCAATCTGATCGACAGGTTCTTCCGCGAGCCGGGTGGGGGTCGTGGCCACGTCGTGGACTTTCTAGAGCTGCCGCACTGGCCGATCTTCAACCTGGCCGATTCGGCGATCTGCGTCGCCGCGGCCCTCGTCGTGTTGCTGACCTTCCGCGGCATCGGTCTCGACGGAACGCGCGAGGGCGCCCACGACGGCGCAGATGATGGCGCGTCGCCCACCACCGAGGAGGCTCAGCGATGAGCGAGGTCAAGTCGTTGTTCGTCCCAGAAGGGCTCGAGGGGGAGCGCGTCGACGCGGCCATCGCCCGCCTGCTGGGTTTCTCCCGCACCCGCGCCGCCGAACTCGCGGCCGAGGGCTCCGTCAGCGTCGACGGCAAGCGGGTCGCGAAGTCCGAGCGCGTGAGCGCCGGCGCGTGGCTCGAGGTCGCGATGCCGGAGCGTACCGGGCCGCGTGAGGCGACGCCCCGCGTCGAACCCGTGCCCGGCATGAACATCGTGCACGACGACACCGAGATCGTCGTCGTCGACAAGCCGGCCGGCGTCGCCGCCCACCCGAGCGTCGGCTGGGACGGCCCGGATGTCGTCGGTGGCCTCGCCGCTGCGGGGTACCGCATCTCCACCTCGGGCGCACCGGAGCGTCAGGGCATCGTGCAGCGCCTCGACGTCGGCACGAGCGGTCTCATGGTCGTCGCCAAGAGCGAGCGTGCGTACACCCTGCTCAAGCAGGCATTCCGTGACCGCACGGTCGACAAGACGTACCACGCGCTCGTGCAGGGCCTGCCCGACCCGATCGAGGGCACGATCGACGCGCCGATCGGGCGCCACCCCAACCACGACTACAAGTTCGCCGTCATGGATTCCGGCCGCGCGTCGGTGACGCACTACGAACTGCTCGAGGCGTTCCGGTCGGCGTCGCTGCTCGAGATCCATCTCGAGACGGGGCGCACCCACCAGATCCGTGTCCACGTCTCAGCGATGCATCATCCGTGCGTCGGCGACCCGCTGTACGGCTCCGACCCGACGCTCGCGAAGAAGCTCGGGCTGGAGCGTCAGTGGCTGCACGCCGTCGAGCTCGGATTCGACCACCCCGGTAGCGGCGAACGTGTGACGTTCACCTCGCCGTACCCGGCCGACCTGCAACGCGCGCTCGATCGCATCAGCGCCTGACGCGGAATTCCGCGACGTTCCGCCCGGCCCCCGGCTCGCCCCGGGAGCCGGGCGTCGCGCATCCGGCGGGGTTGTCGGTGGCCGGTCGTAGACTTCAGGGCGATGTCCAGTCAGTCGAAGAGCTTCGTCCATCTGCACAACCACACCGAGTACTCGATGCTCGACGGTGCAGCCCGTATCGATGACATGTTCGCGCGTGCGCAGGAGTTCGGCATGCCCGCGATCGCGACCACCGACCACGGGTACCTGTTCGGTGCCTACGAGTTCTGGTCGAAGTCGCGCAAGTATGACGTGAAGCCGATCATCGGCCTCGAGGCGTACATGACGCCGGACACGCACCGCACCGACAAGACGCGCACCACGTGGGGCGAGCGCGGCCAGGAGGCCGACGACGTCTCCAACCGCGGTCTCTACACGCACATGACGCTGCTCGCGAAGAACAACGAGGGCATGCACAACCTCTTCCGCATGGGCTCGCAGGCCTCGCTCGACCAGGTGTACTCGAAGTATCCGCGACTCGACCGAGAGCTGCTCAACACGTACGGCACGGGCATCATCGGCACGACGGGGTGCCCGTCGGGGGAGATCCAGACGCGCCTTCGTCTGGGGCAGTACGACAAGGCGCGCGAGGCCGCGGCGGAGTTCCGCGACATCTTCGGTGACGGCAACTTCTACTGCGAGCTGATGGAGCACGACCTCGACGTCGACATCGAGCGGCGCGTGCGCAGTGACCTGCTCAAGCTGGCGAAGGATCTCAACCTGCCGCTGCTCGCGACGAACGATCTGCATTACACGAACAAGGAGGACGCGGTCCACCACGATGCGCTGCTGTGCATCAACTCGGGTTCGCGCCTGACCGACCCCAACCGCTTCAAGTTCGGCAGCCACGAGTTCTACCTCAAGTCGGCCGACGAGATGCGTCACCTCTTCCGCGACCACCCGGACGCGTGCGACAACACCCTGCTCATCGCCGAGCAGTGCGAGGTGTCCTTCACCGAGGGCGAAGGGCGCTACATGCCGCGCTTCCCCTGCCCCGAGGGTGAGGACGAGACGTCCTGGTTCATCAAGGAGGTCGAGACGGGGCTGCGCCGTCGCTTCCCCGAGGGTGTGCCGGACTACGCCGTGAAGCAGGCGAAGTACGAGCAGGACGTCATCATCGGCAAGGGCTATCCGGGCTACTTCCTCGTCGTCGCCGACTTCATCAACTGGGCGAAGCGCAACGGCATCCGCGTCGGGCCGGGGCGTGGTTCGGGTGCCGGTTCGATGTGCGCGTACGCGATGGGCATCACCGACCTCGACCCCGTCCCGCATGGTCTGATCTTCGAGCGCTTCCTCAACCCCGAACGTCAGTCGATGCCCGACTTCGACGTCGACTTCGACGAGCGTCGGCGCTCGGAGGTCATCCGGTACGTCGTCGACAAGTACGGCGAGGATCGCGTGTCGTACATCGTCACGTACGGCACGATCAAGGCGAAGCAGGCCGTCAAGGACGCCTCGCGCGTCATGGACTTCCCGTTCGCCATCGGCGAGCAGATGACGAAGGCGATGCCGGCCGACGTCATGGGCAAGGGCGTGCCGCTGGCGAAGATGTACGACGAGAGCCACCCGCGCTACGCCGAGGGCGGCGAGTTCCGTGAGCTCATCGCCTCCGACCCGACGTTCAAGAACATCTTCGACGCGGGCGTCGGCCTCGAGGGGCTGAAACGTCAGTGGGGCGTCCACGCGGCCGGCGTCATCATGTCGAGCGAACCGCTCATCGATGTCATCCCGATCATGCGTCGCCTGCAGGACGGCGCCGTCATCACGCAGTTCGACTACCCGAGCTGCGAGACGCTCGGCCTCGTCAAGATGGACTTCCTCGGCCTGCGCAACCTGACGATCCTCGACGACGCACTCAAGAACATCAAGGCCAACCGTGACGAGGACATCGACCTCGACGCGCTGAGCAAGGACATGACGGACGCGAAGACGTACGACCTGCTCGCGCGAGGTGACACGCTCGGCGTGTTCCAGCTCGACGGCGGCGGCATGCGCCAGCTACTGCGTCTCATGCAGCCCGACAACTTCGAGGACATCTCCGCCGCTCTCGCGCTGTACCGTCCCGGCCCGATGGGCGCCAACGCGCACACCAACTTCGCGCTGCGCAAGAACGGCAAGCAGCAGATCGACTACATCCACCCCGAGCTGACCGAGGCGCTCGAGCCGATCCTCAACATGACGTACGGCCTGATCATCTATCAGGAGCAGGTCATGGAGATCGCGCAGAAGCTCGCCGGGTACACCCTCGGCAACGCCGACCTGCTGCGGCGCGCGATGGGCAAGAAGAAGAAGGAGGTGCTCGACGCCGAGTACGTCAACTTCGAGAAGGGCATGCTCGACAACGGCTTCTCGAAGGAGTCGGTGCAGACGCTGTGGAGCATCCTGTTGCCGTTCTCCGACTACGCGTTCAACAAGGCGCACACCGCGGCGTACGGGCTCGTGTCGTACTGGACGGGCTATCTCAAGGCGAACTACCCGGCCGAGTACATGGCGGCGCTGCTCACGTCGGTGCGTGACGACAAGGACAAGTCGGCGCTGTACCTCAACGAGTGCCGCCACATGGGCATCAAGGTGCTGCCGCCCGACGTCAACGAGTCGATCGGCAACTTCGCGGCCGTCGGCGAGGACATCCGTTTCGGGCTCGAGGCGATCCGCAACGTCGGTTCCAACGTCGTCGCGGCGATCATCGCGGCGCGTGAGGAGAAGGGCCGCTTCACCTCGTTCGAGGACTTCCTGCGCAAGTGCCCCGCGACGGTGCTCAACAAGCGCACGGTCGAGTCGCTCGTCAAGGCGGGCGCGTTCGACGACCTCGGCCACCAGCGTCAGGGGCTCGTGCAGATCCATGAGTCGTACGTCGATGCGCTCATCGACGAGAAGCGCAAGGAGGAGCACGGGCAGGATTCGCTGTTCGCCGGTTTCGGTGACGATGCGCCGGGCATCGAGTTCGCCGCGCTACCGCAGATTCCGCCGATCGAGTGGGACAAGCAGACGAAGCTCGCGTTCGAGCGCGAGATGCTCGGCCTGTACGTCTCCGACCACCCGCTGTTCGGCATCGAGGCGGCGCTCGCGCAGTTCTCCGACACGTCGGTCGCGCGCCTGCTCGCCGAGGACGCGCTGCCCGACGGTGCGACGGTGACGATCGCCGGGCTCATCACGGGCCTGCAGATCAAACGCACGAAGAAGGGCGATCTGTGGGCCATCGCGACCGTCGAGGACATGGACGGTGCGATCGAGTGCCTGTTCTTCCCCTCGACGTACGCGACGGTTTCGACGATGCTGAGCCAGGACGTCGTGTGCGCCGTCAAGGGGCGCGTCAACCGTCGTGACGAGTCGGTCGCGCTCAACGCGATGGAGCTGACGCTGCCCGAGCTGACGGACGGCCCACGCGGCCCGGTGCTGCTGCACCTGCCGTACGCGCGGGCGACGCAGGGGTTGGCCGAGCGGCTCAAGGAGGTGCTGGGGGAGCACCCCGGCATCACCGAGGTGCACCTCAAGCTCTCGCGGCCGGGGCGCACCCTCACCGTCAAGCTCGACGACAGCCTGCGCGTCAACGCGACGCCCGCGCTGTTCGGTGACCTCAAGGCCCTCCTGGGCCCCTCGTGCCTCGGCTGACGCACGACGATCGTTCGGAAGGAACACCCATGACCGACACCACGGCGACTCAGCCGAATCAGCCGACGCCGCCGATCGCTCGTCGCGTGCCGACGCCGCGCACCCACCACGGGGACGTCTTCGTCGACGACTACGAGTGGCTGCGCGACAAGAGCAACCCCGACGTCATCGCGCATCTAAACGCGGAGAACGCCTACACCGACGCCGTGCTCGCCGCGCAGGAGCCGCTTCGCGAGCGTCTCTTCGACGAGATCAAGTCGCGCACGAAAGAGACCGATCTGTCGATCCCGGTGCGCGACAAGGAATGGTGGTACTACACGCGCACCCTCGAGGGAAAGCAGTACGGCATCAGCTGCCGCGCACCGTACCGTGACGGTGAGGCCCGTCCGACGCCGCGGCCGGGGGAGGCGCTCGCGGGGGAGCAGGTGCTGCTCGACGGCAACGTCGAGGCCGAGGGCAAGGAGTTCTACTCGGTCGGCGCACTCGCGCTGACGCCCGACCAGAACCGGCTCGCCGCGCTCATGGACTTCGCGGGTGACGAGCGCTACGCCGTCACGGTGCGCGACATCGCCTCGGGCGAGACGATCGAGGAGAGCGTCACCGACGTCGGGTACGGCCTCGTGTGGTCGGCTGCGGGAGATGCGTACTTCTACACGCGCGTCGACGAGTCGTGGCGCCCGCACCAGGTGTGGCGTCACGTCGTCGGCACCGACCCGAGCGAGGACGTGCTGCTCTACCAGGAGGACGACGCGGCCTTCTGGCTCGGCATCGGCGGCACGCATGACGATCGGTGGCTCATCCTGTCGATGGGGTCGAAGAACACCTCCGAGTTCCACCTCATGGATCTGCACGACGAGG
The DNA here is from genome assembly GCF_044878485.1 of Dermacoccus sp. BD5. Classification (NCBI taxonomy): domain Bacteria; kingdom Bacillati; phylum Actinomycetota; class Actinomycetes; order Micrococcales; family Dermacoccaceae; genus Dermacoccus; species Dermacoccus sp. BD5. The sequence goes on along the minus strand of NZ_JANJER010000001.1, from coordinate 143,120 downwards.
CCGCCGGCTGGCGCGTCGTGCAGCCGCGCACCGAGGGGCTCGACTACGACATCGAGATCGACGAGGACCGGCTCTACATCGTGCACAACCGTGACCGCGTCGACTTCGACGTGGCCGTGGCGCCGCTCGCCGACCCCGGCGTCGACAACTGGCAGCCGATGCTCGTGGGCGCCGAGGGCGAGCGCATCCTCGGGGTCTCCGCCTACCGCGACTTCATGCTCGTCGGGCTGCGCGCCGGCGGCCTGCCGACCGTGCGGCTCCTGCCCAAGGAGGGCGACGGTTTCGGGGCGGCGCGCGAGCTGCCGTTCGCGGGGGAGCTCACCGTCGTCGGTGTCGGGGCGAACCCGACGTACGAGGCGACGACGCTCATGGTCGCAACAGAGTCGTTCATCGAGCCGCGCGCCATCTACGACTGGGACACGACGACGGACGAGGTGACGCTGCTCAAGCGTCGCGAGGTGCTGGGCGGCCACGACCCGGCCGACTACCAACAGCACCGTCTGTGGGTGACGGCTCCCGACGGCGCCCAGGTGCCGGTCTCGCTCGTGGCGCACCGCGACGTCACGCCCGATGGGACGAACCCCGTGCTGTTGTACGGGTACGGCTCGTACGAGTCGTCGATCGACCCGTATTTCTCCGTCCTGCGGCTCAGCCTGCTGCAGCGCGGCGTCGTGTTCGCCATCGCGCACGTGCGCGGTGGCGGTGAGATGGGCCGATCCTGGTATCTCGACGGGCGGCTCGAGCACAAGAAGAACACGTTCACCGACTTCGTCGCGGCGGGGCGTCACCTCGTCGAGACGGGGTGGGCGGCCCCCGATCGCCTTGCGGCCGAGGGGGGTTCGGCCGGCGGCCTCCTCATCGGCGCGGCGCTCAACGAGGCGCCCGAGCTGTTCTGCGCCGTGCACGCGCAGGTGCCGTTCGTCGACGCGTTGACGACGACGCTCGACCCGTCGCTGCCGCTGACGCAGGGGGAGTGGGAGGAGTGGGGCAACCCGCTCGCCGACCCGGACGTATACGCGTACATGAAAAGTTACACGCCGTACGAGAACGTGCGCGACGTCGACTACCCGTCGGTGCTCGCGACGACGAGCCTCAATGACACCCGCGTGTTCTACGTCGAACCCGCGAAGTGGGTACAGATGCTGCGCCGCACCGTCACGAGTGACCAGAACGAGCGACCGATCCTGCTCAAGACCGAGATGGTCGCGGGCCACGGCGGCGTCAGCGGGCGGTACGAGGCGTGGAAGGAAGCTGCGTTCGAGACCGCGTGGATTCTCGACCGTCTCGGCGCGTCCGAGATCGTGCACCCCGCGTCCGCCAACGTCTGACTCACGCCCCGAGGAATCGACACCCTGGGGAAGTGAACCCCGTTCTTTAGCCTGAGTGCACCCGGGTGCACTCGGGCGCAAGAACGGGGGCTGCATCTCGTGGGCACGACGCGAGTGGCGCCGGCTCAGGTCGAGGACGGGCCCCTGCGCCAAGCCGTCGGCTGTCACTCCTGAGCTGAGCGCGCCTCGACGGCTGCGCGGATGCGCTGCAGCGTCGTGTTCATGCCGGCGACGAGGTTGGCCTCGAAGTCGTCCTCACCGCCGAGCACCTTGTCGACGAGCAGCGCCGACACCTTCGACGTACCGCCCGGCGGCACGTCACGTCGCTGCGTCAGCACGGTGCCGCCGTCCTGCGGCGTGAGCGTGAAGCTCCACGTCGTGCCGTTATCGAGCACCCGGAAAGCGACGCGCTGCAGGTCGTGAAAATCAGTCACCTTCGCACGCGTCGGCCACCACAGATTGCCGTCACGATTGACGTTGAGCATGAACGTGCCACGGCGGATCGGGCCCCGCGCAATCACCTTGCGACACTGCGGTGACCACTGCGGCATCCGCCGCAGGTCACTGACGAGCGGCCACACCTGCTCCGGGGGAGCAGCGATGAAGATCTCAGATTCGAGGTTGTCAGCCATGACGCCCACCGTAGCTGGCCGTCGGTCGTCCTCCTCGGCTACGGTGCGGGGCTGGCGTTGAAGATCGGTTCAGATGAGCATTTTTCTCCGACATCTGAACCCGCTCGGCTACGGCCGAGGGCCCGGGGTGGGCAGCTCGCTCACGCTTGCTGCCCGCCCCGGGCCCTCAACCTTCGCCTCCCAGGCTCAGATGTCGTAATACATCTCGAACTCGTGCGGGTGCGGACGGAAACGAATCGGGTCGATCTCGTTCAGACGCTTGTACTCGATCCACGTCTCGATGAGGTCCTCCGTGAACACGTCACCCTCGAGCAGATACTCATGGTCGGCCTCGAGCGCGTCGAGCACGTCACCGAGGGAACCCGGAACCTGCTGAATGGCCTCGTGCTCCTCGGGCGGCAGCTCGTACAGGTCCTTGTCGACCGGCTCCGGCGGCTCGATGCGGTTCTTGATGCCGTCAAGGCCCGCCATCAGCTGCGCCGCGAAGCACAGGTACGGGTTCGCCGACGGGTCCGGCACACGGAACTCGACACGCTTCGCCTTCGGCGACGTGCCCGTGATCGGGATACGCACGCACGCGGAACGGTTGCGCGCGGAGTACACGAGGTTCACCGGAGCCTCGTAACCCGGTACGAGACGGTGGTAGGAGTTGACCGTCGGGTTCGTGAACGCGAGCAGCGACGGCGCGTGCTTGAGCAGACCACCGATGTACCAGCGAGCGATGTCCGACAGGCCACCGTAACCACGCTCGTCGTAGAACAGCGGCTCGCCGTCCTTCCACAACGACTGGTGCGTGTGCATACCCGAACCGTTGTCGCCGAACAGCGGCTTCGGCATGAACGTCGCCGAGCGTCCGTTCTGGAACGCGACGTTCTTGATGACGTACTTGAACTTCATGACGTCATCACCCGACTGCAGCAGGGTGTTGAACTTGTAGTTGATCTCCATCTGACCGGCCGTGCCGACCTCGTGGTGGCTGCGCTCGACCTCGAGGCCGACCTCGTGCAGCTTCAGCACCATCTCGTCGCGCAGGTCGGCGAAGTGGTCGACCGGCGGGACGGGGAAGTAACCTCCCTTGTACCGGGTCTTGTACCCCAGGTTGCCGCCCTCTTCGACGCGGCCCGTGTTCCAGGCCGCCTCGATCGAGTCGATGTAGTAGTAGCCGGCGTTCTGCTTCGTCTCGAAGCGCACGTCATCGAAGACGTAGAACTCGGCCTCGGCGCCGAAGAACGCCGTGTCGGCGATCCCCGTCGACTTCAGGTACGCCTCGGCCTTCGCCGCGATGTTGCGCGGGTCGCGCGAGTACTGCTCGCCCGTGAACGGGTCGACGATCGAGAAGTTGATGATGAGCGTCTTGTACTCACGGAACGGGTCCAGGTAGGCCGTCTGCAGGTCCGGGATGAGCTTCATGTCGGACTCGTGGATGGCCTGGAAACCGCGAATGGACGAGCCGTCGAACATCTGGCCGGTCTCGATCGCCTCAGCGTCGAAGCTCTCGGCCGGGATGTTGAAGTGCTGCATGACGCCCGGCAGGTCGCAGAAGCGGATGTCGACGAATTTGACGTCCTCATCCTCGATGAACTTCACGACCTCTTCAGCGGTCTTGAACATGGATCCTCCTGACTGGGGTGTGCGATGCCGGTCGACACCACACCACGTGTTGCCCACGATGCTAGGACCCCCCGATTACCCGGGCATGGCCCTCATGTTTCGTCGGTGTTACGAAACATGTGAACAGTTCACGCCGGTCGGCGCACGGCGCGCGACCACCCCTCCAACCTATCCAGGCACCTCACCTCTAGTCTTGGAGGGCGCGCTACGACTCACAGTGCGAGACACCACCGAACGGAAACGAACGTGCCCCCAGCTGCCCCCCTCGCCGATGCCGACCCCGCCGAGAACCGCCCCGTCGACGGCCCCGGCTCCATCGCGCGGCTGGCCCCGCGCGCCGTCGCGCTGCTCATCGACTGGGCGCTCTGCTCCGTCATCGCCATGGGGTTGCTGGGCTACCGCTGGGGCGGGAGCGGCGCCGAGGGCTTCAAACCGCTCGCCGTCTTCGCCGTCGAGAACCTCTTGCTCGTCAGCACCCTCGGGATGACGCTCGGGCACCGCGTCTTGGGGATGCAGGTGCAGCGCGTCAGCGACGGCGCTGCCCCCGGTCTGCTCGCCGGCGCCGTCCGCACCGTGCTGCTCTGCCTCGCGATCCCCGCCGTCGTCACCGACTCGAGCGGACGCGGGCTGCACGACAAGCTCGCCGGCACCGTCATCGTCCGTACGCGCTGAACTCGATGCGACACTGACGCTCGCCGCGCGCACGCCCCAGGCAGCATGACCTTCACGGCAGGACCCATGCGGGTTGCCCCGCCTCACGCCCCGTCAACCGGATGGGACGACACGCATCGCCACGTCGCAGCACATGGGCGCGGGAACAAGTGACAAGCCCCAGAACACACGAGAGCCCGCCAACTCGAGGTGGCGGGCTCTCATGTTCGTGCGTGGAGGCTCAGCGGCCACGCATCGCGGCGCGGTTGACGCGTGCCTTCGTGGGGTCGATACCGGCCGGAGCTGCGGGGCGGCCCGACCCAAGGGCGCGCAAGCGCTTGGTGATGCGAGCGGCCTCGTCGTCGGTAAGCACCTTGGGCATCTTCTGCATGTCCTTCTGCAGGCGCTCGACGGGGACGGAGCCCTCGTCGGTGCCGACGCGCAGCGTGTGCACCGGAACCTCGGGGCCGAGCACCCGCGTCGTGCGCTTGTTCTCACTGGCGAGCAGACGCTCGGCCATGCCCTTGGGGCCTTCCGCGACGAGCACGACGCCCGGCTTGCCGACGGCGCGGTACACCATCGCGGCACCCGAGAGGTCGCGCACCTGGCGGTTGCGGCCCATGTCGACGCCGACGGGCTCCTGCTCGACGAACCAACCCTTGCGCAGCGACGACATGACGGCGACGCTCGCGCCCGGCTGACCCGAGATCGACTTGTAGATCGCGGTGTTCGCGCGGCGGGCGAGCACGAGCAGTGCGGCGAGCACACCCAGCAGCACGCCGATGATGCCGAGGTAGATCGGGTGGCCGATGCTGAAGCCGATGATGAGCAGCAGCACGAACACGAGCGCGAACGCACCGATCATCCACGCCAGCAGCGCGGGGTCGTTGGCGCGCGCCGTCTCGAACACCTGACGGAACTGAGCGGAGCGGCCCGGCTCCTTGGCCTCGCCTCTCGTGCTCGACGCACCGTCGGCCTTCGTGGCGCCGCCGCTCGAACCGTGGCGGAACCGCGACTTCTTGGGCTCGTTGGTGGGGGAGGTTGATGCCATGGGGTCAGGATACGCGGGTCTCGGCGCGGGCCACCAAAGACGCAGCTTCCTGACGCGCCGGCGACGACGCCGCCTCCGCGAGGTGCAGCAGGTTCTCCGGCAGCTCCTGGCCGCGCTTGGCCATGACCTGGGCGTACAGACGGCCGGCTCGGTAGGAGGAACGCACGAGCGGACCCGCCATGACGCCGGAGAAACCGATCTCCTCGGCACGCTCGGACCAGTGCACGAACTCCTCCGGCTTGACCCACCGGTCGATCGGGTGGTGCAGCTTCGAGGGGCGCAGGTACTGCGTGATCGTGATGATGTCGCAGCCGGCCTCGTGCAGGTCGACGAGCGCCTGGTCGATCTCGTGCTCCTCCTCACCCATGCCGAGGATGAGGTTCGACTTCGTCACGAGCTCCTGTTCGCGCGCCATCGTCAGCACCTTGAGCGACTTCTCGTACGTGAACGCCGGGCGGATGCGTCGGAAGATGCGCGGTACCGTCTCCAGGTTGTGGGCGAACACCTCGGGGCGGGCGTCAAAGACCTTGCCGACGAGCTCGGGGACGGCGCCGAAGTCGGGCGGCAGGATCTCGACACCCGTGTTCGGGTTGAGTTCGTGGATGAGGCGCACGGTGTCGGCGTACAGCTGCGCGGCACCGTCGGGCAGGTCGTCGCGCGCGACGCCGGTGACGGTGGCGTAGCGCAGGCCCATCTCACGGACGGACTCGGCGACGCGGCGCGGCTCGTCGAGGTCGAGGGCGGACGGCTTGCCGCTCGCGATGTCGCAGAAGTCGCAGCGTCGCGTGCAGGTGTCGCCGCCGATGAGGAACGTGGCCTCACGGTCCTCCCAGCACTCGAAGATGTTGGGACAGCCGGCCTCCTGGCACACGGTGTGCAGGCCGCCACCCTTGACGAGATTCTGCAGCGAGTTGTACTCCGGGCCCATCTTCGCCGTGGTGCGGATCCAGCTCGGCTTTCGTTCGATGGGCGTTTCGGCGTTGCGCGCTTCCACGCGCAGCAGTCGACGGCCTTCGGGCGCGACGGTCACAGAAAAGCACTCCTCGGCTTGGCGATTGAGGGCGACACGGCGCGAAGATGCACGCCAGCGCTCAGAACAACAGCGTACGCGGGTGAAAACTTCCCGGCGAGTACGCGGACGGCGCTCATGCCGCCTTCGACGGGGCGACGATCGCCGACAGGTGACGCTCCACGACCGGGAGCACCTCGGCGACGGTGACGTCACGACCGACCTCGCGGCTCAGTGTCGTCACCCCGGCATCGGCGATGCCGCAGGGCACGATCGTCTGCGTCCACGACAGGTCGCAGTCGCAGTTGAGCGAGAAACCGTGCATCGTCGCGCGCTTCGAGACGCGCACGCCGATGGCGCCGATCTTGCGGTCGGGGCCCTTGTCGTCGGCGAGCACCCAGGTGCCGGAACGTCCCTCCACGCGGTCGGCGTCGACGCCGAACTCGGCGCACACGTCGATCATGAGCTGCTCGAGGCGACGCACGTGCGCGACGACATCGATGGGGATGGGCAGCGCCATGATCGGGTAGCCCACGAGCTGACCCGGACCGTGCCACGTGATCTTGCCGCCGCGGTCGACGTCGACGACGGGCGTGCCGTCGAAGGGACGCTCGTGCGCCTCGGTGCGCTTGCCCGCCGTGTAGACGGGGGAGTGCTCGAGCAGCAGCACCGTGTCCTCGCCGCCCGCGACGACGTCGGCGTGAACCTGACGCTGCACCTCCCACGCCTGCTCGTAGTCGACGAAGTCAGGGGCGAAGCCGAGGTGCTGGATACGCATCCCCCGAGCCTACTCTCCGACACGCCGCGACGGCCGCCGGCCTGCCTGTGGATAACTCGACGCATGCTTCGGCCCTCCTGGGCGATGGTGGAAGCAGTGGCGCCGACCGCGGCGCCCCTCGCACGCCGAACCCAGGAGTCACCATGCCCGACGCCACCGCACCCACGATCGCCGGATACACCATCGAAGCGCTCATCGGGCAGGGCGGCAGCTCGTCGGTGTGGCGCGCCACCGGGCCGCAGGGCATCGTCGCGATCAAGGTCGGCACGGAACCCGCGATCACCGCGCGTTCGGAATGGCGGATGCTGCGGCGCCACGCGGGGCCCCACGTCGTCGAGGCCCTCGATCTCACGACGAGCGCCGAGGGCCACAGCGCGCTCGTGCTCGAGTACATGGCCGGCGGCAGCCTCGACGACGTCGTGCGAGGACGCGGCGGACTCACAGTCGGCGAGTGCGTGACGGCGCTCGCTCCGGTCGCGGCGACCATGGCGGGTTTCCACGACCGAGGATGCGTGCACGCCGACCTCACCCCGTCCAACATTCTCTTCGACCACCAGGGACGCCCTGCGATCGCAGATCTGGGGGCCACGCGTGTCGCGGCACGCGCCGACGGGGCCGACTGGGCCACCTACGGGTTCGTCGCTCCCGAGATCGTCGACGGCGAACCGCCCAGCGCTGCGGCCGACGTGTACTCCTTCGGGGCGCTCGCCTGGTTCTGTCTCCTGGGGACGCCGCCGCCCGTCGCAGCGCTGCGGCCGCACCTCGTCGACGTCCTGCCCGACGCGCCGGACGCGCTCGTCGACCTCATCACGGCGTGCCTCGCACAGACGCCGTCGTCGCGCCCACACGCCGCGGAGCTGGCGACCCGGCTGCGCGGTGTCGCCACCGCACGCCCGGTGCCCGTGCCGACCGCTGCGCCGATCGGAGAGGGGAGTGGCACCACGGCCGCTGGTGAGTCGATCACGCGACGACTGCGGGACGAGGCGCAGCGGCGGCAGTTCCTCGAGCCGGCCGAAGCGGAGCGCCATGGGTCGTCACTCTGGGGCGGACGTCGTGGGCGACGGGGGCGTCGTGGCGCTGAAACCCGCGGTGAGGTCGGGGGAAGACGGACGTCGCGTCCAGGGGCCGTCGACGCTGGGCGACGTGCTGACGCGGCGGGCGCGCGCTGGAGAGTTGGTCGCTGGGTGCCCGCGGCGCTGATGGGGGCGTGCGTCGTCGCCGCAGCAGCGATGTGGCCCGTTCACGCAGGCGGAGACTCGGCGGATGACGCCGGATCTTCGACGAGCGCGGCCTACGCGCGCGCCAACCCTGGTGTGACACCGGCGAACTCGACCTCGTCCTCGACGACGTTGACGCCCGCACCGCCGTCGAAGGCGATGCCGAACGCGGTGTCGCCCTCGACCAACCCGGAGGCGGGGACGGCGGTGCCCGCGTCCGGTGCGAAGACGCCCACGATGACGGCTCCGACGCGTCAGGAGGTCGTCGCGCTGCTCGACTGCCGGGCCAAGGCCTGGTCGACGTTGGATCGACAAGGCCTGGGCCGGTGCCTCGTGCCGGGCTCGGCTGCTCACACGCACGACCTGCAGGCCTTCACGCGGGCGAGCGCGCAGGGCGCGTCGTACGACGGCCTCGGCTACGCGATCGGCGCGCTGACGCCGACGTCATGCAGCGGTGGCCAGGTGTGCCTGACGAGCCGAATCACGACGTCGGGGTACGACGTCCGCACCAAGACCGCGAGCGAGCGTGTTGCTGCGCGTCACGATGACGTCCGGCTCGTCGTCAGCCACGACGGCAGGGGCTGGCGCATCGCGTCCTGGTCAGCGGGCTGAGGCGCATCATGTCTACGTCACGAACCGGACGAGAGCGCGCCACGCGCCCGGTCAGCCTCCCGACGCGCGCCGGTCAGAGCGCCGACGCGACGAGCCGGTCGAGCGCCTGGTCCTGGTTCTCGTCCTGCCAGTCGAACCCGGCAGCTTCGAGCACGTGGGGGCGTACCCGCGTCGACGCGGTCACCTGGTCGGCCATCTCACCGAGGACGAAGCGCAATGCACTCTTCGGTACGCGCAGGGCAGCGGGGCGCCGCAGCGAGCGCGCGAGTGCCTGCGCGAGATCGGCCTGCCGACTCGCGCGCGGTGCGACGAGGTTGACGGGCCCGACGACGTCGGGGTGGTCGAGGAGAAACATCAGCGCGCGCACCTCGTCACGCAGCGTGATCCAGCTCCACCACTGCCGCCCCGAACCCAATGGGCCCCCTGCGCACAGCCGCGTCGTCGTGAGTAAGGGAGCGAACGCTCCGCCCTCGCCCGTCATGACGAGACCGGTGCGCGCGAGGGCGACGTCGTGGCGCTTCGCAGCCCTCATCGCCGCAGCTTCCCACTCGATGCAGACGCGAGCGAGGAAGTCTTCCCCGGGTGCGCTCGTCTCGTCGAGCACCTCGTCACCGCGATCGCCGTAGAAGCCGATCGCCGAACCCGAGACGAGACGAATCCGTTGGGGCACCTCCGCCAGCGCGTCGGCGAGCGTCGACGTCGTCTCGATCCGCGACTCGCGAATCGTGTCCTTGTACGCGCGGCTCCACCGATGATCGCCGGCGCCCGCCCCGGCCAGGTTGACGACCGCATCGACGGTGACGAGCGTCTCGACGAATCGGCTGTTCGAGCTGCGGGCCTCGGGCAGCGTCACCTCGCCCGGTGCGACCGCCGGTCGTCGGACGATCCGGATGACGGTGTCGCCGCGGCGACGCAGACATGATGACAGCGCACCGCCGATCACTCCGGAGGAACCGGTGATGGCGATGCGCTGTCCAGTCATGCGGTCAGACTAGCCCGCGACGATCACACCTCGAAGGCGCCCTCTTCCAGGCGAGCCTTGATGGCCGAGAGGAAGCGACCGGCGTCGGCGCCGTCGACCACGCGGTGGTCGTAGGTGAGGACGAGGTTCATCATCTGACGGATCGCGATCGAGTCGTTGCCGAACTCATCGGTGACGACGACGGGACGCTTGACCATCGCGCCGGTGCCGAGGATGGCGACCTGCGGCTGGTTGATGATCGGGGTGTCGATGAGCGAACCGTTCGAGCCGATGTTCGAGATCGTGAACGTGCCGCCACCCAGCTCGTCCGGCGTCACCTTGTTGTCACGCGTGCGAGCGGCGAGGTCGGCGATCTTCTTCGCGATGCCGGCGATCGACAGGTCACCCGCGTCCTTGATGACGGGCACGAGCAGGCCGCGCGGCGTGTCGACCGCGATGCCGATGTGCTCGGCGTTGTGGTAGACGATGTTGTCACCGTCGACCGAGGAGTTGACCTGCGGGAACGCCTTGAGCGCCTCGACGACAGCCGTCGTGATGAACGGCAGGTAGGAGAGGTTGACGCCCTCGCGAGACTTGAAGCTCTCCTTGTTGCACGCACGGATACTCGCGACCTTCGTCAGGTCGACCTCGACGACGGCCGTCAGCTGCGCGGAGACGGCGAGCGACTCGACCATGCGCTGCGCGATGACCTTGCGCAGACGCGACATCTTCTCCGTCGTGCCGCGCTTGGCCTGAGCCTCGGCGGACGGCTGCGGCGTCGTCGTCGACGCGGCCGGGGTGGAGGATGCTGCCGGAGCCGCGGCGGACGCAGCCGGGGCGGCCTCCTGCTTCGGCTCCTGGGCCTTCTTCGCAGCGTCGAGGACGTCCTGCTTGCGGATGCGGCCACCGACGCCGGTGCCCGTGATCGTCGACAGGTCGATGTTGTTCTCGGCCGCGATCTTGCGCACGAGAGGCGTGACGTAGGTGCCGGAGTTGTCAACCTTCGTCGACGTCTCCTGCTGCTTGTCGGAGCCGGCGCCGGCCTTGGGGGCCTCGTCCTTCGGCGCCTCGCTCGCCGACGACTCGGCCTTCGGGGCTTCCTTCTCGGCGGCCTCGTCGTCCTTGACCGGGGCCGGCGTCTCGTTCTTCGACTCCGCGGCCTCGACGGCCTCGTCCTGCTTCTTCGAGTCGACCTCGTCCTGGTTCTTCTCCGCCTTCTCGGCCTCGGCCGAGTCGTCGGAGGAGCTCGAGCCGGCCGAGCCGCCGATGACGGCGAGGTCGGCGCCGACCGGAACCGTCTCGTCCTCGGCGACGAGGATCTTCGTCAGCTTGCCCGCGACGGGGGAGGGAACCTCGGTGTCGACCTTGTCCGTGGAGACCTCGAGCAGGGGCTCGTCAACGGCGACGTCGTCGCCCTCGGACTTGAGCCAGCGCGTGATCGTGCCCTCGGTGACGGACTCGCCGAGCGCGGGCATCGTCACCTTCTCGCCGCCGGAGACCTCACCGGCGGAGTCGTTCGAGGAGTTCGAGCTCTCGGACGCCTGCGACGCGCTCTCGGCGGCCTCGTCCTTCTTCTCGTCGGCCTCGGCCTGCGGCTCGGCCTCCTGCGAGTCGTCGGAGGAGGAGTCGGAACCGGAGTCGGACGACGCGGGAGCGTCGCCGTCACCGATGACGGCGAGGTCGGCGCCGACCGGCACCGTTTCATCCTCTTCGACGAGGATCTCCTGCAGCGTTCCGGCGATCGGCGACGGAATCTCCGTGTCGACCTTGTCCGTGGAGACCTCCAGCAGCGGCTCGTCAACGGCGACGGTGTCGCCGACGTTCTTCAGCCAGCGGGTCACGGTGCCTTCGGTCACCGACTCGCCGAGGGCCGGCATGGTCACGCGGTCAGACATGGGTGGAGGTCTCCTCAATCCAAAATTCACTTTGGTTTCGCGGATGAAGTTGTGAACTCCGGGGCACTTCGCAGCGAGCGGATCTCCCCGATCAAGGCCATCTTGTCACTCGCGGACGGGGTTGCGGAAACCCGCCCCGAATACCCGCGGGTAGGAAAGCGGCTGTGCCCACCCGCGGGCCTGCTCGATCAGGCGCGAGCCAGCTCGACGAGGGTGCGGACGGCGAAACCGGTGCCGCCCTTGGGGTTGACGCCGTAGGGGCTGCCCTCGTTGAACGCGGGCGCCGCGATGTCCATGTGGATCCAGTCGATCTGCTCGCCGTTCTTCTCGCCGACGAACTCCTTGAGGAACATCGCCGCGGTGATGAGCCCACCCATGCGCTCGCCGGTGTGCTTGAGATCGGCCACCTCGGAGTCGATGCTCGGGCGCAGGTGCTCGAGCAGCGGCATCGGCCACATGTGCTCGTCGACGCGCTCGGAGGCCGCGATCAGTTCATCGCGCACCTCGTCGTTGTTGCCGACGATCGCCGCCGTGCGGTTGCCGAGCGCGAGCACGGCCGCGCCGGTGAGCGTCGCGATGTCGATGATGAGATCGGGCTCCTCCTCGGTGGCGTAGCACAGGCCGTCAGCCATGACGAGGCGCCCCTCGGCGTCGGTGTTGTCGATCTCGACGGTCGTGCCGTCGTGCATGCGGATGACGTCGCCGGGACGCTGCGCGTCGGCGCCCGTCATGTTCTCGGCGAGGCACAGGTAGCCCGTGACGGCGACCGGCAGCTCGAGCGCGGCGACGGCCTCGAGGAAGGCCGCGACGGCGGCGGCGCCGGCCATGTCGCACTTCATCGTCGCCATGCCGTTGGCGGGCTTGATGCACAGGCCGCCGGAGTCGAACGTGATGCCCTTGCCGACGATCGAGATGTGCTTCGTCGCCTTCGCGGGCTTGTACGTCAGCGTCACGAGGCGCGGCGGACGCGCCGAGCCGCGGCCGACGCCGATGAGGCCGCCGCACTCGGCCTTCGCGAGGGCCTTCTCGTCCATGATGTCGACCTTGACCTTGGTGCCCGACATGCGCTTGCGGACGATGTCGGCGAACGAGGCGGGGTTGAGGTCGAGCGGCGGCATGTTGACGAGGTCGCGCGCCCAGTTCTGCGCGGTCGCGACGGCCGTCGCGGTCTCGACGCCCGCGAGGGCGCCGGACGACTTCGCGTCGGTGACGAGCAGCGTCGCCTTGGCGAGGGCGTCCTTCGGCTTGCTCTTGTACGCGGTGTAGGCGTACGCGCCGAGGGCGATGCCCTCGCAGATGGCCTGGACGAGGTCGTCGGCGACCGCGGGGAAGGCGAAGACGGCGCTCGAGGTGCCCGTGAGCGAACGCGCGGCGGCACCGGCGGCGTCACGCAGCGCGGAGGCCTTCGTCGGCGCCTGCTCGGCGTCGACGCCCGAGCCGACGGCGATGACGAGGCCGCTCAGGTCGCCGGCACCCGACAGGCGCAGCACCTCGTCGGCGCGACCCTTCGCCTCGAGCGTCGCGAGAGCCTCGTTGAGCGCCTTGACGGCGGCGGGGGAGACTCCGACGGGGTCGATGACCCGGGCGCCGTCCTTCGTCGGTGCGGTGAGGACGACGGTGGCGTCGGCTCCGATGGCGTCCGCGCTCTTGTCGCTGAGGGTGATGTCGACCATGTGGGGCCCCTTTCGTGGGTGATGCCGAGGTCATCGGCGTGCGTGCTGCTGGGCCGAGCTTAACGGCCCGTAGGACGCGGTGGGCGCGGTAGGTTCGAGGCATGACTGAGAACAAGCTCTCGCCCCTCGACGAGCGTCACCGCGCACTCGGGGCGAAGATGGCCGACTTCGGAGGATGGGACATGCCCATCGAGTATCCGGGCGGAGGTGTCGTGCGCGAGCACACCGCGGTGCGTGAGCGCGTCGGCATCTTCGACGTGAGCCACCTGGGCAAGGCGACGGTGAAGGGTGCCGGCGCGCTCGACTTCGTCAACTCGTGCCTGACGAACGACCTGCGCAAGATCGGGCCCGGCCAGGCCCAGTACACGATGTGCTGCGACGAGAGCGGCGGGGTCGTCGACGACCTGATCGTCTACGTCAAGGCCGAGGACGATCTGTTCCTCATCCCCAACGCCGCGAACACGGCCGAGGTCGTGCGCCGCCTGAAGGAGGCCGCGCCGGAGGGTATCGAGGTCGCCGACGCGCACGAGGAATACGCCGTGCTCGCCGTCCAGGGCCCCAAGTCCGACGAGGTCGTCTCCGCACTCGCTCTGCCCGTCGACCACGACTACATGAGCTTCGACGAGGCCGACTGGCAGGGCCGCCCCGTCACCGTGTGCCGCACCGGCTACACCGGTGAGCGCGGCTACGAACTCGTCTGCCGCTGGGACGACGCCCTCGCGCTGTGGGACGCCCTCGTCGAGGCCGCGGCCCCCTACGAGGGTCTGCCCTGCGGCCTCGGGGCGCGCGACACCCTGCGCACCGAGATGGGATACCCCCTGCACGGGCAGGATCTCTCGCTCGACATCACGCCCGTGCAGGCGCGCTCCGGCTGGGCCGTCGGCTGGAAGAAGGACGCGTTCTGGGGCAAGGACGCCCTGACCAAGGAGAAGGCCGAGGGCCCGCGCCGCATCTCGCGTGGCCTCAAGCTCACCGGCCGCGGCATCCCGCGCGCGCACTGCATCGTGCGTGACGCCGAGGGCGCTGAACTCGGCGAGGTGACGTCCGGGACGTTCTCGCCGACCCTCGGCATGGGCGTCGCGCTCGCGCTCGTCTCGCCGATGCTCGCCGAGGGCGACCAGGTCGTCGTCGACGTGCGTGGTCGCATGCTCGAGGCCGTCGTCACGAAGCCGCCGTTCGTCGAGGTGCAGACGCGCAGCAGCTGACGCGATGAGCGCCTCCCGCCTCGGCGGCGTCTCCTCTGACGGCATGACGAAGGGGGCTCGCACCGGATGGTGCGAGCCCCCTTCGTCATGTGTTCGTTCTGGACGTGCCGAGGTGAGGCGCGTCAGGCGACCGTGTCGCCCCGCTTCACCGTCGGACGGGGGAAGCGCAGGCGGCGCATCTGCATCGAGCGCGTCACCGCATAGAGGGCGCCGCCGCGCGGCACGGCACCGAACTTGGCGATGAGGTCCTTCTTGATGCGGCGCCACAGCAGGGCAGAGTCAATGAGGCCCGCGAGGACGATGACCCACACGAGCGCCAGGGTGATGGCGGCCAGCTTGGGCAGCAGGAACCACGAGAAGATCAGGATGAACATGAGCGGCATCGCGACCTCGCCGAGGCTGAGGCGGGCGTCGACGCGGTCACGGATGTAGCGCTTCTCGGGGCCGCGGTCGCGCAGCGGCAGCGCGGATTCCTCGCCACGATCGGCGGCTGCGCGCTGCTGGGCGCGTGCCTCGCGTGCGCGCTCCTTCTCTGCCGCCTTGGCTGCCTTGCGGTCGGTCTCGACGAGGGGGCGCCGACGAGCGGCCTCCTGGTCCTTGCGCTTCGGCGTCGGGCGGTTCTTCGCACCGGGGCGCGCAGGGTGCACCGCATCACTCGCCGGGGCGGCCGGCTCGCTCGTCGCATCCTTCTCGACCGCGGTGGCTCCGACGGCGGTGGCGCCGCTGCTCGTCTTCTTCTTCACTGCTCGCACCCGCGCCACTTTACGTCACGCCCGAGCGCCTCCCATCCCCCGACACGGGCGCGCGGGGGATACCGTGGCGGCTGTGACTTCGACCGTGAACGCGGGCGCCCCGGAGGATCTCCGCCAGCGCATCGCCACCCTCATGCCCGGCGTCGTCGAGGACCTCAAGGCCCTCACGCGCATCCCCAGCGTCTCCCTCGGATCGTTCGACCAACAGCACGTCGACGACTCCGCGCGCGCCGTTGCGAAGCTGCTCGAGGCCGAGGGGATGGACGTCAAGGTCGTCTCCGAGGGCGGCCGCCCGGCCGTCATCGCGCACAAGGAAGGACCCGCAGGGTCGCCGCGTGTCCTCATGTACGCCCACCACGACGTCCAGCCCCCCGGTGACGACGCCGACTGGCAGAGCCCGCCGTTCGAACCGACCGAGCGCGACGGTCGCCTCTACGGCCGCGGCGCGGCCGACGACAAGGCCGGTGTCATGGCGCACATCGCCGCGATCCGCGCCTGGGGCGACGACCTGCCCTGCACCGTCACCCTCTTCATCGAGGGGGAGGAGGAGATCGCCTCCGACTCCCTGCCCGCACTGCTGCGCACGTACGCGGACGAGCTGACGTCCGACGTCCTCGTGCTCGCCGACTCAGCGAACTGGGCCGTCGGCACGCCGGCGCTGACGACGACCCTGCGTGGCACCGTCCGCGCCGTCGTCACCGTCCGCACCCTGGCGCACTCGGTGCACTCGGGCATGTTCGGCGGCGCAGTGCCCGACTCGCTGACGACGCTGTGCCGCCTGCTCGCGACGCTTCATGACGACGCGGGCAGCGTCGCCGTCGCCGGGCTGGACTCCGACGAGAACGTCGACATCGACTACACGCCCGAGGAGCTGCGCCGCGACGCCGGCATGCTCGAGGGCACGCAGCTCATCGGCACGGGCCCGCTGACCGCGCGGTTGTGGCGTGGGCCGAGCATCACCGTCATCGGGCTCGACGCGACGGGCGTCGACGTCGCGAGCAACACGCTCGCGGCGAGTTCGCGAGCCAAGCTGTCGCTGCGCGTTGCCCCCGGGCAGGACCCGCAGGCCGCCTACGAGGCGCTCGCCGAGCACCTGCGCTCCCACGCACCGTGGGGTGCGCAGGTGGAGGTAGAGCTTGAGGAAATCGGTTCCGGTTTCGACGCCGACGCCACCGGCCCGCTCTACGACGAGGCCCGCGCCGCCTTCCGTGACGCCTGGGGCAGCGACCCCGTCGACGTCGGCATCGGCGGCTCGATCCCGTTCGTCTCCTTGTTCGCGGAGATGATGCCCAACGCCGCGCTGCTCGTCACCGGTGTCGAAGACCCCGACACCCGCGCGCACGGCGCGAACGAATCGCTGCACCTCGGTGAGTTCGCGAAGGTCTGCCTCGCCGAGGCGGTTCTCCTGCAGCGCGTCGCGAAGGCCTCGGACGCCACGTGATACCGGGCGCTCGACGACGACGGGTGAGGCCTGCGTGATGGCGCGTGGCCTCACCCGCTGTCGGGTGCCTGTGGTGGAGGCCGGGGTCGAGAGCCTCATCCATCCCGAGGGGGCGATGTCGGGACATGAATGACGACCTCATGCTGCTGAGTGCCGTCGTCGGTGCCGTGTGCGCGCTGGCAGGCTGGTTGTTCGGCCCGTTGCGTCATGCCGTGACCGCGGTCCACGAGGCGGGGCACACCCTCGTCGCTCTTCTCGCGGGGCGCAGCGTCCGCTCGGTGCGGCTCAACCGCGATTCGTCAGGTGAGGCGGTAAGCGTCGGCCGACAGGGTGGGCTCGGCGTCGTGCTGACCCTCCTGGCCGGGTACCCGGCGCCCGGGATCGTCGGGCTGGGGGGTCTGGTCGCCCTGCGCGCCGACCAGGCGCGGATCTGGCTCGTCGCCTGCGCCGTTGTCGTCGCACTCATGGCACTGCTCCTGCGCAACGCGTTCGGCGTCGTCGTCATCGCGTGCGTCGGGGCGTTGCTCGTCGCGACGCTACGTTGGGCCTCGGATCCCGTCACGAACGTCGTCGTGGCGAGCGCGTCGTGGTTCCTGCTCGTCGGCGGGCTGCGCTCCGCGCTCGAGCTGTTCCGCCCCCACGTCGGGCGTGACGACGCGATGGAGCTCGCGCGCGTCGGTCACGTCCCTGCGTTCGTCTGGCGGTTCGTGTTCCTGCTCGCCGCCATCGCGTGCCTGACGGCGGCTGCCGTCGTCGTCGGAGTGCTCGAGCCGGTCCGCTCGTCACTGGCGCGCCTCGGCGGCGCGTAAGGTGGGGCGGGAACACGGCGGGCCGCCGCGGTGTTGCACGAAGAACGGCCTGGAGACCACCAGGACCGAAGACGTGAGAGAGGATCGATCCACGATGACGGTGGAGACGAACACCCAGGCCGAGACGGCCACCCACGGCGTCATTCTGACGGACGTCGCCGCAGCCAAGGTGAAGAGCCTGCTCGAGCAGGAGGGCCGTGACGACCTTCGCCTGCGCGTCGGCGTGCAGCCGGGCGGCTGCTCGGGCCTCATCTACCAGCTCTACTTCGACGAGCGCACCCTCGACGGTGACCTCGTGCGCGACTTCGGTGGCGTCGAGGTCGTGGTCGACCGCATGAGCGCGCCGTACCTCGACGGCGCCTCCATCGACTTCGCCGACACGATCGAGAAGCAGGGCTTCACGATCGACAACCCGAACGCGGGCAGCTCCTGCGCGTGCGGTGACAGCTTCAGCTGATTCGATCGGCTCCGCCTCGGCGCCCACTGCTGCGATGGCAGCGTGGGCGCCGAACGCGTTTCACGGTAGGTTGATGCGGTGAAGATCGCAGTGACGGGTTCCATCGCAACCGACCATCTCATGACGTTCGACGGGCGATTCGCCGATTCGCTCGTCGTCGAGCAGCTCGACAAGATCTCGGTCTCGTTCCTCGTGAACGACCTGCAGATCCGCCGCGGAGGCGTGGCGGGCAACATCGCGTTCGGCCTCGGCAACCTCGGCCTGCGCCCGATCCTCATCGGGTGCGTGGGCGCCGATTTCGCCGACTACGGCTCCTGGTTGGAGCGTCATGGCGTCGACACCTCTGAGGTGCGCATCTCGCAGACGCAGCACACCGCGCGTTTCGTCTGCACGACCGACAACGACATGGCGCAGATGGCGTCGTTCTACCCGGGTGCGATGTCGGAGGGGCGCGAGGTCGAACTCGGCCCGATCGCCGAGCGCCACGGGGGTTTCGACCTCGTCCTCATCGGCGCGCACGACCCGGAGGGCATGCGTCGCAACACGCAGGAGTGCCGCCGTCGGGGCATCCCGTTCGTCGCGGACCCCTCCCAGCAGCTGGCCTTCGGCGACGGCGCGTTCATCCGCGACATCATCGACGGCGCGCAGTACCTGTTCACCAACGAGTACGAATCGCACCTCACGGAGCAGAAGACGGGCTGGAGCGCCGACGAGATCCTCGACCGCGTCGGGGTACGTGTCATAACCCGCGGCAAGGACGGCGCGAGCATCCACCGCCGCGGTGAGCCCACGATCGACGTGCCCGTCGCCCAGATCGCGCAGGCGGCCGACCCGACGGGCGTCGGCGACGCCTTCCGCGCCGGATTCCTGGCCGGATTGTCGTGGCAGCTCGAACTGGAGCGCTGCGCCCAGCTGGGTTCGGTGCTCGCCGCTCACGTCATCGAGACCGTCGGCACCCAGGAGTACGTGCTGGAGGCGCCCGCCTTCCTCGACCGCTTCCGCGCGGCCTACGGTGACGCCGCAGCAGGCGAGGTGGCGGCGCACCTGCGTGATCGGCGGTCGTGAACCCGCTCGAGCTCGAGTGCCGGTGGAACTTCGCCGACGCCGACTTCGACGCCGATGACGACCTCGTCACCCTCGGCGCCGACCTCGAACCGGCAACGATCGTCGGGGCGTACGCCCAGGGCGTGTTCCCGATGGGCCTGGGGGAGGGCGGCGGCGAACCGCTCGGCTGGTGGTCGCCGCTGGAGCGCGGCGTCCTGCGACGCGGTGACTTCCACGTCTCCCGCAGCCTGCGTCGCTCGTCCCGGACGATGGAGGTGAGCGTCGACACCGCGTTCGACGACGTCGTCGCCGGCTGCGCCGAACCGAGCCGTGACGGCGCGTGGATCACCCCCGCCGTCGCCTCGGCCTATGGCGCCCTTCACCGCCTCGGGGTGGCGCACTCGATCGAGGTGAGGCAGGACGGCGAACTCGTCGGCGGCCTCTACGGGCTCGCGCTCGGTGGGTTGTTCGCCGGCGAGTCGAAGTTCCACGTGGCGACTGACGCATCGAAGGTGGCGCTGTGGGCGCTGAGCGAGATCGTCTTCGCCGAGCCCGGGCCGCGTCTGATCGACGTGCAGTGGCGCACGGACCACCTCGCGAGCCTGGGCGTCACCACCATGGAGCGTCCGGCGTACCGCGACGCCGTCGCGCACCTCGTCGCCTCGCCGCCGATCGCCGGTCTGGTGCCGGGCGCGCGCGTGCCGTTAGGTAATCGTTAGAGCCAGGAGATACCCCCGACCCTTGGCGAAGTCTGAGCCTGGGATAAGGTTTGAATGTGCCTGGTATGGATCTGAGGAAGGTGGACGCTGTGCGTCGGCCCTTACGGAAGACGAGCCCCTCGTGGCGTCGTCGAATTGCTGCTGTCGGTGTCGGTGGAGCGGTATTGCCGCTGACCGCGTGCTCCGGAGAGGTCAGCCGCGGCTGGCTGCCCGAGGGCGTCACCGAGAACTCCCACCATGTGATCGATTTCTGGGTGGACACCTGGTACTGGGCGCTCGCCGTCGGCGTGCTCGTCTGGGGCCTCATGTTCTGGTGCATCCTGCGCTACCGCCGTCGCAAGAGCGACACGGGTTTCCCGGCGCAGATGCAGTACAACGTGCCGATGGAGATCCTTTACACGGTCGTGCCGATCTTCATGGTCGCCGTGCTGTTCGGCAAGACGGTCGGGCTGGAGAACAAGCTGCTCGACACCAAGCCGAAGCCCGACGTGACGATCAACGTCGTCGGCAAGCAGTGGAGTTGGGACTTCAACTACGTCGACGCCAAGACCTACGACACCGGCGTGATGGGTGACATGAAGGCCGGCAAGCCGGGCGCCGAGGCCGGACTGCCGACCCTGTACCTTCCGGTGAACAAGCGCGTCGAGTTCGTGCTGACGACGCGCGACGTCATCCACACGTTCTGGGTGCCGCAGTTTCTGCAGAAGCTCGACATGATCCCGAGCAAGGTGAACAAGTTCGCCGTCGACACGACGGAGGAGGGCACCTTCAAGGGCAAGTGCGCCGAGCTGTGCGGTGCGTACCACTCTCAGATGCTCTTCAACGTGAAGGTCGTCTCGCAGGCGGAGTACGACAAGCACATGGACGACCTGCGCAAGCAGGGCAAGTCCGGCTTCTTGTCGAACTCCCTCAACCGTTCCAGCGTCGCCCCGCAGGACCAGCAGTACCTGCCGGAGGGTGTCGGCGCGTCGGACATCGTCAAGGAGGGTAAGTAATGGCTACGGCTACGACTCCCGCCGCAGGCCTTCAGCAGCGCCCCGAGGCACGGCGTCCTGAGGACTTCAACGCGGGCCGAACCATCGTCAAGTGGTTGACGACGACCGACCACAAGGTCATCGGCAACCTGTACTTCATCACGTCGTTCATCTTCTTCCTGCTCGGTGGTGCGATGGCTCTGATCATCCGTGCCGAGCTGTGGTCGCCCGGCCTGCAGGTCGTCGACAACCCTGAGCAGTTCAACCAGCTGTTCACCATGCACGGCACGGTGATGCTCCTGATGTTCGCGACGCCGCTGTTCTCGGGCTTCGCGAACGCGCTCATGCCGCTGCAGATCGGCGCGCCCGACGTCGCCTTCCCGCGACTCAACATGTTCGCCTACTGGCTCTACCTCTTCGGCAGCCTCATCGCAGTGGCCGGCTTCCTGACGCCGCAGGGTGCGGCCTCGTTCGGTTGGTTCGCGTACGCGCCGCTGTCGAGCACCACCTACAGCCCCGGTCTCGGCGGCAACCTGTGGGTCTACGGCCTCGCGCTGACCGGTTTCGCTTCGATCATGGGTGCGGTCAACTTCGTCACGACGATCGTCTGCATGCGCGCTCCCGGCATGACGATGTTCCGCATGTCGATCTTCGTGTGGACAGTGCTCATCACCTCGATCCTCGTGCTGCTCGTCTTCCCGGTCCTCGCTGCCGCGCTGTTCGGCCTCGGCCTCGACCGCACGATGAATGCGCACGTGTTCGACTCGGAGACGGCCGGAGCCATGCTCTGGCAGCACATGTTCTGGTTCTTCGGGCACCCCGAGGTGTACATCATCGCGCTGCCGTTCTTCGGCATCATCTCTGAGGTCCTGCCGGTCTTCTCGCGCAAGCCGATCTTCGGTTACAAGACACTGGTCTTCGCGACGATCGCCATCGGCGCGCTGTCGGTCTCGGTGTGGGCTCACCACATGTACGCGACCGGCCAGGTGCTCCTGCCCTTCTTCGCCGTCATGACGATGCTCATCGCCGTCCCGACCGGCGTGAAGTTCTTCAACTGGATCGGCACCATGTGGGGTGGCTCGCTCACCTTCGAGACTCCGATGCTGTGGGCGCTCGGCTTCCTCGCGACCTTCCTCTTCGGTGGTCTGACGGGTGTCATCCTCGCCAGCCCGGCGCTTGACCTGCACCTGTCCGACTCTTACTTCGTCGTGGCGCACTTCCACTACGTCGTCTTCGGCACCGTCGTGTTCGCGATGTTCGCGGGGTATTACTTCTGGTGGCCGAAGTTCACCGGCCGCATGCTGAACGAGACGATCGGCAAGATCCATTTCTGGCTGCTGTTCGTCGGCTTCCACCTGACGTTCCTCGTTCAGCACGTGCTGGGTGTCGAGGGCATGCCCCGTCGTTACGCCGACTACCTCCCGGAGGACGGGTTCCAGTCCTTGAACCAGGTCTCGACCGTTGGCTCGTTCCTGCTGGGTGCCTCGATGCTGCCGTTCCTCTACAACGTGTACATCACGTGGAAGAAGGCGCCGCTCGTCACGGAGGACGACCCGTGGGGCTTCGGGGCCTCGCTCGAGTGGGCGACGTCCTGCCCGCCGCCGCGTCACAACTTCAACAGCATCCCGCGCATCCGTTCCGAGCGCCCCGCGTTCGACCTGCACCACCCGGAGGTCGGGGTCTTCTCCGTCCTGCCGGCGCAGGACACGGTTGACCAGCTGGGTGGAAAGGCTCACACCGCATGAAGACGTCATACAAGCTCTTCCTCGTGCTCGGCCTCTTCTACTTGCCGCTGATCTTCATCTACGGTCACTTCAGCCACTGGGACGAGCCAGTGGGTGTCGTCGGCCTCGCGCTCAGCACCGGCTTCGGCCTCATGATCGCCGGTTACTTCGCGGTCACCGACCGCAAGCTGGGTGCGGGCCCGAGCGACCGCCCTGAGGGCGAGATCAGCGAAGTGTCCGGCGAGCAGGGCTTCTTCTCGCCCCACTCGTGGACGCCGCTGTGGCTCGCCGCTGCGATTGCGCTGCTCGCGTTCGGGATGGCTGTCGGCTGGTGGATCGTGTTCATCGCGGCTCCGCTCGTCTGCGTTGCGGTCGTGCTGTGGACGTTCGAGTACTTCAGTGGTGAGCACGCCATCTGATCACTCGCACCAAGGATCGCCCCGCCCTTCCTCTGGAAGGGCGGGGCGATCTGCATGTCGGGGGTGGGGTTGACTCGCTAGTTCGGCTGTGCGACGTCACGGGAGCGTGCGGTGATGACAGTGGCGGGGCCGGCAAAGCCGCCCGGGCGCACCACAGCGGGCCCGTGCGTACCTGCGATTTTCGTCCACGTTTGCGATTTCCGTCCCCCTTTCGCCAATGAGGTGCCCATCTGCGAATCGCGTCGACAACTGCGAAGCACGATCAAACTCACGCAGCGGATCTTGCGAGAGTGCGGGGATCGCGGCGACTCGCTCGCGCTCGCGCGCGTCGCCCTGGGCGCGCCGGCGGTCAAGTCTCTGACAGTGGTGCAACGGTGTGTTCCTTCGCGGGGTGGGTTCAGGCGGTGAGTGCGGGCATGGGTTCGTGTCCTGGCTCGGTGGGCGGGTCGGTGAGGATGGCCGCGCGTGCGCAGGCGAGGACGTCGAGGCCGAGGTAGCGGCGTCCTTCGGCCCGTTCACCGGTTTGTTCGGACAGGACGGCGCCGACGAGGTGCACGATCGCGTCGTGGTTGGAGAAGATCCCGACGAGTTCGCGGCGTCGTGAGTGCGGCATGGTTGCCAGCTCGCGCCGGGCAGGTTCGCGCTGAGCGCTTTGCGCAGACCGGCGTGGGCGTCGCGGGTGACGAGCAAGACACCGCTCAGGCCGCGGACGACGAGGTCGGCGAAGAACTCGTTCCACGCTGACCCGGTTTCGCTCGTGGCCACGCGCAGGCCGAGCACTCCGCGGTGGCCGTCATTGTTGACCCCGGTGGCGTGCGAGACGACGGTGTTGATCACGCGGCGTCCTTCACGCGCGTTCATCGTGAGGGCGTCGGCGGTGACGAACGTGAACGGGCCTGCATCGTCGAGGGGGCAGTGGCGAAAGTCGTCGTGGAGCTGGTCGAGGTCGGCGGCCATACGGCTGACCTGGGACTTCGACAGCGCGTTGGTGCCGAGGGTTTTCACCAGCTTGGGGGTACCACCCGTGGCGATCCCCGCGTCACGCGCGGCGGGGAGCCATGCGGGCCGTGGACAACGCCGGCGAGGTAGCAGTCAGCGACGATGGTGATGAGTGCGGACTCGGCTCGTTTGCGTCGTTCCATGAGCCAGTCGGGGGACGTAGGTGCCTGAGCGCAGCTTCGGCACACCCATGTCGAGGGTGCCGACGCGGGTGTCGAGGTCGCGGTGGCGGTAGCCATTGCGGTGGGTCGTGCGTGTCGGGCTGGGTTGGCCCCACTCGGCGACCATCACGGCGTCAGCGTCCGCGGACAGCAAAGCGTTGAGCATGGTTTGCAGCAAGTGGCGCATCAGGCCCGGGCTTGCTTCGGGCAGGGCTTCGCCCAGAAGGCTGGCAGGGTCGGCAATGTGAGGTGCGGTCATCGTGATGACTCCGTTCGAGGATTCTGTAGGAGGTTGACTCGAAGGATCAGGCGGTGGCCGCGCCCATGTCCAAGGGGCCGGGGCGCGGCGACCGGTGTTTCACCACTATCAGGGACTCATCTGCGCCGCGGCTACGCTGCCGGCACGGCAGGCCAGGGCCAATCGCCGCCGTCATCGCAGGGCACCGAGGGCGACTTTCTGGGCCCGCCGCCGTCAGCTCAGGCGAAGGACCAGGCAGAGACGCTGCTGGGCGCGCGCCGCCCCTCGCAGCGTGGTGCCCGCTCCTTGCCTCCCGAGGCGGCGCCCTCATGACCGCTTCTAGGGGTGCCCGCTCGCAGGCGGGGGCAGGGCAGGCTGGTATGGCGTCGGCCGTCTCCCCACGACCACCAGCCGTTGAGCGACGACCGGGGCCGGGAGGCGACGACGAAACGGCCCCGGGCACGATGTCGACGTTGCCCTGACGTGAGCACGAGACGGCGCCGGAGCAGAGCGGGGGAGAATCCCTCCGGGCCCACGTGGACGCATGAGCTGAGGCGTGGGCGAGCCCCCCACGACCGGTGACGAATGCGAGACAAACGCGGGCGAGGGGGATCGAGGCGATGCGGTGCGTCCAGAGCACCATCCCGGGCGAGGCCGGCAGCCTCGCGGAACTCCGCCACCCGAAGCGCGTGGCGACCTGGCACCCGCAGACGCCTGCACCCGGGAAGCTGCCCTTCCTCCGTGGCCGGCCCACCTGAGGTGGCCATGGAGCGTCGTCCTGACGCCTCCCGGCCGAGATACGCCGAAGGCCCCCGCCATCAGTGATGTCGGGGGCCTTCGGCGTTATCCTCGCGGGCGACTCAGTGAGCGCCCTCGAGAGCGTGGTCGTCACCGTGGTGGTGAGCTGCTTCGAGCTCGGCCGGGGTGACGGGGGCGATGCGGTCCTTGTAGTAGAAGTTGGTCCAGCGGTTGCGACGCTTGGCCTTCTTCCGCTCCTTGCCGGACAGACCGTCCAGATCGATGTTGCTCGGGGCACCCGCCTCGAAGCTGACGAGCTGCCAACGCGTGTACTCGTCGAGCGGCTCGTGCGCCTCGAAGAAACGACCCTCCGGCGTGCGGATGATGCGGCCGGACTCGCGACCGTGCAGTACGAGGTCGCGGTCGCGACGCTGGAGGCTGAGGCAGATGCGCTTCGTCACGAGGTAGGCGAGGATCGGGCCGAGGAAGACCATGACGCGGAAGAAGTACGTGATGTCGTTGATCGACATGTGCAACTTGATCGCCATGAGGTCGTTACCGGCCGCGAACATCAGGACGGCGTAGAACGTCGCGAACGCCATGCCGATCGCGGTGCGCGTCGGAGCGTTGCGCGGACGGTCGAGCACGTGGTGCTCACGCTTGTCGCCCGTCACCCAGGCCTCGATGAACGGGTAGACCGCGATGGCGCCGAAGAACAGCGGCAGCAGGGCGATCGAACCCGGGAAGATGTTCATGCTCCACGTGTGACCGAAGAGACGGAACTCGAACAGACCGGGCAGCAGACGAAGAGCACCGTCGGCGAAGCCCATGTACCAGTCAGGCTGCGAACCGGCCGTCACCTGCGTCGGCTCGTACGGGCCGTACATCCAGATCGGGTTGATCGTGATGAGGCCCGAGATGAGCGCCGTGATGCCGAAGACGACGAAGAAGAAGCCGCCGGCCTTCGCCATGTACACCGGCATGAGGGGGAAGCCGACGACGTTCTTGTCGGTGCGGCCCGGGCCGGGGTACTGCGTGTGCTTGTGCACGACGAGCAGGATGAGGTGCGCGGCGAGCAACGCGACGAGGATCGCCGGGATGATGAGGATGTGGAGCGTGAAGAAGCGGGGGATGATCATCTCGCCGGGGAAGCCGCCGCCGAACAGTGCATACGAGATGTACGTGCCGACGATCGGGACCGACAGGATGAAGCCCTCCATCGCGCGGATACCCGTACCCGACAGCAGGTCGTCGGGGAGCGAGTAGCCCATGAAGCCCTCGATGATCGCGAGCATGAACAGCAGGGTGCCGATGACCCAGTTGATCTCACGGGGCTTGCGGAACGCACCCGTGAAGAACACGCGGAACATGTGCATCATGATCGACACGATGAACAGCAGAGCCGCCCAGTGGTGGAGCTGACGGATCAGCAGACCACCGCGGATGTCGAACGAGATGTTGACGGCCGACTTGTACGCCTCGGACATCTGGATGCCCTGCAGCGGAACGTAGTCGCCGTTGTAGATCGTCTCGCCCTGCGAGGGGACGAACCAGAACGTCAGGAACGTTCCGGTGATGAGCAGGACGACGAAGGAGTACAGCGCGACCTCACCGAGCATGAAGCTCCAGTGGTCGGGGAACACCTTCTTCATGAGGAAGCGGACGCCCTTGGCGCCGCCCGTGCGCTCGTCGAGCCAGTTGGACACACCGGCCAGGCCGCCCTGGGGGTCCTGACGTTGCGTCGTGGGGTGCGATGCGCTCGTGGAAGAGGCAGCGGTGCTCATGACTTGAGTTCCTTCCCGTTGTCTTCCCAGAAGCTCGGGCCGACCGGGCGCTTGAAGCCCTGGTCAGCGACGAGGTAGCCCTCGTCGTCGACCGAGATCTTCAGCTGCGGCAGCGGGCGCTTGGCGGGGCCGAAGATGACCTTGCAGTCATCCGTCATGTCGAAGGTGGACTGGTGGCACGGGCACAGCAGGTGGTGCGTCTGCTGCTCGTACAGGCCGACGGGGCAGCCGACGTGCGTGCAGATCTTGGAGTAGGCGACGATGCCGTCGACACCCCACTTGCGCTGACGCTCCGACTTGATCTTCTCCTCGTCGAGCCGCACGAGCAGCACGGAGGCCTTCGTCTTCTCGTTGAGGGGGTGCTCCGTCGTGTTGATGCCCTCCGGCAGGACGTGGAAGACCGAACCCAGCGTGACGTCCGAGGCGCGGATCGCGGTGCCCTCGGGGTCGCGCATGAGGCGACGGCCGCGGCCGTTGATCTTCTCGTCCCAGAGCGTCGTCGCGAGGTCGTTCTTCGGCATGGGGCCGAGACCACCGAGCAGCGGCAGAGCCACCGGGACGGCGAACAGACCGAGAGCGCCACCGAGCGTCCACTTGAGCAGCGGGCGACGCTTCAGCTGCGCGGCCTCCGCGCCACCCGTCATGATCTTGGCGGCGGCGCCCCAGGCCTCGTCGTCGGACTTGAGCTCGTGCCGCTCCTCGACGACCTCTTCGTCGGGCATGATCGTCTTCGCCCAGTGGATGGCACCCAGGCCGATGCCCAGCATCGAGATCGCCATGGTGAGGCCGAGAGCGAAGTGCAGCGCCTTCATCGGGCCGACGAACGGAACCGAGATGATCGACTCGCGGCCGACCGCGAAGTAGCAGACGACGAACGCGATCGTCGCGATCATCGAGAGCAGGAACAGCATGGCGACCTGGCGCTCGGAGCGCTTGGCCGCAGCCGGATCCTCGTCACCGAGACGGTGCACGTGCGGGGGCAGGCCCGGGTCGGAGAAGTGCTCGGGTAGTGCGCCCGAACGCTCGACGTGCCCGTCGTTCCGGCTCACCGGAGCGTTGTCCGGGTGGCCGTCACCGGGGAGCGCATGCGCGCCGGTTTCATTCATTTCGTTGCGTTTCCTGTCTGACGAGTCAGAGCCGAAGCGGGGGAATTTCATCACGCTGCCTTACGTCCGAGCCAGACAGCGACAGCGATGCACAGGCCGATGCCGAACGTCCACACGAACAGACCCTCGGAGACCGGGCCGAGGTTGCCCAGGGTGTGACCACCCTGCGCAGGCTGCTTCTCGATGTCCTTGAGGTAGGTGATGATGTCCTTCTTGTCCTGCGGCGACAGGTTCGTGTCGTTGAACACCGGCATGGACTGCGGGCCCGTCTGCATGGCCTCGTAGATGTGCTTGCCCGAGACGGACGTCAGCTGCGGCGCGTACTTGCCTCGCGTCAGCGCGCCACCCGAGCCGGCGAAGTTGTGGCACATGGCGCAGTTGACGCGGAACAGTTCGCCACCCTTGGCCGAGTTGCCACCCGTGGTCGTGTACTGCTTCTCAGGGACGTTGGGACCGGTGCCGAGCGAGGCCACGTAGGCGGCCATCTGGGCGATCTCCTTGTCGCTGAACTGCTTCGTGTTGCGCTGCGCCTGCGTGTTGGGCGCGGCGAGCGGCATGCGGCCGGTGCCCACCTGGAAGTCGACGGCGGCAGCGCCGACGCCCACGAGGGAGGGGCCGGCGGACGTGCCGGTGGCGTTCGTGCCGTGGCAGGTCGAGCAGTTCGAGAGGAACAGCTGCTTGCCAGCGTTGACGTCACTGGCGGACGTCGTCTCGGCCTTGGCGCTCTTCGGCGCGAAGGCTGCGTACAGGCCACCGGTGACGACCAGGGCCAGCAGCAGGACGACGAACAGGGAGGCCGGGTGTCGGCGGCGGGCGGCGAGAGTGCTCACAAGGACATCCTGTCGGCGGTCGGGGGAGTCAGGGTTCGGGTTCTGCGCGTGGTGTCGCGCATCACTTGAGGAGGTAGATGGCAGCGAACAACGCGATCCACACGACGTCCACGAAGTGCCAGTAGTAGGACGTCACGATCGCGCCCGTGGCCTGGTGGTGGCTGTAGGTGCGAGAGGTGAACGTGCGTCCGATGATGAGCAGGAACGCGAGAAGGCCACAGGTCACGTGGATGCCATGGAAGCCGGTCGTGATGTAGAACATCGAGCCGTAGGCGTCGCTGTCGAGGGAGATGCCCTCCTCGTGCAGCGTGGCGTACTCCATGATCTGGCCGGAGACGAAGATCGCGCCGAACAGGTAGGTGAGGGAGTACCACTCACGCATGCCCCACTTGCCGACCTCGAGCAGCTTGCCCGTGCGGTGGGGGATGCCGTGCTCCGCCTTGAACACGCCGAGCTGGCACCACACGGACGAGATCACGAGGATCGTCGTGTTGATGGCCGCCAGCGTCACGTTCAGGTGCGACGTGCGTTCGTGCCACAGGTCGCCTGCCACGGAGCGGATCGTGAAATACATCGCGAACAATCCGGCAAAGAACATGAGTTCGCTCCCGAGCCACACCATCGTGCCTACGGCAGTCAGGTTGGGTCGGGTCGCCGGTGCGTGCCCGGCGGGGATGCCGTGTTCGCTCGTCTGAGCTGTAGTTGCGGTCGCCACCCGGACATTATGTCCTGCCCTGGCAGCGATCATGACAGCGGCCCCCCAATTGGACACATATTCGTTATCTGCTCTGTGTGCTCGCTGGGTGTTGAAGGGTGTTCTTCCTGTGTGTGTTGACGCGGTTGCAACCCCGCACGCCAGCGCCTAGCACGGTGACGCGGGACGTCGGTGGACGCGCCTGTCGCAAGGTCACGGCGCGGCTTAGGGTGGTGCTACGACGAACGACGTGCAAGGAGATCCGTCATGAAGTGGCCGAGCCTCGTGGCCCAGCTCATGCGTGGGGAGGACCTGACGCCAGAGCAGACCCACGCCGCGATGACGGCCGTGATGAACGGGGAGGTCGCCCCCGTTCCGCTCGCGGCGTTCCTCGTCGCACTGCACAGCAAGGGCGAGACGGTGGAGGAGCTGCGGGGGCTCGCCGACGTCATGGTCGAGCACGCCCGGCCGTTCAGGCTCGACGTGCCGGCCCTCGACATCGTCGGCACGGGCGGCGACATGGCACACACCGTCAACATCTCGACGATGGCCGCGCTCGTGTGCGCCGGTGCCGGGGTCAAGGTGGCCAAGCACGGCAACCGAGCCAGCTCGAGCTCGACCGGGACGGCTGACGTTCTCGAAGCGCTCGGGGTTGACCTGAGCGCGGACGTCGACGAGCTGCAGCAACACGCGACGCATGCCCCGATGACGTTCCTGTTCGCCCAGAGCTTCCACCCCGCGATGCGGCACGCCGCCGCGACGCGGCGGGAGCTCGCCGTCCCGACAGCGTTCAACTTCCTCGGCCCCCTGACCAATCCGGCGCGCCCAGCCATCGCTGCTGTGGGTTGCGCGAACGGTCGGATGGCACCGGTCATGGCCGGCGTCTTCGCGCAACGCGGCGCCGATGCGGCGGTCTTCCGTGGTGACGACGGCCTCGACGAGCTCACCCTGGCGACGACGTCGAGCCTGTGGTGGGTGCACGACGGCGAGGTCGTCGAAGAGAGCATCTCGCCCGAGCAGGTCGGGCTGTCGCCAGCCCCGATCGAGGCGCTGCGTGGCGGAGACGCGTCGTTCAACGCGCAGGTCGTCCGTGACGTCCTCGCCGGGAAGCGCGGGCCCGTGCGCGACGCCGTCCTGCTCAACGCCGGCGCGGCTCTCGCACTCGTCGCCCAGTACGAGCGCGGCAGCCTCTTCGGTGGCGCGGACGACCTCGCGTCCGGCATCCGTGCGGGCATGACGCGCGCTGCCGAGGCCGTCGATTCCGGCGCCGCGCAACGCACGCTCGACGTCTGGATCCACGGTTCGAGTGCCGTAGACGCCGATTCCGAGCCCCTCATGAAGGAGACCCGATGATCACCGCCATCGTCCTCATCAAGGCGGACGTCGCACGCATCCCCGAGGTGGCCCAGCACGTCGCCGACGTGCCCGGGGTGACGGAGGTCTACTCGGTGACCGGAGGCGTCGACCTCATCGCGATGGTGCGCGTCACGGCGTACGAGCAACTCGCCGAGGTGATCTCCGGAAGCATCAACAAGGTTGACGGCGTGCTCGAGACCGACACGCACCTGGCCTTTCGCACCTACTCCCAACGCGATCTCGACGCCGGGTTCGATCTGGGGCTCGACGACTGACGGGTCGTCGCCCGCCCCTGTCCGGGATGCGCGAGCAGGCGGGACTCGACGGCTGCCGCTTCGTGCGCGCGGCGGACGACGGGATCGAGATCGTCGAGGTAGCGTGTCGCGGCATCCCGCGGGCTGACCCACGGCGCGTCCGTCTCGACGATGCGGGTGCCTGCGCGCGCGATCCAGCGCAGGAGCACTTCCGTCTCCTCCTCGAGCGCTGCGGAACGGTGTGCAGGCGGGGTCGCGACGGCCTCGGCCGTCGCCCGCAAGGCCTCGATCGTCAGCCGTGGATCCTGACCGGGTCGTGAGGCACCGCTCGCCGCGAGCCGACCGTGTCGGATGACGGCGAACTCCCAGCCGCCGCCCCGACGTGGCCGTGCCGCCATGAGATGCGGATTGTTGACGATGGGTGCCCGGCGCTGGTGACGGTCGAGCCCACGCAGGAGCTCGATGAGGGCGTCGCGCCCAGCGCGGGCCTCCTCGAAGCGCTCCTGCCCCGCGAGGCGGGCCAAGCGCGCCTCGA
Source organism: Dermacoccus sp. BD5 (assembly GCF_044878485.1). Lineage (NCBI taxonomy): Bacteria > Bacillati > Actinomycetota > Actinomycetes > Micrococcales > Dermacoccaceae > Dermacoccus > Dermacoccus sp. BD5. Next base: position 111,463 of record NZ_JANJER010000001.1, on the reverse strand, counting down.
CGTCATTGACGATGGACCCGGGCTCGTTGAGCAGTTCCTGCCTCAACCTCGACACGAGGTCGAGGTAATCGGGCTGGGTGATGCCTCCGATGCAGGGCGCATCGCACCGATCCATCTCCGCCAGGACGCACGCCGTGCCGCCCTTGGCGCGGATGGGCGTGGTGCACTGGCGAATGCGGCGAACGTCGTGCACCGCATCGCGGGCGAGCCGCGCGGCGACCATCGTGCGGAACGGGCCGAGGTACGTCGCCTCGTCGGCTCGCTGCTCGCGCACGACGGACAGGCGCGGGAACTTCTCGTCGGTGATCTTGAGCCATGCGATCTTCTCCGGCCGGCTCGAGCGTCGGTTGAACCGTGGCCGATGCTCGGCGATGAGCCGGATCTCACGCACGTGTGCCTCCAGCGCCGTCGCGCAGGGGATGGGCGTCACGCGGGCGGCGAGATCGACCATGAGCCCCATCTCGCGACGCTTCTCCGACGCGGTGAAGTACGAACGCACGCGGGTGCGGATGTTGCCGGACGTGCCGACGTACAGCGGCTTTCCGTCCTCGTTCTCGAAGACGTAGACGCCGGGCTCGGCGGGCAGGCCGTCGGCCAGGGTGGCCTTGCGGCGCCGCGCCGCCGGCACCTTCGCGCTGAAGGAGAGAAGTTCCTCACGCGAGGTGACGCCGAGACTGCCGGCTCGCGAGAGCAGGGCGTGCAGGACGTCGACGGTGGCCTGGGCGTCAGCGAGGGCGCGGTGATTCGGGTTGACACTTGCGCCGAAGTGGGCCGCGAGCGTGCCGAGGCGGTGATTGCGGACCTCGTCGCGCGGCACGAGGGCGCGGGCGAGCTTGACCGTGTCGACGACCGCAGGAGCGGGCCACGGGACCTCGAGATCCCGTGCGGCCGCCGTGAGGAAGCCGACATCGAAGGGTGCGTTGTGGGCGACGAGGACGGCGTCGGGCCCGAGGAACTCGAAGAACGCGGGCAGCACCGATGCCAGCTTCGGCGCGTCGTGCACCATCGCCGTCGTGATGCCGGTGAGCCGCTGGATCTGCGGTGGGATCGCGCAGCCGGGGTCGACGAGGGTGGCGAACTCGCCGAGCACCTCGCCGCCACGGACCTTGACGGCGCCGATCTCCGTGATGCCCTGCGCGCCCGGGCGACCCCCGGCGGTCTCGAGGTCGACGATGACGAAGGTGACGTCGTGCAACGGGGTGCCGAGATCGTCGAGGCAGCCCTGCACCGCGGTCGGATTCGTCTGCGTGTTCGTCACCATGTCGCGAACGCTAGACGGCGGTGGTGACAACCCCCGGATGAGGCGGTGGCCGGGGCCTTTCAAGGGGGTGGGGACGGGCAAGCGGCGCGGCGGGGACGAGGCGCGCCGCGACGGGCGGTCGCGGAGGTCGGACGCGGGCGATCTTCGACCGCGACGAACGTGTCGATGACCCCCGAATCGCCCGGGACGGCGGGGTTGTCGGTGCTCGAACCTAGCGTGCGAAACACATCGAGACCCGTTGGGGAATCGACCGATCAGCGCTTCGAGGAGGCGTCATGCTCATCACCTGTGGTTCGTGCCCGGCACGAGGTCGTGCGTGCGACACGTGCGTCATGAAGACGTTCCTGGACATGCCCGCCGTCACCAGCGGCCCCGTCTGGGAGGAGGAGGACCACCGTGTTCTCGACATGCTCTGCAGCGCCGGTCTCGTCGGTGATGAGGACGCGGCGTCAGCGCTGCTGGAGAGCGCTCCGTTCGCCGGTCTGCGCGCCGCCGTGTGAGAACCTCCTACGCTTGCGCCATGCTGTCGAGACGCCACTTCGTCCTGGGAGGCGTCATCGCCCCCGCGGGGGGGATCCTGGGGCTCGCAGGGTGCGAGCGCCGACCCGGGGGCACGTCGTCGTCAGCCGAGTCAAGTGGCGGAACCGATGGCGGGGTCTCGAGCCTCACGATCGACACCGTCCTCGGGCGCGTGGTGCTGCGGTTGCCGAACGCGCTCGACGAAGGCGCGTCCTCGCCATCAGGGGCCGGGGACGATGCCTCGGCGCAGTGGCGCGCGTGCGTCGAGGCGGCCGGGCACCGGATCGCTGAGGTGTGGGGCACCACGCGGCCGGCGGGTCTCGAAGGTGATCTGCGGGTGACGCTCTGCCGCGACGACGCGGAGTTCGCGGCGAGTGCCGACGGGTTGGACGCCGACACCGCGGGCGTCACCACGAGGCAGGGTGTGTTCCTCGCGCCCTCTGTCGCCTCGTCGCTGACGGAGGCCGGCCGCCGGGTCGTTCTCGCGCACGAGCTGACGCATCTGTGGCTCGGGCAGTTCGGCGCGGACGCGACGCAGTGGTGGCTGAAGGAGGGAGCCGCCGAGTGGACGGCCGCACCTCTCGTGTCGGTGCCTGAACGCAGCCGCTGGCCGACGCTCGCCCAAGCGGCGCCGCAGAAGAAGATCGGGGATTCACCGCCCCCGCAGGAGCAGGTGGGCACCGAGCTCGGATACGAATGGGCGCACGCCTACGTCACGTATCTCGCCGATGGTGCAGGCACCGCACGGGTCGTCGCGCTCGTGCGCGCCCGACCGCGTGACGCGACCGCAGTCGCGGCGTCACTCGTCGCGGGTCGAGAGAGCTTCACCACCTGGCTGTCAGGTCGGCTCCGGTGAGGGGTGACGACGGCGACGAGGCGGCGTGAGCTGTCTCAGGCGCGGGGAGAGGAGTAGATCGAGTCGATGACGTCGGCGTAGTCGTCGAGCACGACGTTGCGCTTGACCTTGAGGGAGGGCGTCAGGTGCCCGGATTCCTGCGTCAGGGGCGTGGTCAGCACCCGGAAGGCGCGGATCGACTCGGCACGGGAGACGAGGGTGTTGGCCTGGTCGACGGCCTTCTGCAGTTCGTCGAGTACCCGCTGATCCTGTGCTGCGTCTGCGGGGTCCAGGTCGGTGATGCCGCGCGCGCTCGCCCAGCCGGGCAGCATCTCCTCGTCGAGGCACAGCAGCGCCGCGATGAACGGTTTGGCGTCGCCCACGACGACGGCTTCTCCGATGAGGGGGTGCGAGCGCAGGGAATCCTCCAGCTTGGCGGGGCTGACGTTCTTGCCGCCCGCCGTCACGAGGATGTCCTTCTTGCGCCCCGTGATCGTCAGGTAGCCGTCGGCGTCGAGTTCACCGAGGTCGCCGGTGCGGAACCAACCGTCGACCTTCGCCTCGTCGGTGGCCTCGGGGTTGTGCAAGTACTCGCGGAAGACGTTGATGCCCTTGACGAGGATCTCGCCGTCGTCGTCGATCCGCAGGCCGACGCCGGGGCAGGCGGGGCCGACGGTGCCGATGCGCAGCGCCTTCGGCGGGTTGACGCAGGCGGGAGCCGTCGTCTCGGTGAGTCCGTATCCCTCGAGAACGGGCAGGCCGATGCCGTTGTAGAAGTGCGCCAACCGGGCCGACAGGGGAGCGCCCCCGGAGATGGAGTAGCGCAGATGACCGCCGAACGCTGAGCGCAGCTTCGCGTAGACCAGTCGGTCGAACACGGCGTGCTTGACGCGCAGGGTGAGCGGCGCGCGGCGTCCGGCGTTCGTCGCCTCGCTGTAGGCGATCGCGGTGTCGGCGGCGGCGGCGAAGATCTTGCCGCGGCCCTCGCCCTGCGCACGCTGCTCGGCGGAGTTGTAGACCTTCTCGAACACGCGCGGCACGCCGAGCAGGTACGACGGCGCGTACGTGCCGAGGTCGTCGACGAGCGTCCCGATCGTCGTGTGGGCGAGGCGTGTGCGTGAGGCGATCGCGACGAACTGGATGAGGCGGGCGAAGACGTGGGCGAGCGGCAGGAACAGCAGGGTGCCGTTGTTCTCCTCACCGCCGTTGACGAGGTCGTCCATCAGCGCGAGGCAGTTCTGCGACAACGACACGAAGTTGCCGTGCGTCAGCACGCATCCCTTCGGCAGGCCGGTCGTGCCCGAGGTGTAGATGATCGTTGCGACGTGGTCGGCGTCGACGGCGTCGCGGCGCGCACGCATCTGCGCGTCACTGACCTCCGGGGCACCCTCGAGCAGTTCGTCGAGGTGGCCGGCGTCGATCTGCCAGACGTCGCGCAGATGGGGGCAGCGCTCGCGTACCTGCGAGACGGTGAGCGCCATCTCCTGGTTCTCGACGACGACGGCGACGGCCTCGGAATCGGCGAGGATCCAGGCGACCTGGTCGCTCGAGGACGTCTCGTAGATCGGCACGACGACAGCGCCGCACGTCAGCAGCGCGAGGTCGGTGAGCGTCCACTCGTAGCGGGTCGTGCTCATCAGCGCGACGCGGTCACCCGCTTCGACGCCCGCCGCCATGAACCCCTTGGCGAGCGTCTCGACCTGCGTGAGGAATTCCTCGTGTGTCACCCCGGCCCACGTCGCGCCCTCACGCCGGGCGTAACCGATGCCCCGCGGATCCTCGGACGCGTTGCGCACCACGATGTGCGGAAGCGCGAGCTCCTCGTCGAACGGCACGAGCAGCTTCGTGCTCACTTCACGCATTGCGGATCCTCGCTGGGTCGGTACTAGGTCGGTGGCGGCGGTCGATGAGAGCCGTCGTCATGCGTACCTTACGACCCCGCCCCCGCTCGGCGCATACCCTCGGTGTCATGACGACGAACAGCGACGCCCTCAGCGAGGGCCGCATCCGGATCGAGGCGAGCTGCGCTCGGGTGCTCGACGTGGTGCTCGACCTGCCGGCCTACCCGCAGTGGTCGAAGGACGTCGCGCGAGCCGTCGTGCTGAGTCGAACGCCCTCCGGCGACGTCGACCAGGCACAGCTGACGTTCGCCTCCGGCCCGTTCAAGGACGTCGTGACGCTCGCGTACACGGTGGCTCGTCGCCCCGACGGCGCACGGGTGGCGTGGCAACTCGTCGAGGCGCAGCACATCGAGGCGATGCAGGGCCACTACGACCTGCGTGCTGACGGCGACGCCACCGACGTCGCGTATGCCCTGCACGCACGGCCCGGCTTTCCGCTGCACACGGCGTTGCGCCGGAAGGTCGAGACGCAGATCATCACCGCGGCCCTCGATGCGTTGAAGGCGCACGCCGAGGCGCCGGATCTCGATCACGGTGGGGCGAACGCCACCGCCTGAGGCGCCGTATGTGCGGCCCCGCCACCGGGGCGCCACCCGATTTGGGCTGGGCGCCCTGCCCCGTCAGGATGATCGTGACGGCCCGTGCGCCGTCGCCGTCCGCGAGCAGTGAGGAACGAGCGTGACACTCAGCATCGGCATCGACATCGGTGGCACGAAGATCGCCGGGGGCCTCGTCGACTCCGGCGGCACCATCGTGCGCCGCGCGCGCCGCGACACGCCCGCGCAGGAGCCCGACGCCATCGTGGCCGCCACCGTCGAACTCATCGACGAGCTGGGCGCCGCGGCGCGTGCCGAAGGCGTCGAGGCGCCCAAGGTGGGGGTCGCGTGCGCCGGATACATCGACAAGCAGGGCGCGAACGTCCTGTTCGCCCCCAACATCGCGTGGCGGCACGAGCCGCTGCGCGCACGCCTCGAAGAAGCGACGGGGCACGCCGTCGTCATCGAGAACGACGCGAACGCGGCCGCCTACGGCGAGTTCCTCCACGGTGGCGGCGCGGACGTCGACGACATGGTCATGGTGACGCTGGGCACCGGTGTCGGCGGCGGCATCGTCCTCGACGGCGAACTCATGCGCGGCAGCCACGGCATCGCCGCCGAGATCGGGCACATGCGTGTCGTGCCGGGCGGTCACCTGTGCGGTTGCGGCAATCGCGGTTGTTTCGAGGTGTACGCCTCCGGGTCCGCACTCGTGCGTGAGGCGCGCGAGCTCGTCGCCTCGGGCGCACCCGAGGCTGCTCGACTTCGCGAGGCCTGCGCGGGCGACCCGGAAGCGCTGCGCGGCGCGCACGTCACGGCAGCGGCACAAGAGGGCGACGCGGCAGCCCTGGCGCTGCTGAGCGAGATCGGCCGCTGGGTCGGCGAGGGCTGCGCGTCACTCGCGGCCGTGCTCGACCCGGCCGTCTTCGTCATCGGCGGGGGGCTCGCGGAGGCGGGCGACCTCGTCCTCGAATCGGCTCGTATCCACTTCGCCGACGAGCTGACGGGCGGCGGGCACCGTCCGTCGCCGCGTTTCGTCGTCGCACAACTCGGCAACGACGCCGGCGTCATCGGCGCCGCAGCGCTCGCAGAGAGGGGGCGTGCATGAGTCTCGCCATCGGAATCGACATCGGCGGCACGAAGGTCGCGGGCGGCCTCGTCGACGAGCGCGGCACCGTCATCGCGCGCGCTCGCCGCGACACGCCGCACCGCTCGACGAAGGCCGCCGTCGTCGAGGACCTGCTCGTCAGCGTCGTCGATGAACTGCAGGATGCCGCCGAACGCGACGACCTCGGCGAGGTCAGCGCCATCGGCATCGGCGCGGCGGGATTCGTCGGCGCCGACCGCTCGACCGTCGTCTTCGCGCCGCATCTGTCGTGGCGCAACGAGCCGTTGCGCGAGAACCTGCGCGCCCGTTGCGCGTTCCCCGTCTTCGTCGACAACGACGCGAACACCGCGTGCTGGGCGGAGTGGCGTTTCGGTGCGGTGGCAGGCGAGAGCCACGTCGTCATGGTCAACCTCGGCACCGGCATCGGCGGCGCCATCCTCGTCGACGGGGTGATGCAGCGCGGTCGCTACGGCATCGCGGGCGAGTTCGGGCATATGCAGGTCGTGCCCGGCGGCATCCGTTGTGAGTGCGGCAACCGCGGGTGCTGGGAGCAGTACGCCAGCGGTAACGCGCTCGTGCGCGAGGCGCGCTCGCTGCTCGCGGCGCAGTCGCCGATGGCGCACGACATCGAGGCAGAGATCGGCGGCGACCTGACGAAGCTGACCGGGCCCATGATCACCGAGGCCGCGGCGGCAGGGGACGCGACGGCGGCCGAACTGCTCGCCGAGATCGGTTCGTGGCTCGGCACCGGCCTCGCGAACCTCGCGAGCGCGTTCGACCCGGGCGCGTTCGTCATCGGCGGCGGCGTCTCGGCAGCCGGCGAGATGCTGCTGACGCCGGCGCGCGAGGCCTTCCGCAAGCAGCTGCCGGGGCGCGGCTACCGCCCGGAGGCACGAATCGTGCAGGCGCAGCTCGGCAACGAGGCCGGGCTCATCGGCGCGGCCGACCTGGCGCGCAGTGCCGTCGAGGAGGACATCGCATGACCACCCGTCTTATGTCGTACAACGTGCGCGGCCTCAAGGACGACCGCGCGGCCCTGCTGCGCGTCATCCGGCACGCCGCGCCCGACGTGCTGTGCCTGCAGGAGATGCCGCGCCATCCGTTCTCCGACCATCGCATCGCCGAGTTCGCCGAATCCGTCGGGCTCGTGTGGAGCGGCGGCAACCGTCACCGCATGAGCACCGCGATCGTGACGGCGCCGCGCCTCGACGTCGCCGCGAGCGGCCACGGCCTCTACACCGTGCCGCGTCCGCAGGAGCCGCGCGGTTACGCATGGGCCGAGGTGTGCCTGCCCGGCGAGGCGAAGTGGCTCGCGATCAGCACGCATCTGTCGCTCTACAGCTCGATGCGCGCCGGGCACGCGCGTGAGCTCATCGCCGACCCGAACCTGCCGGGCGACGTGCCGTGGGTGATCGCCGGCGACTTCAACGAGCTCGAGAACGGGCCCGCGGGGCGGGAGTTCAAGGCACATGGGCTCGTCGACGCGGGGCCGCGCATCAACACCTTCAACGCCGCCGAACCGCACAAGCGCATCGACTTTGTCTACGCCTCGCCGTCGCTGAAGCTGGAGACGGTCGACATGAGCGCCGTGGAGCACGACATGACGGTCGCGACCGATCACCGCCCGCTCGTCGTCGACGTCACGGGGACGTCGCACTGACGTCCGCTGGGAGGGCCCGGGGGATCGGACGAGGCCGCTCGGGCCGGCAGTCGCAGAAGCTCTGACGCAGAGGCTCAGACGCGGGCGCCATCGTCGTCATCGTCGTGCTCGTCGCGGTTCTTCGGCTGTCTCGCGACGGCGAGGGCGAAGCCGCCGAAGAGCAGCCCCGCCGCGACGAGCCACCACAGCGTGGCCGCCTCACGATCGAACAGGGTGAGGTAGAGCAGCCACACCGGCCCGAGGACGAAGCAGGCGAGCATGATGACGCTCGCCGGGTCACCGGTCTCGAACGGTGCGGGCTCAGGCGGGACGAAGGGTTCCTCGTCCAGGTCATCGAGATCGTCGTGGTCGTGTTGACCTGCAGCGCTCCCAGCCTGCCCGTGAGGCGGCGGCGTCATCACCCATGGCTGCTCGTCCGGCATGCGCCACTGCGGCCGGAAGCCGGGTACAGGACCGTCGTCGGCCGGGGCCGGCGAGGCGGGCGTCATGGGCGTGGTCTCGTCGGATGTGGGCTCGAAGAGATCCCGGTGGGCGCCGCGGCGGGTCGCGGATTCCGACGCTGCGTCGAGGTCGAGATGACGGGTGATCTGGGCGAACTCGGCGTCCCAGTCGCGGTCGCGGGGCTCGGTGCTCATCGCAGCGCCTCGCCGACGCGCGAGGTGGCCCGCCCGGGCGCGGACGTCGGTGGGCAGGTGCGGGGCCGGGTTCGCATGTGCTCATCCTGGCACGCTGCGTCGCCGTGGCGGCATGTGCAGGCCGGTGTGACCCAGTAGAGTGAAGCCGTCCTGCACCCCGAGAGGAAGACTTCCCGTGCTCTACTGGCTTCTCAAGAGGGTTCTCGTCGGGCCTGCGCTTCGAACGGTCTTCCGCCCGACGGTCGAGGGCCTCGAGCACATTCCCGACGCCGGCCCGGCGATCCTGGCGATCAACCACCTCTCCTATTCGGACTGGCTGTTCGTCCCGCTCGTCGTCGAACGCCGCGTCACGTTCGTCGCGAAGTCGGAGTACTTCACGACGCCCGGCGTCAAGGGGCGCCTGCAGAAGGGCTTCTTCTCCGGCACGGGTCAGGTGCCGATCGATCGCACGAGCGGTTCCGCGGCAGCCGGTGCGCTCGCGACCGGCAAGCGCATCCTCGCCGCCGGTGAGCTGTTCGGCATCTTCCCCGAGGGCACGCGCTCGCCCGACGGCCGTCTCTACAAGGGCAAGACCGGTATCGCGCGTCTCGCGCTCGAGAGTGGCGTGCCCGTCATCCCGGTCGCCCTCATGGACACCGACACCGTCGCACCTCCCGGCGAGAAGTTCGGCCGTTACGCGCAACCGCACGTGCGCTTCGGCGCGCCGCTCGACTTCTCGCGCTTCGACGGCATGGGCTCCGACCGTTTCGTGCTGCGCTCCATCACCGACGAGATCATGTATGAACTGATGCTGCTGTCCGGCCAGGAGTACGTTGATGAGTACGCCGCGTCGCGCAAGAAGTCGGTCGGCGAGCGTGCCCGCTCCCTCGGTGAGGGCGCCGTGCAGGTGGCCAAGGAGATCCAGGGCAGCGCCACCGCGGCCCTCGAAGACGCTGCCGCCCGCCTGCCGCGCAAGGGCTCGGACAAGGACGGCAAGGACATCAGGAGCAACGACGCGCCCGCCGGCGAGGCATCCGACGTCACGGCCGACGTCGAGGACATCGCGGTCCACGACGCCGCTCATGACGCCCCGGCTCATGACGCTGTCACGATCGATGACGGCGAGACGTCCGTGTCCGTCGAGCGTGTCGAACCTGTCGAATCCATCACGACCGACGGCACCGACGGCGACGCGCACGGCGCTCGCGACGCCGGCTGACGATCGCCGACCCTGTACCGGGCATCGCCCCGGGCTCTCGGGCCGGGGCGTCGACCTGGCATGGCCGCCCGCGAGTCCGGCTCGCGCGTCGCCCGTGATGTCTCACAGTCAGGGCCGATGTGCGCCATCGTGCTTCGACGCCTAGGCTCGCTCGAGTGAGTACCACGCCCGAAACGCAGAACACCCCGTCCGTGCCCACGCGTCCCGTGGGTCTCGAGTGGCCGCAGTTGCCTGCCAAGCAGCAGCCGTCGTGGCCGGATGACGGTTCGTTGGAGCGCGTGCGGGAGACGTTGGCCACCTATCCGCCGCTCGTCTTCGCGGGCGAGTGCGACGATCTGCGCACCCGCCTCGCCGCGGCGTCGCGCGGTGAGGCGTTCGTCCTGCAGGGCGGTGACTGCGCAGAGATGTTCGCCTCGGCGACGGCCGACAACATCCGTGACCGCGTCAAGACGATCCTGCAGATGGCTGCGGTGCTGACGTACGGCGCGAGCACGCCCGTCGTGAAGCTCGGCCGCATCGCCGGGCAGTTCGCCAAGCCGCGCTCGAAGGACACCGAGACGCGCGGCGACGTCACTCTGCCGGCCTACCGCGGTGACATGGTCAACGACTTCGCGTTCACGCCCGAGGCGCGTCGCCCCGACCCCGAGCGACTGCTGCAGGCCTACAACACGAGTGCGGCGACGCTCAACCTCGTGCGCGCGTTCACCCAGGGCGGTTTCGCCGACCTGCGCAATGTCCACGACTGGAACAAGGGCTTCATCGCCAACGCCGCCAACGCGCGCTACGAGAAGACGGCGAAGGACATCGACCGCGCGATGCGGTTCATGGCCGCCTGCGGGGTCGACTTCGACGCCCTGCGCGCCGTCGACTTCTTCTCGAGCCACGAGGCGCTGCTGCTCGACTACGAGCGTCCGCTGACGCGCGTCGACTCGCGTTCGGGACGCCCGTATGCGACGTCCGGGCACATGCTGTGGGTCGGTGAGCGCACGCGCGAGATCGACGGTGCGCACATCGACTTCGTCTCCCGCGTGTCGAACCCGGTGGGCATGAAGGTCGGGCCGAAGGCCGACCCGGACGACCTGCTGCGCATCATCGACAAGATCGATCCCGAGCGTGAGCCGGGCCGTCTGACGTTCATCACGCGCATGGGCGCGGGCACGATCCGTGAGGCGCTGCCGCCCATCGTCGAGCGACTCAAGGCCGAGGGCGCGGCGCCGGTGTGGATCACCGACCCGATGCACGGCAACACGTTCGAATCCGCGAGCGGTTTCAAGACGCGTCGTCTCGACGACATCGTCGACGAGGTGCGCGGCTTCTTCGAGGTTCACGAGGCGGCGGGCACCGTCCCGGGTGGCCTGCACGTCGAGCTGACGGGCAACGACGTGACCGAGTGCCTCGGCGGCAGCGTCGAGGTGCGTGACGAGGATCTGGAGAGCCGGTACGAGTCGGCCTGCGACCCGCGTCTCAACCACCAGCAGAGCCTCGAACTGGCCTACCTCGTCGCGGAGATGCTGAGCGCTCGCGCGCAGTGACGTCCGTGTCGAATTGACGACGATGCCCGCTCACCTCATGGTGGGCGGGCATCGTCGTGTGTTCCGATAGTGCGCCGTCAGAAGCTCAGGGTGACGCTGCTCCCCTTGGGGGTGCGCGAGCCGCCCGTCGGGGTCTGCGAGCCGACGGTAGAGCCGAGCAGCTCGTCGAGCCAGGACGCCCCGTCGACGTGGAAGCCCGCGTCCTCGAGACGAGAACGGGCCTCGGCGGCCTTCATTCCGGTGACGTCGGGCACGTCGGCCATCTCGACGCCCTTCGAGACGCGCAGCGTGATCGTGTCACCCGTCTTCACCTGGGTTCCGCTCGTCGGGTCGGTGCCGATGACCGAGCCGGAGGGGACGTCGGGCGAGAACTCCTCACGCGTCGTGACCGTCAGGCCGTGCTCCTGCAGCCTCGTCGTCGCGTTCTCCTGCGTCTGCTTCGCCACGTCGGGCAGGTGGAACTCCTCCGGCCCCGAGCTGACGACGAGGGTGACGGTGGTGTCGTGACGGATGTGGGCGCCCGCCGCGGGAGAGACCGACAATACCGTTCCCGCCTCACGGACGTCGTGCCGTTCGGTGTGCGTCACGTGGCCAAAACCCTCACTCTTGAGTTTGGCTTCAGCCTTGTCGCGCTGCAGGCCGGCCACGGCGGGGACATCGACCATCTTCGGTCCGTTGCTCACGACGAGGGTGACGTCGGTGCCGTGACGATGGCTCGAGCCCTGCTCGGGTGAGGTCGAGATGACGCGGCCAGCCGGGACGGAGTCGGAATCAGCCAGCGTGACGCGCGTGTCGAATCCGGCGGAACGGAGGGTCGAAATGGCCTCACCCTGAGGTCGAGCGTTTACCTCGGGGATGTCGGTCGACGTCAGCGGCCCCACCGTCAGGGCGAGCGCGAGGCCGCCGGCGGCGATCGCCGTCACGGCTGCGGCGACCCACGGCCAGCGACGACGACGGCGCGGGCCGCCCGCGGGTGTCGCGCCGAGCGTCTGGGTGGTCGTCGCCGGGATGACGTGCGTGTGGGCAGGGCGCAGCGCCGCGTTCCGGCCTTCGTCAGCACCCTGTGGGCCGGTCGGGGCACCGGTCGGCCTGCCGCCGTCCTGGCCGGTGGCTGGGATGGCACCAGGAGCGATCGTGCCCTCGACGCGATAGGCGTCCGGCGAGGCGGCCGGCACATCGAGCTGGGCGGTTGGCGCGGTGACGTGGGCGGCCGGCGGGGCGGGGTGCCCCAGGGCCTCGGGCGTCAGCCGGGCGCGCGCGGCGTGTAGTTCGTGGGCGGAGGCGGTGGCGTCGGCCGGACGATCGGCGGGCATCTTGCTCGTCGCGCGGGTGAACCAGGCGTCGAGGGGGGCCAGGGACGCGTCAGCGCTCGAGGGTGGATGCGGCGCTTCGTGGACGTGGCGGTAGGCGACCTGGACCGGGGAGTCGCCGTCGAACGAGCGACGCCCCGTCAACATCTCGGCTAGGACGAGGGCGGAGGCGTAGACGTCGCCGCGCGGACCGGAGTGGCCGAATCGGGCGGGTTCCACCTGCTCGGGCGCGAGGTAGGAGGCGGTGCCGATGAGCATCTCGTTGTCGGCGCTCACGGACGAGCGCGCCGACGAGACGGCGCGCGCCAGACCGAAATCGGCGATCTTCACGACCCCGCGCGAGCTGATGAGGATGTTCTCGGGCTTGATGTCGCGGTGGACGAGGCCCGCGTGATGGGCGGCGCCGAGCCCGTCGAGCACCTGCTCGAACAGTGCGAGCAGCTCGCCGGTGGGGCGTCCGCCACGGTTGATGACGTCGCGCATCGTGACGCCGTCGACGAGTTCCATCGCGAGGAACACGACGTCACCGTCGCGCCCCTGGTCGTGGACGGCGACGACGTGCGGGTGGCTGAGCCGTGCGGCGGCGCGCGCCTCGCGCTGGAAGCGGGTGACGAAGGCGGGGTCGCGTGCGAGGTCGGCGCGCAGCACCTTGAACGCGACGTCGCGCTCGAGGCGTGTGTCGTGCGCGACGTAGACGCGCCCCATCCCGCCGTCGGCCAGGTGGCTTCTCACCTGATAGCGGCGTTCGATCAGCTGCCCGATGAGGGGGTCGGCTTGGATCGGCTCCACGAGCGCAGTCTAGGCGGCTCCGCGTGTGCGTCGGCTGTGCACGCCCGCGTCAGGAGAAGCGTTTCATGTGGGTATTGACGCTCGCGACGTACCGGCGGGTGTCGGGGTACAAGCCGTGCGCGCGCACTGCTCCAAGACCTTGGTAGTAGGCGGCGATGGCCTCGTTCTGATCGTGCGCGTGCTCGGTGAGGAAGCGCAGCGTCACGACGCCGGCGGTGATGTTGTCCTGCGTGTCGAGCAGGTCGAGGTGGCGATGCACGATGGAGCCGGCCCACTGCCCGGTCGTGGGCATGACCTGCATCGTGCCGAGGGCGTCGCAGACCGAGACGGCGCTCTGCCGGTGACCCGATTCCTGCCAGCCGATCGCGAGGGCGAGCTTCGGGCTGACGCCGTAGCGCTTCGCGGTCGAGGTGATCATCGCGCGGATCTGCGCCTGCCCGGGCAGGTCGGCCGCGGCGAGCTGTCGGCGGTGGCGGTCACCGGAGGCGACGAGGGACGCCGGATAGCCGCGCGCCGCCGCTGTCCCGGCGTAGCGGACGACGTGCTTCGGCTTCGGGGCGTGCGTCGAGGGGCCCGGGTGCGGCGTGGCTGCGGGTTTCGTCGCCGCACGGGTGGGCTTCGTCGCCGGGTGGGGTGACGGCGTGTGCGCGGCGGAGGTAGCGACGGGGACGCGCAGCGTCGTGCCGGGGAGCAGGCGGCGCAGCTCGATGCCGGGATTCGCCTTGACGATGGCGGCGACGCTGGAGTGCATGCGTCGCGCGATGCCGTAGACGGTGTCGCCGGCGCGCACGTGCGTCGTCGTCATCTTGCGCACCGGCTTCTTCGCGGCGTTCGCGCGGTGTGACGTCGGCGTCTCGGCGTGTGACTGCGGGCCGCGCAGCTGGTGGTGCACGGGCTGGGCGGCGCTGTGGACGGCTACGGGCAGGGCGAGAAGGGCGGGCATGCCTGCCACGCTAGGTCGCGGCTGTGACGTTTTGGTGGAGGCGCGCTCGACGTGCGCCGACGGGACAGTCTCTGGCACCCTGTGAGGGTGAATGACGCAACCACCCCTGATCTCGAGACCCTCGTCGGCGACTGGCTGACCGTGCCCGACCTCGCCGAGGAGCTCGGCATGTCGCTGCGCCAGGTGCGTCAGATGATCGCCGACCGCGAGATCATCGCGAGCCGCGTCGGGGAGCGCAACGTCGTCGCGGTGCCGGCCGCCTTCATCCAGGGCGGCGGCGTGCTCGCCTCGCTCATGGGCACCGTCACGGTGCTCAACGACGGCGGGTTCGACGACGACGAGGCCATCCGCTGGCTGTGCACGCCGGACGAGACCCTCCCGATCGACGGGGCACCGATCGACATGCTGCGCGCGGGCCGCAAGGCCGAGGTGCGCAAGCGCGCCATGGAGGACGCGTTCTGATCGCGAGCTGCCGCGTCAGAACGTGCGGGCCGTCGTCGACTCGATGAACGCCTCCAGCGCGGCGTAGGCGTCGGCAGGCACCTGGCTGCGCACGCCGTCCAACGCCGCGCGGGCCCGCTGAGCGCCCTCGGCGATGCGCGCTTCGACGGCGTCGACGGCCCCTGATTCGCGAGCGAGCACACGGATGCGTTCTACCTCGTCCTCGCGCAGGTCGTCGTGGCCGAAACGCTCGGCGAAGAACGTGCCGACCTCCGGCTCGTCACCGGCGGCGTCGAGCAGGTGCGCGACGAGGACGGTGCGCTTGCCCTCGCGCAGGTCGTCGCCGGCGGGCTTGCCCGTCTGGGCCGGGTCGCCGAAGACGCCGAGCAGGTCGTCACGCAGCTGGTAGGCCTCACCGAGCGCGAGACCGTACTGCGACAGGGCCTGCGTGACGTCGGGGGAGGCGCCCGCGCTCGCCGCACCGATGAGCAGGGGGTGCTCCATCGTGTACTTGGCGCTCTTGAAACGGATGACGCGCAGCGCACGCTCGATGCGCTCGGGCGTGCCCATCGTCGCCCAGGGCGTCGAGGCCTCGAGGACGTCGAGGAACTGACCGCCCATGAGCTGCGTGCGCATGAGGTCGAAGACGGCGCGGCCGCGCGCGACCTCGTCGGCGGGCAGGCCGCTCGTCGCGTACATCTCGTCGGCCCACGTCAGGCACAGGTCGCCGGCCAGGATGGCGCCGGCCTCGCCGAAGCGGTCGGCGTCCCCGTCGAGACCGCGGCTGCGGTGCGCGGCGGCCATCGCCCGGTGCGCGGCGGGCATGCCGCGTCGGGTGTCGCTCGCGTCCATGACGTCGTCGTGCAGCAACGCGGCGGCCTGGAACAGCTCCATCGACGCGGCGCAGCGCACGAGGGCGTCGCTGTCGGCTCCACCGGCGGCGCGGTAACCCCAGTACAGGAACGACGCACGCACACGCTTGCCTCCGCGCAGGAGGGTGGCGACAGCGTCGAGCATGAGGTCGGTCTGGCCGCCGAGGGGGGCGAGGACGTCGCGCTGATGGCTCACCTCGGCATCGAGGGTCTCCTGCAGTCGTTCGAGCAGGCGCGGCGCATCGAGAGAGTCGGGCACGGTGCGTTTCCTTTTCCAGATCGGCTACCCGTGAGCCTACGCGTAGCGGCGTGGGAACCGCGACCTGACGGGGTTGTCAGACGTCGGTCGTACATTCTTCTCATCGAACAGAAGTTCGATTTTTCGTGGGGAGGGCTCTGCCCCCCACCGATGAGGAGGTCGTGTGATGCGCGAGTACGACGACGTCGTCGCCATGGGGGTCGACGCGTGCGGCAGGCCCGTGGTCTTCGAGTGGCGCGGGCGTCGCTATCGGGTGACGCAGGTGCTCGACACCTGGCGTGAACGGGTGCCGTGGTGGCGTGATCCGGCCCGTCCCACGACACCTGACGAGCAGGGCGCCCCTGACGTCCAGCGCCGGCTCGAGCAACGCACCTGGCGTGTCGAGGCTACGGCCGGGCGCCGCGCCTCGAGCGGGGTCTTCCACCTCGTGCACGACGGTGAGCGCTGGTCGCTGCGCGCCCTCACCGACTGAGCTCATCGACTGAACCGCCCGTTCCCGCCCCATCGACGAAGGAAGTGCCCCATGGCGACCCTGACCACAGCCCCGACCACGTCGACGTCGGCCACCTCGACGAACGACGTCCCCGCCGTCTGCTCCACCGATCTGCTCGACCTCGTCGCGCGTTCCCACGACACCCTCGTCGAGGCCTGCACCGTCTCGACGAGTTCGCAGCGCTACGTCGCGGCGCATCTCGCAGCGCTGCGCGCCGCTGCTGGGTTGCTCGCGTGGAAGGCGCCGCGCAGCCTCAGCTCCAAGCCGCGCAGTGCGTGGGTGACGCTCGCCCAGCACGCGCCCGAGCTGGGTGAATGGGCGGCGTTCTTCACCGAGAGCGGGCGCCGCAGCCGCGCCGTGAGCGCAGGCATCCTCGTGCCCGCCGCACGAGAGGCCGACGATCTCGTGCGGCAGGCCGAGACGTTCCTGCAGATCGTCCTCGAGCACGCCGGTCTCCCGCCGCTCGCGCCGGTCGGTTCGCGCATGACCCCGGTCCAGGTGAGGTGAGCCATGCAGTTCACGCACCTTCGGGTCGCCTCGTCGTACTCGCTGCAGTACGGCACGACCCCACCCGCGACACTCGTCGCCCGCGCCGCCGAGCTCGGGTACGGACGCCTCGCGCTCACCGACCGCGACGGTCTGTACGGCAGCGTCAAGTTCGTCGAGGCGTGCACCGCCGCAGGCCTCGAGCCGATCCTCGGCGTCGACCTCGCGCTGGCGCCCGAGCGCGTGCTGCGGGCGCGTACCCCCGCCAAGGGTGGCCCGGCGCGGGACGAGCGGAGCCCGCGCGTCACCGTCCTCGCCCGCGGTGCGGCGTCGGGGCTCGCGCCGGGGCTGGGGTGGGCCCAGCTGTGCCGTCTCGTCACCGACGCTCATCTGAGCGGTGAGCGCGGCGCGCCCGCCACGAGTCTCGACCGGGTGGCCGCGCACGTCACGCACGAGAGCGAACCGAATCAGCCGGCACTCACGGTGCTCCTCGGCCCGGATTCGGACGTCGGGCAGGCACTCCTGCGCGGTCGTCACGCCGAGGCCGAGGCCCTGGTGCGTCGCTGGCGAACCGCTCTCCCGCACGGCGCGCTCGCCCTCGAGGTGGCCTGCCACGACGGCCCGCCCGAGGTGATGGCCAGTCGGCGTCACGCGACGAACCTGTGGCGCCTCGCCAGTCGGTGCGGCGTGCCCGCCGTGCTGAGCGGCTGGGTGCGCCATGGTGAGGTCGACGAGGCGATCACTGCCGACCTCCTCGACGCGGCGCGTCGTGGGGTGGCGCTCGACCTGCGTCACCTGGATCGCACGAGCGTTCAGGGCCATCTGCGCCCTGAGGCGCAGATGCTGACGCAGGCCGAGGCGCTCGCTGAAGGGCTGGGTGATCTCGGCGCCGCGCTCGAGCTCGTCGGGGCGAGCGACCGGCTGGCGCAGGCGTGCGTCCAGCACCCGTTCCGCGACATCGGCATCGGGGCGGTGCACCTGCCCGAGGTCGAGGTGCTGGGCCTGACGGGCACCGACCCGCAGCGGGTGCTCACCGAGCGCTGTCACGCCGCGGTGAACGGACGCTACCCGCACGCGTCGGAGGCGAAACGGCGCGAGGTGCTGGAGCGGCTCGAGGAGGAGCTCGACGTGGTGCGTCACCTCGGGTATCCGACGTACTTCCTCACCGTCGCGCAGGTCTGCGACCTCATCCGCGACATGGGCGGGCGCGTCGCGGCCCGCGGGTCGGGCGCGGGCAGCCTCATCACCTACCTGCTCGGCATCAGCGGGGTCGACCCCATCGAGCACCGACTGCTCATGGAGCGGTTCTGCACGAGGGCCCGCGCGTCGCTGCCCGACATCGACATCGACGTCGAGTCGGCGCGCCGCACCGAGATCTACGAACGCATCATGGAGCGCTTCGGCGGGGAGCGGGTGACGTGCGTGTCGATGATGGAGACCTACCGGGTGCGCCACGCCATCCGTGACGCCGGTGCCGCGCTCGGGATGGTGCCGGCCGACGTCGACGTCATCGCGAAGGCCTTCCCGCACGTCGCGGCCCGTGACGTGCGGCACGCGATCGAGGAGCTGCCCGAGCTGCGGGCGCGCGGGCTCGCCGAACCGGAGCTCGACCGGCTGTTCGACCTCGTCGAGCGCCTCGACGGGCTGCCGCGGCACATCGCGCTGCATCCGTGCGGGGTGATCCTGTCGAACGCCGGGCTGGCGCAGCGCACGCCGATGGAGGCGAGCTGGCTCGGTTTCCCGATGAGTCAGTTCGACAAGGACGACGTCGAGACGCTGGGGCTGCTCAAGCTCGACGTGCTCGGCATCCGCATGCAGTCGGCCATGGCCCACGCCGTCGCCGAGATCGAACGCGTCGAGGGTGCCGTCGTCGACCTCGACGACCCCGAGTGCGTGCCGTTCGACGACGAGGCCACCTTCGAACTCATCCGCACGACGCGCACCCTGGGGTGCTTCCAGATCGAGTCGCCCGGGCAGCGGGAACTCATCGGCAAGTTCGGGCCGCAGCGCTTCGAAGACCTCATCATCGACATCTCGCTGTTCCGCCCCGGGCCGGTCAAGAGCGACATGATCACTCCGTTCCTGCGCGCGCGGCAGGGGTGGGCGCCGCCCGAGTACCTGCACGAGAGTCTGCGCCCGGCGCTGGAGGAGACGATGGGTGTCGTCGTCTTCCACGAACAGGTGCTGCGCATCTTCGCGCAGACGACCGGCATCACGTTGGCGCAGGCCGACGAGGTGCGACGGGCGATGGGCTCGAGCGCCGGGCAGGAGAAGATCGAACTGTGGTGGCGCGAGGCCGCGCAGCACCGCGGCTACACGAGTGCGGAACGCGACCGCATCTGGGAGGTACTCGCCGCGTTCGCCTCGTTCGGTTTCTGCAAGGCGCACGCCGCCGCGTTCGCCGTCCCCACCTACCAGTCGGCGTGGTTGAAGACCCATCACCTCGCCGCGTTCGTCGCAGGCGTTCTCACCCACGACCCGGGGATGTACCCCAAGCGACTCATCCTCGCCGACGTGCGGACGTTCGGCGTGCCCGTGCTGGGCGTCGACATCAACGCCTCGCGCCGCGAGTACCGCATCGAGCGCGTGCCGGGCGAGGGCAGCGAGGACGACCATCTCGGGTTGCGCATCGGTTTCCTCGACGTCAAGGGTATGAGCGAGCGCGAGATGACGTCACTCGTGGAGGGCCAGCCCTACACGAGCCTGACGGACGTGTGGCGCCGGGCGGGTCTGAACCGGCCCGTCGTCGAGCGGTTGCTGCTCGTCGGCGCCTTCGACGCACTGCACGGCACCGGACGACCCGGCGTATGCGGCGCACCGACGCGGCGAGATCTGCTGCTCGAGCTCGACGACCTCGAACGGTTGGATCGGCACGCCTCGGCGCGTCTGACGCGTGGCGCTCGCCGTCGCATGATCAGTTCGGCCCCGGGCGTGGGCGCGTCTGTGAACGCGGACGGGGACGTAGGAACGGTGATGGCTTTCGACAGCGTCGAGGCGGCGCGTCGTCAGGCGCAGGGGCGACGGCCGCACGAGCGGTACGAGACGCACGGCTCGCAGCTGGCCTTCGACATGCTCGACGACGGTGAGGCGGTGAGCAGTGGCCTGCCCGAGTTCACCCCGGCCGAGAAGGTGCGGGCCGAGCTCGACATCCTCGGGTTGGACGTCAGCGGGCACGTCATGCAGTTCTACGCGCCTCTCGTGCGGGCGTTGGGCGTCAGCCGGGCCTGTGACCTCGCGTCGCTGCACGGCGGCGAGACGGTGTGGTGCGCCGGCATCAAGGTCGCCACGCAGACACCGCCGGTGCGTTCGGGGCGACGCGTCATCTTCCTCACCGTCGACGACGGTACGGGCCCGGCCGACGCGACGTTCTTCGAGGACGTCCAGGGCCCCTACGCCGACACGGTCTTCCACGCGTGGATGCTCCTCGTGCGGGGCGTCGTGCGCCGCACCGGCCCGCGTGGGGTCTCGATCCGCGCGACGGGAGCGTGGGATCTGGCGCAGGCGTGGAAGGCGTGGGAGCACGACGGCGAGGCCGGGGTCCACCGTCTCGTCGAGGAGAGCGAGCGGCGCGGGGCGGAGCGCTCGGTCGGGGCCGCGCGCGGGCGGCGTCAGCTCGTGCACGCGTCGGGGTTCGCGCAGTCGCCGTACACCGACATCAAACCGGCGGGGGAGGCGCTTCGTGCCTCGCGCGCCGAACTGCCCGGCGAGGGTGAGGCTCCGTCACACCTGTGGCACGCGAGCCCGGGAAGCTCAGGAGGATGGAAACGATGATCCTGCACGTCGACATGGACGCCTTTTACGCCTCGGCGTCGCTCATCGAGCGCCCCGAACTCGTGGGCACCCCCGTCATCGTCGGGGGTGCGGGTCGCGGGGTGGTGCTGTCCGCCACGTACGAGGCGCGACGGTTCGGGGTGAACTCCGGCATGCCCATGGGGCGCGCGCGCAGGCTGTGCCCGCAGGCGGTGGTGCTGCCACCCGACGCCGAGCTGTACTCGCGCATCTCGGGAGCCGTCATGCACCTGTTCGCTCAGGTGACGCCGCTCGTCGAACCCATCTCACTCGACGAGGCGTTCCTCGACGTGAGCGGGGTGGCACCGACACCGCGTCAGGCGGTTGCGCTCGGGCACCAACTGCGTGACGCCGTCGCGGACGAGCAGATGATCACGTGCTCGGTCGGCATCGCGCCGGTCAAGTTCGTCGCCAAGCTGGCCTCGACGCGCGCGAAACCTGACGGGCTGCTCCTCGTCGAGCGCCACGAGACCCTCGACTTCCTCCACCCGCTGCCCGTCGAGGCGCTGTGGGGCGTGGGTGAGACGACGAAGGAGAAACTGCATCGCCTCGGGCTGCGCACCGTCGGCGATGTCGCACACCTGCCCGAACGCACGCTCGTGCGCGCCCTCGGGCAGAGCGCGGGCGTCACCCTGCACCGCCTCGCCTGGGGGCATGACGAGCGCCGCGTCGTCCCGCACGAACCCGAGCGCAGCATCGGTTCGGACGAGACGTTTCCCGCCGACCTCGACGACGCCGTCGAGATCAAGCGCGAGCTGCTCAAGCTGAGTGATCGGGTGGCGGCGCGGATGCGGGCGGCGCAGGTCGCGGGTCGGACGGTCGTACTCAAGGTGAGGTTCTCGGACTTCACGACGATCACGCGCTCGCGCACGCTGCCCGAGCACACCGACGTCAGCCGCGAGATCTACGACGTCGCAGCGCAATTGTTCGACGCGCTCGCCCTGCAGCGCGCGCGGGTGCGGCTCGTCGGGGTGCGGGTGCAGGGGTTGAAGGACGTGCGTCAGACGTCGCGGCAGATCCGGCTCGGGGAGCGGGAGAACGGATGGCGGGAGGCGGATCGGGCGATCGATCGGGCGAGCGCGCGCTTCGGGGCAGGCATCGTGCGCCCGGCGAGCCTCGTCGGATGAGCGGGCACGGGCGGCCCATGGCGGCAGGCTCTGGCGTGAAAGGTCAGGGTGTGATGCACTTTCCCCGTCGTGCACCGCGCTGCAGTGCTACAACTGACGTTATGTGTCACCCGCCGCACGAGCTGTGCATCATGTGGGGTGACGAAGGGATGGAGGGCCACCATGCCGTTGTCCGAGCATGAGTTGCGCACGTTGGAGCAGCTCGAGGCGCAGCTTTCCGCCGAGGATCCCAAGTTCGCCTCGGCGATGCAGGCCGACCCGGAGCGCCGCCGTCGACGTAGGCGCGCCCTCTTCGCCGGCGCGGTGTGCCTCGGGGGTCTCGGCCTCACCGCGGCCGGCACGTACTCCTCGCACATGTGGATGGGTCTGGTCGGCATGCTCGTCATCGCCGCCGGTGCTCTGCTGTCCGTGCAGACGCCGTCACGGCCCGCCCTGTACGTCGTCGACCCGAACTCGTTCGAGGGCATCACGGCCCAGACCGGCGCGCACCCCGCGTCACGGATGGCGCGTCCGGCGCGCACCGCTCGGCCGCGCTCGTCGGCTCCCCGTCGGCAGGGTGACTTCATGCAGCGGATGGAGCAGCGCTGGGAGCGTCGCCGCTACGAGAACCAGGGATGGTGAATCGGCAGCGGCGTCGCTGAGGTGAGCGCCCGCTGCTCGCCTGCAGCGATGACGCTCAGCGCGCCCCGCGCTCACCGCGCCAGCACGAACGCTGCGATGGCCCAGCCGACGGCGATCGTCACGGCTGCGGCCAGTTCGATGCCCACCGACGTCAGTGCTGCCCGGATGGCGACGCGGGTCGCTGCCCACGCCTGCGTGCGATCACGCAGTCGTGCGCTCTCCGCCAAGAACACGCCGATGACGAAGCCCAGCAGCAGCCCGATCACGGGGACGACGAAGACGCCGACCACCGCGCACACGAGACCGACGATGTTGCTGCGCCGCGCAACCCCACCCCGCGAGAGCTGACGCCCCGGCACGAGAACCTGCACGACATAGCCTGCGACAGCGAGGACGCACGCGACAGCGAACACCACCCATGCCGCCGTGCTCGACTGGCCGATGGCCCAGACGAGCACGCCGAGCACGACGCACGCGAGGCCCGGTAGGACGGGCACGATGAGGCCGGCGATGCCGACCGCGACGAGCAGGGCCGCACCGAGCGTCGTCAAGGTTTCTGTGGAGACCACCATGGTGTTCATCATGGCCCATCAGCGCATCGCTGCGCCCGAGATCACCGCCGTCGCGCGACGCCAGTCGCACGGCACCGATCGCGCGACACCCATCGCGCGAGGCCTCATGCCCGGGTGCGTCCGACAGTGCCCCCGGCATGCGTTCGGCCCCGCGCCTCGATGATCGAGGACGCGGGGCCGAACGGTTCGCTGTGCCGAAGGGGCGAGATGCTCAGACCTCGCTGAGGCGGGGGGTTTCGTCGACGACCTCGACGGCGACCTCCCGCAGCTTGTCGAGGTGCTCACGGCCGTGGTGGCCGCAGAAGCGCAGTTCGAGACCTTCGGACATGACGGCCTTGATGAACGCCTGGGCGCCACAGCGGTCGCAGCGGTCGGCGGCGGTCATCGTCTGTTCCATCGTTGCGGTCATATCCATCCTCCTCGTCGGACGGCGCGGGGGCCGTCGCACGCGTATTCGTGAACCCACACGAATGTGGTTCTCGACAATGCATAACAGTCTTCCACGTGGAGGCATTCCCGCGAAGCCGGTTTCGATCTGCGGGCGTCCTCGCGCGCCCGAGCGATTGCCTCGACCCGCGTGCACCCGCGGCCGCACACCACCATGCACACCACATGCCGGAGCGCCCACGAGGGGCGCCTTGCGCGTGGCGACGCGGAACGACAGGGTTCGTCCGATAGCGTAGCGAGGCACATGCCGAGTGTGCGCGTGACGAAGGTCAAGGAGATTCCCCAGGTGTCGCCCAGCGAGAACCAAGAGAACTACACCGCCCGCCACCTCCAGGTGCTCGAGGGGCTCGAGGCCGTCCGCAAGCGTCCCGGCATGTACATCGGCTCGACCGACGGTCGCGGCCTCATGCACTGCCTCTGGGAGATCATCGACAACGCCGTCGACGAGGCGCTCGGCGGGTACTGCGACCGCATCGAGGTCATTCTCCTGCCCGACGGCTCCGTCGAGGTGCGCGACAACGGCCGCGGCATTCCCGTCGACGTCGAGCCGCGCACGGGCCTGTCGGGTGTCGAGGTCGTCTTCACGAAACTGCACGCGGGCGGCAAGTTCGGTGGCGGGTCCTACACGGCCTCCGGTGGTCTGCACGGCGTCGGTGCATCCGTCGTCAACGCGCTCAGTTCGCGTCTCGACGTCGAGGTCGACCGTGCGAGCAAGACGTACGGCATGAGTTTCCGCCGCGGCGAGCCCGGCACGTTCGCCGACGGCGACTCCTCCGATCCGCTCGCGAAGAGCCCGACGAACCCGTTCACGCCGTTCGAGTCCGGCAGCCAGCTCGAGGTTGTCGGCAAGGCCAGGCGCGGCGTCACCGGTTCGCGCGTGCGCTATTGGGCCGACACGACGATCTTCCTCAAGACCGCGCAGTTCGACTACGACCAGCTCATCGCGCGCGCTCGTCAGACGAGTTTCCTCGTGCCGGGCCTCACCATCATCATTCGTGACGAGCGGGGCCTCGCCGGTACGCCGGGGGAGAACGGTCCGCACGAGGAGACCTTCCTCCACGACGGCGGCATCAGCGAGTTCTGCGAGTACCTCGCGCCTGACACGGCCGTCACCGGCATCTGGCGCCTGCAGGGCAGCGGGTCGTTCACCGAGACGGTGCCGGTGCTCGACGAATCGAGCGGCCACATGACGAGCCAGGACGTGACGCGCGAGTGCGGCGTCGACATCGCGCTGCGTTGGGGCACCGGGTACGAGACGAAGGTGCGCAGCTTCGTCAACATCATCGCGACGCCGAAGGGTGGCACGCACAACACCGGTTTCGAGCAGGCGCTCATGAAGGTGTTCAAGAAGCAGCTCGAGGTCAACGCGCGCAAGCTCAAGGTCGGCAATGACAAGGTCGAGAAGGACGACGTCCTCGCGGGCCTGACGGCCGTCGTCACCGTCCGCCTCGCGGAGCCGCAGTTCGAGGGCCAGACGAAGGAGGTGCTCGGCACCGCGGCCGTGCGTGCCATCGTCAGCAAGGTCGTCGAGAAGGAGCTGAGCGCGCACCTGACGTCGACGAAGCGTGACGACAAGGCGCAGGCCGCGCTACTGCTGGAGAAGGTCGTCGCCGAGATGAAGTCGCGCATCAGCGCGCGCGCCCACAAGGAGACGCAGCGTCGCAAGACGGCGCTCGAATCCTCGAGCCTGCCGGGCAAGCTGAAGGACTGCCGCTCGACCGACGGTGAGCGCAGCGAGCTGTTCATCGTCGAGGGCGACTCGGCGCTCGGTACGGGCATGGCGGCGCGCAACTCGGAGTACCAGGCGCTGCTGCCGATCCGCGGCAAGATCCTCAACGTGCAGAAGGCGTCCGTCGGCGACATGCTGAAGAACGCGGAGTGCGCCTCGATCATCCAGGTCGTCGGAGGGGGTTCGGGGCGCAGTTTCGACCTCGACATGGTGCGCTACGGCAAGATCATCCTCATGACGGACGCCGACGTCGACGGCGCCCACATCCGCACGCTGCTGCTGACGTTGTTCTTCCGCTACATGCGTCCGCTCGTCGCGGCGGGGCGCGTGTACGCAGCGATGCCGCCGCTGCACCGTCTCGAGGTGAGCGCGCAGGGCCGCGCGAAGGGTGAGGTCATCTACACCTATTCCGAGGACGAGATGCGAGCCACCGTCGCGGCGTGGGAGAAGAAGGGCCGCACGTTCAAGCAGCCGCAGCGCTACAAGGGCCTCGGTGAGATGGACGCCGACCAGCTCGCGGAGACGACGATGGACCCGCGCCACCGCACGCTGCGTCGTGTCACGCTCAAGGACGCCGAGATGGCCGAGCAGGTGTTCGACCTGCTCATGGGCAGCGAGGTCGCGCCGCGCAAGGATTTCATCATCTCCAGCGCCAACGATCTCGACACCGAGCGCATCGACGCATGAGTTCGACTCGGCTGCAACGGTTTCGCTCGGTTCTCGCCGATACGCGGCCGTTGCGCAACCCCGCCTTCCGGCGGTTGTGGATCGCCGACATCGTCACCGTCGTCGGCGCCCAGCTGACGATCGTGTCCGTGCCCGCGCAGATCTACGCGCAGACGCGCGATTCGAGTTACGTCGGGCTGACGGGGTTGTTCGGCCTGGTGCCGCTCATCGTGTTCGGCCTGTACGGCGGATCGCTCGCCGACGCGCACGATCGTCGACGGATCCTGCTGTTCACCTCGGGCGGCTTGGTCGTCGCGAGCGCGCTGTTCTGGGCGCAGGCGGCAGCGGGCGGCGTCAACGTCTGGGTGCTGCTGTATCTGTTCGCAGCACAGCAGGCGTTGTTCGCGCTGCATCAACCGGCGTTGCAGTCGTCGCTGCCGCGCCTGCTCGAACCCGAGTTACTGCCCGCCGCGAACTCGCTGCTCATGACGGTCGCGATGGCCGGTGGCATTGCCGGCCCGCTGCTCGCCGGCGCGCTCATCCCCGTGCTCGGTTTCTCGTGGATGTACGCGATCGACACGATCTGCCTGCTCTCGACGCTGTGGGCCGTGTTCCGCATGCCCGCGCTGCCGCCGATCGGTGAGGTCGTCAAGGCCGGTTTTTCGTCGGTTCTCGACGGGTTGCGCTACCTGACGCGTCACCCCGTCCTGCTCGCGAGCTTCGTCGTCGACCTCATCGCGATGGTGTTCGGCATGCCGCGCTCGGAGTTTCCCCAGATCGCGCACGAGTCGTTCGGCGGTCCGCTCGGGGGTGGTTTCGCGTTCGCGTGGCTGTTCGCGGCGATCCCCGTCGGCGCCGTGCTCGGCGGCGTGTTCTCCGGGTGGGTGTCGCGCGTGCGACGACACGGCGTCGCCGTGCTGGCCGCGGTGCTCGTGTGGGGCCTCGCCATCATCGGGTTCGGTGCGGCGGTAGCGCTCGCGAACGGGCGCGTCGACGTCGTGTTCTGGCTCGCGTTCATCGCCCTCGTCATCGCAGGTGCGGCCGACATGGTCTCCGCGGCCTTCCGCACGTCGATGCTTCAGACGGCCGCGAGCGACGAGGTGCGCGGGCGGCTGCAGGGCGTGTTCCTCGTCGTCGTCGCCGGCGGCCCACGCATCGCGGACGTCATCCACGGCGCCGGCGCGACCGCGATCGGAGCGGCGACGACGGCGTGGCTCGGCGGCGTGTGCGTCGTCTTCGGTGTCATGCTCGTGGGCCTGCTCGTCCCGTCCTTCCGGCGGTATCGACTCGCTGCCTGAGTCGTGGGGCGCGCCGGGCCGAACCGGGTGCGGCAACCGTGATGTGGCTTCGTCGGTCTCGGGCAGGGGTGTCCGCGATGACGGCTGGCCGGGCGAGTGGGGCCGTCCCTGTCGTTTGGCGCCGTGTGTGGTCAGGCTGAGCGTCGGCGGATGGCCGATCTGGACGGTCCTACGAATGAAGTTTTTCCCCTTAACTTCCGCTAGTTTAGGTCCATGCCTTCACTCCGATCCTCTCTCGTGGTGCTGACGGCGGATCAGGTCGACAGCCGCTCTGGCGGCGACGCCGTGCCCTCCGCCCTGCGAGCGCTGCGCGCTCTCCCGTCGAGCGGGGGGTCTGCGCGCGGCTTCGCGCGGACGGCGGGGGATGAGATCCAGGCCCTGTTCACGCGTTCGAGCGATACGGTCGAGGCGCTCGAACGGCTGGCGCGCCTCGGGTGCTGGCGGGTGGGGGTCGGCATCGGCGCGGTCGTGACGCCCGTACCCGACGATGTGCGTGCCGCCTCGGGTGAGGCGTTCATCGCGGCGCGTGAGGCGGTCGAGACATCCCGGCTCGTGCCGGCGCGCGTGGCCGTTCGGGCTCCTTCGGCGCCCGAGGCAGGGGCCGACCTCGACGCGGCGCTGGCGCTGCTGCACCTGCTCTGGCATCGCCGCACACCTGCCGGGTGGGCTGTTGCCGAGTTGTTGGGGCAGGGGCTGACGGGGCGCGAGGTCGCCGCCGCACTCGACATCACCCCCTCGGCCGTCAGCCAACGCGCGCGGGCCGCAGCCGTCGAGGAGAGCGACGCCGGCATGCGCCTCGCCGCGCGCCTCATGGACGCTGCGCGCGCTCGCCCTGCTGAGGGGCGGCGCCGCTCGAGAGTCGACATGCTCTGATCGTGTGCGCCCGCGGCATGACGGCTTTGGGCGCGCTCGGATCACCAGCCCGGCCCTCACCCGGCTCGGTGTTGCGCCTGACGGAACGGATCGTCCCGGCCTGTGTCCTCACCACTGTCGGTGGCGGCGTCTACCGTCGGGTCATGGATGTCAGGGATGTTCTCGTCGTCGCGCTGTTCGGGTCACTGGCGCTCGCGGGTGGTGGTGTCGTGACGACGCTCGTGTTCCGCAGCGTCGATCGGCGGGCGTCCGAGGTGGGGGAGAGCCTGCCGGAGTCCTCGGACGGGGTCGCACAGGCCGCCACGATCCTGCGCGGCGGCGCGTGGATCGGCGCGCTCGAGCGGTTGGCGATCTTCGCGGGGCTCGTCGCGTCGTGGCCGGAGGCGATCGCGATCGTTCTCGCCGTCAAGGGGCTCGGGCGTTATCCGGAGCTGCGCAGTGGCGAGAAGTCGGCCGTCGCCGAGCGGTTCATCATCGGCACGTTCGTCAGCGTCCTGTGGGCGTGCGGCTGCGCGGGTCTCGTGGCGTGGTTGCGCACCTGAGCCCCTGGCAGCGCGGCGTCCCTCGCTCAACGTCGGCGAGGTGCCGCTGACGCCGCCGTCACGATCGGGCTGCGGCCTTCTTCGCCGCCTTCATCTCACGTTTCATCTCACGTTTCGTCTCGCGAACCTTCTGCAGTGAGTCGGCGTCGACGACGTCGGCCACCGAGCGGAACGAGCCGTCCTCGGCGAAGGGGGCCGACGCTCTTGCGCCAGCCGTCGGGGCGGACGTCGAGTTGTTTGCCGAGCAGGGCCGCGAAGATGCACGCTTTCTGGTCGCCGAATCCGGGCAGCGCCTAGAGTCGCCTCAGCAGTTCGGCGGCGTCGTCCGTTGCCCAGATGGCGCGGGTGTCGCCGTCGTAGTCGTCGCGCACGGCGGCGGCGAGCTTCTGCACGCGCTCTGCCATCGAGCGGCCGTAACGGTGAAGAGCGGGAGGCGTCGTGCACTTCTCGACGAACTCACCCGGTTCGATCGCGGCGATCTTCGTCGGATCGAGCGTGCCGAACCGGTCGTAGATCTTGGCGGGGCCGCAGAACACCGCCTCCATCGCGATCTGCTGCTCGAGCAGCATCCCGACGAGCAGCCCGAACGGGTGCTCCGAGATGACTGCGTCGGCACGGTCGTTCTGGGCGATGTGCAATCGGGGCATGCAGGAATCATCGGGCGGCTCGGCGCAAGGAACATGTCGATGTCACCACCTCGTGAGAGGATCACGCCAGATCACTCAGCGAGCGAAACGACGACGACATGACACTGTTCAGGCGCGCCGATGTCGGTGACGACGAACTGCAGCACCTCAAGGTCTCTCTGGACCTCAAGTCGGTGTGGCATGCCACCTGGATCGTCATCGGCGCCCTCGCCCTGCTCACCGCCCTCGGTTATCTGACGGGGTCGGCGGGTTCGGTCGTCTTCAACGTCGTCATGGCGTTCTTCCTCGCCGCAGCCATCGAACCGGCCGTGTCGCGCTTCGCGAAGCACATGCCGCGTGCGCTCGCGACGGGTCTCGTCGTCCTGCTGCTCGCGTGCGCCGTCGTCGGGTTCTTCGCCGCGTTCGGGGGCCTCCTCGTCGACGAGGTGCAGGCGCTCATCAGTGCGGCGCCCGGCCTGGTCACCGATTGCGTCGACTGGGTCAACCGCAAGTTCGACACCGACTACGACATCAACAAGCTGCTCTCGAGCGTCAACCTGACGCCCGACAACGTCGCGAACTACGGTTCGCAGCTGGCCGGCGGCGTCCTCGGGCTCGTGACGAGCGTCGTGTCGACGGCGTTCAACCTGTTCGTCCTCATCTTCTTCACCTGTTACATCTCGGCCGGCCTGCCGCGTCTGCGCACCTGGGTGGCAGGGCTGTTCCCGCCGCGTCAGCAACGCGTCGTGCTGACGGTGTGGGAGGTGTTCGTCGCAAAGGTCGGCGGGTACGTCGCGGCGCGCTTCATCCTCGCGACGATCTCGGCGACGATCCACTGCACGTTCATGATGCTGATCGGCATGCCGTACTGGCTGGCTCTCGGGTTGTGGACGGGCATCATCGCGCAGTTCGTGCCCAACATCGGCACGTACATCTCGATCGTCCTGCCCGTCCTCGTCGGCGCGACGAGCGACAAACCGATCAACGGCCTGTTCGTCCTCATCTTCGCGATCGTCTACCAGCAGATCGAGAACGTCACGATCGAACCGAACATCAGCGCACGCGCCGTCGACGTCCACCCGGCCGTCTCGTTCGCATCCGCCCTCGCAGGCGCGAACATGTTCGGCCTCGCCGGCGGTTTGCTCGGTGTGCCCGCCGCCGCGACGGCCATGGCCATCCTCGACCTCTACAAGACGCGCTACGAGGTGAAGAGCTCGACGCTCGACGCCGCGCAACGCGACGCGAAGAAGGATCTCGACGACGACTCTCCGACGAATGACGACCCGCCGGGCCAGCGCGACCCCGTCGAACTCGTCGAACCCGCGGAGGCCGACTCAGCAGCCGATGCTGCGCCTGACCGTGCCGTCAACACTGAGGCAGGCGGGTCGACGAAGGCATGACGCCCTGAGCATGTGATCGAGGAGAACTCAGCTCACCCGCGCGCCATAGGACGCGGACGGTTTCGCGTCCTTGAGGCACGAGTCGCGAAGCGGCTCACCGACGACCGACGTGACGGCCAGGGTCGTTCCGTCGGGCAGGGAGACGAGCCACCCATCCTGGCGGTCGGCTACGGGTACCCCGATGTCGTTGACGGGGGCCATCGTCAGGCCCGGATGGCGCTCGCGCCACCACGTCTCTGCCACCTGAGCGACGGGCGGCAGGTCGATTCGCCCGCGGTGTGTGGTCGATGAGAACGACTGCTGCACAGCAGGATCGAGCGTCGAAGTCATCGTCGTCGTCGCGAGCTGAGCGGCCGCCTGACCAGTGAGCCGGCCAAACGTCTGGCCGCTCGGCAGATGGATTGCCGTCGGCGCGAACCGATGTCCGCCGATGTGCGAGACCTCCCACACGTTGTCGGGTGCGGCGGCATGCGCAGCCTCCGCGACGGGCCGGGCACGGACGGCACAGCAGGCATCGCGGCGGCCGTTCGTGCACACGAGCAGCACAGGCTCGGGGCGTGCGGCGAAACCGAAAGACGCCAACCTCGCGCGATCTGCCACATCGCCGGTGAGCAGACCTGTCACGTCTTCGCGTCGCAGGGCCGCTTCGACGAGCCACGGGTCGTCACCGAAACCACCGCTGACGAACACCCGGGCCGTCTCACCCGCCACGGCATGTCGCCCGACACGACGGATGAGGTACAGCGTTGCGTCCGCAGGTTGCGGCAGCCCGGAATCGCCGACGGCATCGCGTCCCCACGCGCCCGGCACCTCGACGGCGACGATGACGCGCGCCACCTTCGCCGTCCCCCACGCAGGCATGCCAGCCGCTTCCCAATCGAGCGAGCACGAACTGGGTGACGTCATCATGCCCCCAGCCTAGAGGCGCGCCAAGGCACGATGGGTCTCGCGCTCTGATGCGAGCGCCTCAGATGACACGCGCTCAGCAGAACCCTGGCCGTCACCCGGCGCGCCGCCGCAGCTGCGTCACGTGGTGGTGGTTGTGTCAGTCCTGACTGGCACAGCGGCAACCAAGTGACTCAGCTGTCGATCCGAACTACCAGGGGCCGCCATAGAGGCCCGCAGCGCCCCGCGCCAGCACCCACCCCGCCGAACGTCAGGCGTCGTCACCGTCGAACAGACTGAGGCGGTTTCCGTCGTCGCCGATCGCACCGTCGCCGGCGTCGTCGCCCGCCGTCACCGGCGTCTGCTCGGCCACTTCGGCGGACGACGCATCGGCGGCCACCGACGCGTAGGGCGCCGTCGTGCCGATCGCGGCGATCTGGCCGGGGGCGGTGTCGCCGGAACCGTCGCGCTTGCCGTCGGCGTCGTCGAGGGTGAGCAGCTTGCCGATCGCCTTGCCCGAAGCATCCGCCGCGCGCGCCGGCGCGGAGCCGACCCACGCGAACGTCAGGTGGTTCTCGCCGCGCAGGAAGCGGTGGGCGCGGACGCCGGCTGTCGCGCGTCCCTTGGCGGGGAACTCGGTGAACGGCGCGACTTTGAGCGAGGTGATCTCACCGTTCGGCGAGCTCGGGTGCCCTGCGCCGGTGACGACGATGCCGTCGCGCGAGACGGATCCGAAGAAGATCGCTCGTGCGCCGGCACCGAGCTTGATGCCGGCGACGCCGCCGCCGGTGCGGCCCTGCGGGCGCACGTTCGCAGCGTTGAAGTGCAGCAGTTGCGCCTCGTTGGTGACGAACGTCAGCTCCTCGGTGCCGGTCTGCAGTTCGACGGCGCCGACGACGGCGTCGTCGCCCTTGAGCGTGATGACCTCCATGATCGGCTTGTTCGCGTACTCCGTCGTCACGCGCTTGACGACGCCCGCCGCGGTGCCGAGTGCGAGGCCGGGGGAGTCGGCGCGCAGCGACGTCACCGTCAGCACCTTCTCGCCGGGTGCGAGGTCGACGAACGCGGCGACGGGCGCGCCGCCGTCGAGGACGGGCGCCTCGTGCGTGTCGACGAGGTGCGGCAGTTCGAGCGCGCTGACACGGAACAGCCGACCTGCGGACGTGACGACGCCGAACTCACCGCGCGCGCTGGTGCGCGCGGCGGCGAGGACGACGTCGTGCTTGCGGCGGCCACCGTCGGTCGACAGCGGATCGGCCGAGGTGGTGCGCGCGATGAGGCCGGTTGACGACAGCAGCACCCAGCACGGGTCGTCGGGGATCTCGAGCGGCATCGACGACTTGGATGCCGACTTCGCTACCGCCTGGGCGCCGTTGCCCTCGAGCAGGACAGTGCGACGCGGCGTCCCGAATTCCTTGGCGACGGCGAGCAGCTCGTCGCAGACGACCTTGTGCAGCAGTTTGACGTCGGCGAGGATCGCGCGCAGCTTCTCGATCTCGGCGCGCAGCTCGTCGGCTTCCTTCTCGAGCTCGAGGCGGCTGAACTTCGTGAGGCGGCGCAGCTGCAGGTCGAGAATGTACGTCGCCTGCGCCTCGGACAGGTCGAACACCTGCATGAGGCGCGCCCGCGCCGTCGCGGAGTCGTCGGAGGAGCGGATGATCTGGATGACCTCGTCGATGTCGAGGATCGCGATGAGCAGGCCGTCGACGAGGTGGAGGCGGTCCTCCTTCTTGCCGAGGCGGTGCGTGGTGCGTCGGCGCACGACGTCGATGCGGAAGTCCGTGTAGACGCGCAGCAGCTCCTTGAGCCCGAGGGTGCGCGGCTGGCCGTCGACGAGTGCGACGTTGTTGATGCCGAAGCTCTCCTCCATCGGCGTCAGCTTGTAGAGCTGCTCGAGCACCGCTTCGGGGTTGAAGCCGTTCTTCAGTTCGATGACGAGGCGCAGGCCGTGGTGGCGGTCGGACAGGTCCTTGACGTCGGAGACGCCCTGCAGTTTCTTCTGCCCGACGAGGTCTTTCATCTTGTCGATGACCTTCTCGGGCCCGACGAGGTACGGCAGTTCGGTGACGACGATGCCCTTGCGGCGCGGCGTGACGTTCTCGATCGTCGCCGTCGCGCGCGTGCGGAACGTGCCGCGGCCGGTGAGGTAGGCGTCGCGGATGCCGTCGAGGCCGATGATGCGCCCGCCCATCGGCAGGTCGGGGCCCGGCACGAAGCGCATGAGGTCGTCGAGGCTGCAGTCGGGGTTCTTGATGAGGTGGACCGCGGCCTGCACGACCTCGCCGAGGTTGTGCGGCGCCATGTTCGTCGCCATGCCTACGGCGATACCGCTCGCGCCGTTGACGAGCAGGTTCGGGAACGCGGCGGGCAGGACGGACGGTTGTTGCAGCGAGTCGTCGTAGTTGGGCACGAAGTCGACGGTGTTCTCGTCGAGGCCGGCCACGAGCGTCAGCGATGCGGGCGCGAGACGCGCCTCGGTGTAACGCGACGCCGCGGGGCCCTGGTCGAGCGAGCCGAAGTTGCCATGCCCGTCGATCAGCGGCAGGCGCATCGTGAAGTCCTGCGCCATGCGCACGAGCGTGTCGTAGATCGCCGAGTCGCCGTGCGGGTGGTACTTGCCCATGACCTCCCCGACGACGCGCGAGGACTTGACGTGGTTCTTGTTCGGCGTCAGGCCGAGTTCGTCCATCGAGAACAGGATGCGCCGCTGCACCGGCTTGAGCCCGTCACGCGCGTCGGGAAGGGCACGCGAGTAGATGACGGAGTAGCTGTACTCGAGGAAAGCCGCCCGCATCTCGTCCTCGACATCGATGTCGATGATGTTCTCGACGATGTCCTCGTCCGGCATCTCGGGCTTCTTCGTGCGTGCCACTGCGCTTCCTCACTAGCTCGCTGACGCCCGGTGCCCGGGCAGGGTGCATCGCTCATCCTCGCGCATCCGCGCGCTGACGGGGGTTCGCGACACGCGGCGGGGGCGTGAGCGCGCTCGTGGCAGTCATGTCTCTATGTCTTTTGCATTAGGACATAGAGACACAAGACGCCCCAGGCGTCGTCCACAGCACGCCGCTCCCGCGCTGCGCGGGCAGCCGCGGGTTTGCTCAGCCCCGAGGGGACGACGCGCGGCCGCTACTACCTTCCGGGCGAACTCTCGAAGAACGTCGTACGCGAGGCGCGCGGCGAGCGCACCCTCGTCGACCCGTACCCCGACCTCATGCGGCAGATTCGCGCGAACCTGCTGTAGGGGTGCCGGCTTGGCTGGCATGATGGCTGACGTGACTCAGAACACCAATGGTGCCGACGGAGCGGCGAGCCCAGGAGCCCTCACGCGCGTCGTGGATGGTGCGCTCACCAAGTAGAACGCGGCGGTGGATGCATACGTGCGGAAGCTGCGCGGATGGAGTCAGGGAGCAAACGGGGGTAAGCGCGACGGCTCACCTGCGGCGGCCCTTCGGGCGGCTGAGAAGCAGTACCTCGCAGCCGTGACAGGCATGGGGGCAGGCTCGGCGCGGCAGCTGCCGCGCCCGGTGTCGGGACAGCCCTGAGCCTTGTCGTTTCCACCGCCGAAATGGGCGCCAACCTGGAAACCACGGCGCTCCTCGTCCTCACCTACGCGGCGATTCACAATCTCGATGTGGACGACTTGGAACGACGCCGTGCCCTGTTCTATGGCGTGGCCCTCGGCAACGCCGGCAGCGTCGCAGTCGAGAAGATCGCCGGGAGAACCGGACCGCACTGGGCAAAAAGTGCCGTCAACGCGGTGAGCAGGGACACCCTCGCGAAGATCAACGGCGTTCTCGGACCCCATTTCGTGACGAAGTACGGAACGAGGCGCGGGGTGCTGGTCCTTGGCCGAGTCGCCCCCCTCGGGGTGGGGGCCGCCATTGGTGCGGGAGGAAACGCGGCGTTCGGCCAGCTCACGATCCGCACGGCTCGT
The DNA here is from genome assembly GCF_044878485.1 of Dermacoccus sp. BD5. NCBI lineage: Bacteria > Bacillati > Actinomycetota > Actinomycetes > Micrococcales > Dermacoccaceae > Dermacoccus > Dermacoccus sp. BD5. The sequence goes on along the minus strand of NZ_JANJER010000001.1, from coordinate 76,176 downwards.
CGTGCATTCGGGCCGCCTCCGCAGGAGTGGCCAGCGCGTTTCGCATGGGATCCCAGCGGGATGGACGCCTCGGGTCCACAAGACGACTACGCAGAGGCGTCACGCGAGTGGGAAGCAGGCGGGGACGCTGAACTGTGGGACGCCGTCGCAGGGGATGGGCTCGACGCCGAAGGCAGCCGGGCCGGCTGAATGGCTCGGGTGTCGTCGCCCCGCTCGCCGTTCAGACCCCGGTCGGCCCCATGGTGGCCGGACGCCGCCTTGCGGCTTCACCTGGACATGGAGGTCGTGCGCGCACGTTGACGCCCGATCGCGCTGGGCGTGCTGATTGAATGGCCCGCATGGCATCACCGCAGGGTTTCGAGGACAAGGTCGCCTTCGTCTGGAAGGTCGCCGACACGCTGCGCGGCACGTTCCGTCAGCACGAGTACGGCCAGGTGATGCTGCCGCTGCTCGTGCTGCGCCGCATGGACGCCGTGCTCGTCGACACCAAGCCCGCCGTGCTCGCCAAGGCGAAGACGTTCGAGACGATCGCCGCCCCTCAGGCGATGATGCTGAAGAAGGTGGCGGAGCAGCGGTTCTACAACATCTCGCGCTTCACGTTCACGAGCTTGCTGAGCGACGACAAGGCGCTCGCGGAGAACCTGTCGAACTACATCCGCGGTCTGAGCAACGACGCCTACGTCGTCATGGAGGCATACAACCTCGACGACAAGATCGCGCGCATGGATCGCGCGGGCATCCTCTACCGCGTGCTCGCCGACTTCGCCGACCTCGACCTGCGGCCGAGCGTCGTGAGCAACGAGGCGATGGGTTACATCTTCGAAGACCTGTTGCGGCGCTTCTCGGAGATGAGCAACGAGACGGCCGGTGAGCACTACACGCCGCGTGAGGTGATCCGTCTCATGGTCGAGTTGCTCGTCGGCGGCGAGGCGCACCGTGAGCTCGTCGAGAGCCCCCTGCCGGTGCGCACCGTCTATGATCCCGCGGCGGGCACGGGCGGCATGCTCGTGATGGCGATGGAGCACATGTTGGCTCTCAACCCGAACACCGAGGTGAAGGTGCACGGGCAGGAGCTCAACGACGAGACGTGGGCCATCGCGCAATCAGACCTCATGATGCTGGACATCGACCCGAAGCAGATGCGCAACGGCAACTCGTTGACGCAGGACGCGTTCGGCGCCGACCACTTCGACTTCATCCTCGCCAACCCGCCCTACGGCGTGAACTGGGCCGGGTACGCCGCCCCCATCAAGGAGGAGCATGCCAAGCAGGGCATGAACGGACGCTTCGGCGCGGGTCTGCCGCGCTCGTCGGACGGGTCGTTGCTGTTCCTGCAGCACATGCTCTCGAAGATGAAGCCGACGGGTTCGCGCGTCGGCATCGTGCTCTCCGGCTCGCCGCTGTTCTCCGGCGCAGCCGACTCGGGGGAGTCGCGCATCCGTCAGTGGATCCTCGAGAACGACTGGCTCGAAGGCATCGTCGCGCTGCCCGACCAGATGTTCTACAACACCGGTATCTCGACGTACGTGTGGATCCTGACGAACGACAAGGCCGACGCCGACCGCGGCCTCGTCAAGCTCGTCGACGCGCGCGCCATGGGCACGAAGATGCGCAAGTCGCTCGGCGACAAGCGCAAGGAGTTGACGGCCGACGCCATCGCCGAGATCGGGCGCCTCTACGGCGGCGCCCTCGACGAAGCGGCCGGCGATGCGCGCATCAAGGTGCTGCCGCGCGAAGCCTTCGGGTTCCAGCGCATCACGGTGGAGCGCCCGATGCGCCGCCGCTGGGAGGTGGCGGCGGAGGCCGTCGCGGATGCGCCGCTCGACGTGTTCGCGTCCCTGGTCGGTCAGCGGTTCCAGACGGAGAAGGCGCTCCTCACGGAGGCCGACGCGATCGCGAAGCTGACGGCGGCGCAGCGCAAGAAGTTCGCCACCGCGTGCGCCGTGGCCGACCCCGACGCGCCGATCGTCATGAAGAAGGGACAGCCCGAACCCGACCCCGACCTGCGCGACGCCGAGAACGTCCCCCTGCCCGACGGCTGGTTCTCGCTCGACCCCGACGCTCGTGAGACCGCCCTGCGGGAGACGGCTGAGGCGCACCTCGAAACCGAGATTCGCCCCTACGTTCCCGACGCGTGGATCGACCACACGAAGACGAAGATCGGCGTCGAGATTCCCTTCACCCGCCAGTTCTACGTCTACGAACCGCCCCGCCCGGTCGAAGAAATCGCCGCCGAGATCCGCGACCTCGAAACGCAGATCCAGGGCTGGATGAAGGACTTGGGCCTGTGAAGACGATTGCCCTGCGGAGGCTCGCGGAGATCAACCCGCCTGCACCGTATTTCGACCATGTTCCCGATGGTGAGCGCGTTCTCTTCTTGCCCTTGGAGACAGTTTGGGCGGACGGGCGCGCGGATCAGGCCCGGCGGGTGCCAAAAATCCAGGTCTCCAGTGGCTATACCCGGTTCCACGCGGGGGACATCGTCTCGCCTAAGGTTACGCCGACTTTTCAGGCGGGTCGCACGATGATCGCGGAAGCCACCGGGGCGGGTACGACTGAACTGCACGTCTTGCGAGCGAGGCCCTCCGTTGACCCGCGTTGGGTGGCGTATGCCCTGCGGTCGAAACACTTCCTGCGGGAAGGCGTGACGGCCTTCGAGGGCGTGGCCGGTCTCCAACGCGTTCCGCAGCGCTTCCTCGAAGAGTTCCGTGTGGCGGATGTGCCGGGCGATGAGCAGCGGCGAATCGCAGACTTCCTCGACGACCGCGTCGCCCGACTTGACCAGGTCGTGGCCTCTCGCCGAGCCCAGATCGCTATGCTGCGCGACTCTTTTACGTCCTTTCAAATAAATGCCGTGGCTGGCGCCCTGCCTGGTTACCCCTGCCATTCTTCTGACGGCCAATGGTTTCCCTGGAGGGGCGAGGGTGTAGGGCTGGTAAAGTTTTCTCGCGTGGCGACCCTCCAGAGGGGGGTTGACCTGACAGCTGAAGAACAAGTCTTGGGCGTTCATCCTGTTGTCACGACAGCGGGAGTTGCGGGCTGGCACTCTCAATTCGTTGCCAAGGGTCCCGGCGTTGTAATTGGGCGCTACGGAAGCGTCGGGAATGTGCACTGGGTTGACCATGACTTTTGGCCGCACAATACAACGCTGTACGTGAAGGACCCGCTGGGCAACGACCTTCGATGGGTCTACTATTTGCTGCGCGTATTTCCTTATTCGGCAATGCAGGCGCGCTCGGCGGTGCCAGGCGTCAATCGAAACAACATGGCTACTGAGACTGTTCCGCTCCCACCAGTGTCACTTCAGCGCGAAATCGTCAAGGTTCTGGATGACCGTGTTGAGCGAGATGAGCATCTCTTGTTTGGACTTGAGCGAAGCATCGCCCTGGTGAACGAATATAAGCAATCCCTCATCACGGCCGCCGTCACGGGTGAGTTCGACGTGACGACGGCTTCGACACGAATCCCTGGGGAGCACGCATGACCGTCACGCAGGAGAAGGCGTTCGAGGCGAACATCGAAGGGCACCTGCTCGGTGCGGGGTGGGTGAGCGTCGATCCGACGACGTACGACCGCAAGCGCGGCCTGTTTCCTGACGAGGTGATCGCGTTCGTCGAGGCGTCGCAGCCGAAGGCGTGGGCGCAGCTCGTCACGCGTCACGGCGGCGAGCCTGCGGCGCGGGAGAAGTTCGTCACCGTCGTGCAGCAGCAGGTCGACCACCGCGGCACGCTGCACGTGCTGCGCAACGGCGTCAAGGATTCCGGCGTGCCGGTGAAGCTGTGCTACTTCAAGCCCGCCTCGGGGCTCAACGACGAGATGCAGCGCAAGTACGACGCGAACCGGCTCGGCGTCGTGCGTCAGCTGCACCACTCCGAGTCGAACCCGCGCGATTCGCTCGACCTCGCGCTCGTCGTCAACGGCCTGCCCGTCGCGTCCGCCGAACTGAAGAACCCGCTGAGCGGGCAGGGCATCGAGCACGCGATGGCGCAGTACCGCAGCGACCGCAACCCGGCCGACCTCATCTTCGCGAGCCGCATGCTCGTCCACTTCGCCGTCGACCCGCACGCCGTCGCCATGACGACGCGTCTCGCAGGCTCGGCGACGCGCTTCCTGCCCTTCAACCAGGGCTCCGCGGGCCCTGGCCACCCGGGCAGCGCCGGCAACCCGCCCGTCGACCCCGCGAGCGGCGGCTACCAGAGCGCCTACCTGTGGGAGCAGGTATGGCAGCGCGACGCGTGGCTCGACCTGCTCGGCACGTTCCTGCACGTCAGCGACGGCACGGTGCTGTTCCCACGCTTCCACCAGTGGCACGCGGTGCGTTCGATCCTCGACGCCACCCGCCGCGACGGCGCGGGCGTCGACCGGCTCATCCAGCACTCGGCGGGGTCGGGCAAGTCGAACACCATCGCGTGGACGGCACACTCGCTCTCGCGGCTGCACGGCGAGGACGACACGCCGATCTTCGACAAGGTGGTCGTCATCACCGACCGCACGGTGCTCGACCGTCAGCTGCAGGAGACCGTCGCCGGCCTCGAACACACGCCCGGCACGATCGTGCGCATCGACACGAACTCCGCGCAGCTCAAGGGCGCGCTCGAAGGCAACGCGGCGCGCGTCATCATCACGACGCTGCAGAAGTTTCCCGTAGTCGTCGAACTCGCGAAGAAGGCCGCCGCCGAGGGGGAGACGAGCGAGGTGGCCGGCAAGCGGTTCGCCGTCATCGTCGACGAGGCGCACAGCTCCACTGGCGGCGACGGCTTGAAGAAGCTCAAGGGCGTCCTACGCGGCGACGACCGGCTCGAGGCCGAGGAAGCTGCGCAGGCCGAAGCGGAGGAAGCCGAGGAGGCGAACGATGCGTTGCTCGCCTCCGCGAAGCAACGCGGCAAGAGCACGAACCTGTCGTTCTTCGCGTTCACGGCCACGCCGAAACCGAAGACGCTCGAACAGTTCGGGGAGAAGGACGCCGACGGCGACTACCGCCCGTTCCACACGTACTCGATGCGCCAGGCCATCGACGAGGGCTTCATCCTCGACGTGCTCGCCTCCTACACGACGTACGACGTCTACTACCGCCTCGCCAACACCGAGCCGCGCGACGACATCGACCTCGACACCCGCAAGGGCCGCGCCGCGCTCGCCCGGTTCGCGTCGCTGCACCCGTACGAGCTCGACGCGAAAGCCGAGATCATCGTCGAGCACTTCCGCGCCAAGACGATGAGCAAGATCGACGGGCAGGCCAAGGCGATGGTCGTGACGCGCTCGCGCCTGCACGCGGTGCGCACGCAGGAGGCCATCGCGCGCTACATCGCACGCATGGGCTACGACACGGGCGCTCGGCCGCTGCGCGCGCTCGTCGCGTTCTCCGGCACCGTCACCGAGGACGCGGCGCCCGACGTCGTGCTGACAGAGGCGTCGATCAACGGCTTCGCCGAATCGCAGCTACCCAAGCGGTTCAAGGAGGACGACGCGGCGAAGTTCCTCGTCGTCGCCGAGAAGTACCAGACCGGGTTCGACGAGCCGCTGCTGCACACCATGTACGTCGACAAGAAGCTCGCCGGGGTGAAGGCGGTGCAGACGCTGTCGCGGCTCAACCGAACGCGGCCGGGCAAGCAGGACACGTTCGTGCTCGACTTCGCGAACACCGCCGACGAGATCCGCGACGCGTTCGCGCCGTTCTACGAGCAGTCGTTCGCGGCGCCGACCGACCCGAACATCCTCTACACGCTGCAGCACGACCTCGAATCGGCGGGCGTGCTGTCGCTCCCCGAGATGGAAGCGGCCGTCATCGCCCTGCTCGACGGGGCGGACGCGAAACAGCCCGCCATCTACGCGAACGTGGGCGCGGCCGTCGGGCGATTCATCGCCCTCGACGATGACGCGGCCGAAGAGTTTCGCAGCACGCTCGAACAGTTCGTGCGCGCGTACGCGTTTCTCGCGCAGGTCATGCCGTGGGTCGACGCGACGCTGGAGCGGCTGTTCCTCTACGGCAAGCTGCTGCTCGCCGACCTGCCGCAGCGCGAGAGCGACCCGATGCCTCAGCTGTCGAAGGCCGTCCAGCTCACGCACCTGCGGCTGTCGGTCTCGCACGAGGGTGACATCGGGCTCGAGGCGAGCGACGAGGCGGGCGTCGCACTGCCCGGCGAGGGCAAGGGCTCGCAGAACGAGCCGGAGAAGGACAAGCTCTCGGCGCTCATCGAGGCGATGAACGAGAAGTTCGGCGCCGACCTGGGCGAGGGCGACCGCATCTGGATCGACCAGCAATGGGCCGCCGTCAAGGACAACGACCGCCTGCGCGTCGTCGCGCAGTACAACGACCGCTCCGCCTTCGAGCTGGTGCTCGAACAACTGCTCGCCGACGTCATGCTCGAACGGCACGACGCGAACGAGCAGTTCGTCAACTCCTACTTCGAGAAGCCGGGCCTCAAGCGGGCGCTGATCGGCCACCTCGCCGGCACGTACGACGAGTTCCGACGGGAGATGGTGGGGTGAGCGGGCAAGGCCGGCGCCCGTCCACGGCGGACCGGTGGCATCGACTGCGCCGCTCGCCGAGCATGCGGGCGGCGCTCGCGCTCGTGCTTGCGGCCCTGGGCGTCGTTGCGGTCATCTACGGCGCGCGTGCCATCGTCCGCGACCCACTGCGCCCGGGCGCCGTGCGCGCCGGCGAACCGGTCGGCGGGGGCGTGGCGGCCGAGCCGTCGTCCGGCTCGTCGCCGAACGTCGAGACCGCGCAGGCCGCGACGCCGGCGTCGACGTCGTCGATCGTGTGGGCGCTGTCAGCGCGCTTCGGCCAAACCCAGTTCGCGCTCGCGCAGACGACGTGCGCGGGCACACCCTGCCCGGCCCTGCTGCGCACCCAGGACGGCGGCCGCACCTGGCAGCAGGTGCACTCCTTCACGCAGGCCGACGTGTCGTCCGCGCAGGGCGACGCGCAACCCCTCATCCAACCCGCCGGCGCGATCAGCGACTTGCGCTTCCTCGACGCGCGCACCGGGTACCTGTTCGGCTCCGACCTGTGGGTCACCCACGACGGTGGTCGCAGCTTCACGCAGGTGCAGCACCCCGGCGTCAGCGTTCTCGACGTCGCCGTTCACGACGGCCAGGCCCACGCCCTCACCGCCGCGAGCTGCATCCAAGGTGGCTGCACCGGACGCCTCGAGGTCGCCCGCATCGGCACCGGCCGAACGCCCGCTGTCACCGACGCCGTCGCGGGCGTCACGCCGCCCGGCGAGGTGAGCGACGCCGGCATCGTGACGGCCGGCGAGAACCTGCTCGTCCTCGCGCACGCCGAACGCAGCGGCGGCGAAGCCTCCGGCGCGTGGCGACTCACGGGCGACGCCCTCACGCCGCTGTCGACCCCGCCCGCGTGCAACGGCAAGACGATCGAAGCGGCGACCGGCCTCGGCGCGACGTCACGGATGGTCGCCGTCTGCGACGCCGTCGTCACGTCCCGCTCGACGAGCTACTCCACCGTCACGAGCGTCGACGGCGGCGCGACGTGGCAGCTCGTCGGCGCCGGCAACCTCACACTGCCCACGCAGGGACACGTGACGATCGCCGCGAAGGATCCGACACACGTCGTCGCCGTCAGCGGCGGCCCACGCGAAGCCCTCGACGGCACGACGCGATCGCTCAGCGACATCGCCGTCGCCGCGAGCAAGGACGGCGGCGCGTCGTGGACGGAGGGTTCCCCGACGCCGCGCCCCAGCCCGGGAGGGTTCGACTCCCTGCAGGCGAGCCAGCCCGGCGTCGCCGCCGTCACGCGCCATGACGGGGACATCTGGACCTCCGCCGACGACGGCGTGCACTGGTCACGCCACGCTGTGGTGCACGGTGATTGAATGACGACATGAGCGATGTGGAGCCCAGCATCCCGGCCGACTACCCCCGCGAGTGGGAGGCCGACGTCGTCCTGCGCGACGGTTCGGTGGCCCACGTGCGCCCCATCCGCCCCGACGACGCCGAACGCATCCACCGCTTCCACGCCGCGCAGAGCGAGGAATCGATCTACCTGCGCTTCTTCGCCCCGATCAAGCGCCTGAGCGATCGTGACGTGCGCCGCTTCACGCACGTCGACTACGTCGAACGTGTCGCCCTCGTCGCGACCGTTGGCGACGACATCATCGGCATCGGCCGCTACGACCGCCTCGGAGGGCGCGACGCGACGAGCGCCGAGGTCGCGTTCAACGTCGCCGACAGTTTCCAGGGCCGCGGCGTCGGCTCCGTCATGCTCGAGCATCTCGCGGCGATCGGCGCCGAGAACGGCGTCGCCGAGTTCGTCGCCGACGTGCTGCCGCAGAACCGCAAGATGATCCAGGTCTTCACCGAGGCCGGCTACGACGTCAGCCGCAACTTCGACGACGGCGTCATCTCCGTGCGATTCGAGATCGAGCCCAACGAGAAGTCGCAGGCCGTGCGCCTCGCGCGCGAGCAGCGCGCCGAGTCGCAGTCGGTGCGTGCGCTGCTCAACCCGTCGTCGATCGCCGTCGTCGGCGTCTCGCGCGACGGACGCTCCGTCGGCGGCCGCGTGCTCGCCAACCTCGTCGAGGGCGGCTACCGCGGCACGCTCCACGTCGTGCACCCCGAGGCGGGGACGATCGAGGGCCTGCCGACAGTGCCCTCGATCAGCGCGATCGGGGAACCGGTCGACCTCGTCGTCATCGCCGTGCCGGCTCCGAAGGTGCTCGACGTCGTCGCCGAGTGCGGCGGCGCGGGCGTGCGAGCGCTGCTCGTCGTCTCCGCCGGGTTCGCCGAGTCGGGCCCCGAGGGCGCCGAGCGTCAGGCCCAGCTGCTCGCGCTGGCCCGCCGACACGGCATGCGCGTCGTCGGGCCGAACAGTTTCGGGCTCATCAACACGCGCGAGGACACGCGCCTCAACGCCTCCATCGCCTACGAGATGCCGCCCGCCGGCCACCTCGGGCTGTTCGCGCAGAGCGGTGCGCTCGGCATCGCCGTGCTCGCGAGCGCCGGACGGCGCGGCCTCGGCCTGTCCGATTTCGCTTCCGCCGGCAACCGCATCGACGTCTCCGGCAACGACCTCCTGCAGTACTGGATCGACGACGACGACACCCACGCCGTCGGCCTCTACCTCGAATCGGTCGGCAACCCGCGCAAGTTCACGCGTATCGCGCGGCAGCTCGCGCTGCGCAAACCCGTCGTCGTCGTGAAGTCCGAGGTCTCCGCGTTCGGACGCCCGCCCGGGCACCGCGTCCGGGAGACACGGACGCCTCCGCGTGCCTTCCGCGAGATGCTGCGCCAGAGCGGCGTCATCCGCGTCGGCAACGTCCACCAACTCTTCGACGTAGCGCAGCTCGTCGTCAACCAGCCGCTGCCGAAGGGGCGGCGCGTCGCCGTCGTCGCCAACTCCGACGCGCTCGGCGCGCTGTGCGGTGACGCGGCGCTGAGCTGGAAGCTCGACGTCACCCGCGGCCCCGTCGCCGTCGCCGCGGACGCGAGTGAGGACGCGTTCCGTGACGCGCTCGTCGCCGCGTTCGCGGACGAGAACGTCGACTCGGTCGTCGCGAGCTTCATCCCGCCGCTCATCACGGGCGGGCGTGACGTCGCGCGCACCGTCGCCGCCGTCAGCGCGCAGTACGACAAGCCCTGCGTCACGACGTTCCTCGGCATCGACGGTGTGAGCGACGACCTGTCGGCGTCCGCGCCCGACGGTTCGACGCGCATCGTGCCTTCCTACCCGATGCCCGAGGACGGCGTGCGAGCGCTCGCCGCCGCGACGAACTACGCCGAGTGGCGCGGGCGCGATCGCGGTGAACCCGTCGCGCCGCTCGGCATCGACCGCAAGGGCGTGCACGAGATGGTGCGCTCGATCATGGCCGAATCGCCCGACGGGCGGGAGCTCACCGCCGACGAGACCGCGCAGCTGCTCGCGCTCGCCAGGATCTCGGTGTGGCCCTCCGTTCCGGCGCGCTCGCCCAAGGAGGCGGTCGACGCGGCCGAGGAGCTGGGCTTCCCCGTCGTCGTCAAGTCGATCGCGCCGCAGGTGCGTCACCAGGTCGCGAGCGCGCTGCGCGCCGACCTGCGCTCGCCGCTCGCCGTCGTCGAGGCTTACGAGGCGCTCGCGGAGCGTCTCGAGGAGTACGGCCCCGACCAGTTCGTCGTGCAGAAGATGGCGACCCCCGGCATCGGCTGCTCCGTCACGAGCGTCGAGGATCCGCTGTTCGGCCCCGTCGTCTCGTTCTCCGTCTCCGGCCCGCCGACCGACCTGCTCGACGACGTCGGTTACCGCAACCCGCCGCTGACGACCGGTGACGTGAGCGAACTCGTCAGCTCGATCAAGGCGTGGCCGCTGCTCGACGGCAGTCGCGGGCGCGGCATCGACCGCGCCGCCATCGAGGATCTCGTGGCGCGGGTGTCGGTGCTCGCCGACGAGAACCCCGAGATCGCCCACCTCGAACTCAACCCGGTGAGCACGCACCCCGGCGGCCTCGACGTCCTCGGCGCGCGCATCACGCTGGCGCCCGCGTCGCTGCGTCAGGACTCGGGCCGACGGGCCATGACGTGAGGTCGCCCTCCAGAGGCGAGCGCGGGCCGCAGGATGGGATGATGGCAGGCATGGCTCAGAACCTTCCCGCCGACCTCGCTCGTGCCATCGACGAGGCTGGCTATTTTCCCGCGCTCGTGCGCGACGTCGTGGCCACCGCGCTCGCCGGTGACGAGGTGCGCCAGCACCTCGTGCACGTGGAGACGACCTTCGAGCAGGACGAACTGCTGCGTCACATCACGGTGCTCGTGCTGACGCCGACGAAGCTCGTCATCGTTCACGCCGACGACCACGACGACTCAGCCGCCGGGGGTGTGCGCTCGACGCGTCAGGCCGTGACGGCGACGTCGGAGACGGTCGCGCTGTCGTTCGTGCGCGGCGTGACGCTGACGCACGTCGTCACTTCCCCGGAGCGCTACCGCTCCGGCAGCCTCGGGCGCGAGGTGACGCTGACGATCGGCTGGGGCACGATCAGCCGCATCGACCTGCTGCCCGCGACGTGCGGCGACCCGAACTGCGACGCCGACCACGGCTACGACGGCACGATCACCGGCGACGACATCAGCCTACGCATCTCCGCCGACGCCGAGGGAGAGGGTCACCTGCAGCAGGCGATGACGTTCGCTCACGCCCTGTCGGCCGTCGTCGGCTCCGCGGCCCGCTGACGCCCGCGATGAAGGCTCCCCGCTACGACGCCGACGGGCTCGCCGGTGTGCTGCCGTCCGTGGCACGCAGCCTCGACCCCGTCGCGTTCGCGGGGGCCGGGCGCAAGCTGCCGCAGGCGCGCGCGGCGATCGTCGTCCTCGCCGACGGGCTGGGCGCGCGGCTGCTGCGCCGTCAGAGCGCGCACGCACCGTTCCTGCGCGAGCACCTCGAGCGGATGCAGACCCTCGCCGCGGGCTTCCCGACGACGACGGCGACGTCGATGGGCACGTTCGGCACCGGCCTGCCCCCCGGCGCGCACGGCCTGGCCGGCTACCTCGTCGTCGACCCCGCGACGGGGCGCGTGTTCAACGAGCTGACGTGGAAGGACGGGCCGAATCCGCAGGCGTGGCAACCGAACCCGACGGTGTTCGAACGCGCCGACGCCGCCGGGCTGCGTCCCGCCATGATCGGACCCGGCTACTTCGACGGCTCGGGCCTGACGAACGCCGCCCTGCGCGGCGCGACGTTCTACCCGGCCGAGGGGCTCGACGACCGCGTCGACGCGGCGCTGGCCGCCACCCGGCGCGGTCACCGACTCGTCTACCTCTACTGGGGCGAGATCGACAAGGCCGGCCACGTCCACGGCGTCGGCTCGCCGCAGTGGGCGCACGAGCTCGCCGTGTTCGACGACGCGATGGCGCGCCTCGACTTCGGGCGCCCCGCAGGCACATCGCTCACGCTGACCGCCGACCACGGCATGGTCGACGTCCCCCTCGACGCGCGCGTCGACATCGCGACGACGCCGCACCTGCGCGACGGCGTCCGACGCGTCGGGGGAGAGATGCGCGCGCTGCACCTGTACGTCGAGCCGGGGGCGCTCGCGGACGTCGAATCGCGCTGGCGCGCCGAGATCGGCGCGCACGGACACGTCTTCACCCGCGAACAGCTCGCCGACGCCGGCTGGGTCGGCGCGCTCGATCCCGCCACCGCCGGACGCTTCGGCGACGTCGTCGTCTCCGTCACGAGCGCGCGCGGGTACGTCGACTCGCGTGTCATGAGCGACCGCGTGCTCACGCTGCTCGGCCAGCACGGTGCGATGACGCCCGACGAACTCGACGTGCCGTTCCTCCACCTCGGCGCGCGCTAGGGTGACTGACCGTGGCTGAGCTCGTGTTTTTCACCGGAACGATGGATTGCGGCAAGTCGACGCTGGCGCTGCAGATGGATCACAACCATGCCGCGCGCGGCCGTCGCGGCATCGTCCTCACCCAGCACGACCGCGCCGGTGAGGCCGTCATCTCCTCCCGCCTCGGCCTGCGCCGCGAGGCCCTCGAGGTGAACGCCGGCCTCGACCTGTGGGATCTCGCCGTCTCCGCGCGCGTCACCCTCGGCGAGCTCGACTACGTCATCGCCGACGAGGTGCAGTTCTACGAGCCCGAGCAGATCGATCAGCTCGCGCGCGTCGTCGACGAACTCGACGTCGACGTCTTCGCGTTCGGCATCACCGCCGACTTCAAGACCCAACTGTTCCCCGGCTCGCGTCGCCTGTTCGAACTCGCCGACCGCACACAGCTGCTGCAGGTGGAGGCGTTGTGCTGGTGCGGCAAGCGCGCGACGCACAACGCCCGCGTCGTCGACGGCACGATGGTCGTCGAGGGCGAGCAGGTCGTCGTCGGCGACACCGGCGACCAGGGCGAGACGCCACTCGTCGAGTACGAGGTACTGTGCCGGCGCCACTTCATGCGTCGCATGACGTCACATGCCGCGCGCACGATCGGGGCGCAGCAGATGCCGTTCGACCTCGACGTCTGCCCGGTGCCCGCCTCGACGTTCGTCGCGTCCGAGCCTGCGGGCGAATTGTCGACGGCACACGAAGGCCCCTGAGTCGCCATGTCCACGCCAGGCTCCGGCCCTCGAGACGACGACGCCGACGACACGACGCCGTACTGGGCGCGCGGTTCGTACGCTCCGAATTGGCGCGCCGGACGACCCGCCGCGGACGATGACACCCGCGGGTGGGACGAGACGACCGCGCGCGGTGACACCCGTGGGCTGGACGAGACGCGCGAGCTCGGGCGCGCGGCTGCATCGAATCGAGGCGACGAGACAGACGGCCCGGCGCCTGACGCCACCCAGGGCACGGCCGGAACGTCCGCATCCGACAACGCCCGACGCATGGCCGGTGGTGCACTCGCCGCGGGGCGCCTCGCCGGCCAGGGCGTGCGTGGTGCTGCTCGCCTGAGCGCGGGGGCGACGAAGGCGTCCCTGCGCGCCGCCCGCCGCGCGAGCAACGCCCAGGGCGCCGGCGAGAGCGGCCTGGGGCGCCTCATGGAGGTGCACGCGCTGTCGAACGCGGGGGACGCCGCCGTCACCGTCGGACTCGCCGGGACGCTGTTCATCTCCGCGCAGCCGGGGGAGGCGAAGAGCCACGTCGTGCTCTTCCTCGTCCTCACGATGCTGCCGTTCGCCATCGTCGCGCCCCTCGTCGGGCCGCTGCTCGACCGCTATCGTCACGGCCGTCGGTGGGCGATGGGTGCGACGTTCGCGCTGCGCGGCTTCCTGTGCTGGGTGCTCGCCGACGCGATCGAACGCGACTCCGTCTGGCAGTTCCCCGCGGCGCTCGCCATCCTCGTCGCGAGCAAGGCCTACATCGTCACCCGATCATCGGCGACGCCGCGGTTGCTGCCCGACGGGATGAGCCTCGTGCGCGCCAACAGCCGCATGAGCCTCGCGGGCGTCACGGGCGCGACGATCGGTGGCCCGCTCGCCGGTGGCGCGGCCGCGCTGTTCGGGGCGACGTGGGCGTTCCGCGCCGCGTTCCTGCTGTTCGTGTTCGGCACCATCCTCGCAATCCTGCTGCCGGCGAACATCGACTCCGACCGCCACGACGGTTCACTGCGTGCCCCGAAGCTGACGATGCCGCCCGCCGTCGTCGCTGCGCTGCGCACGAACACCGGGCTGCGCTGGGTCAGCGGCTTCCTCACGATGTTCATGGCGTTCCTCATGAAGACCCATCCGCTGCCCGGGTGGGAGGACAAGGTGACGACGCTGCTCGCCATCGTCGTCGGCGCCGCCGCCATCGGCAACGCGCTCGGTTCCGTTGCCGGAGCTGTCGTGCGCGCGCTCGCGCCGCGCGTCGTCATCCTCGCGTGCCTGCTCGCGGACACCGCGGCCGTCGTCGTCGCCGCGGTGCACTTCGATCTCATGACGGCCGTCATCGTCGGGCTCGTCGCCGGCCTCGGGCAGGCGCTCGGCAAACTGGCGCTCGACACGCTGATCCAGGATCATCTCGCCGAGGCCGTGCGCACCAGCGCCTTCGCGCGATCGGAGACGGTGCTGCAGCTCGCGTGGGTGCTCGGCGGCATCTTCGCCTGCATCATCCCGACCGACGCGACGATCGGCATGTACGCCGCCGCGGTCGTGCTGCTGACGTGGACCGCACTCGTCGTCGCATGGAACGCAGGGCGCGGTCCGCGCCTCACTTCTTGGGGCCGCGGCCCCCGAACATGATGTCGTCCCAGCTCGGCACGCTCGGACGCGAGCTCTTGCGGCTCTGACTCGCGCGCGGCGGCACCGCGGGCGAGGCGCCCTTCGAGGTGCCCTTCGAGGTGCCCTTCGACGACGCGTCCTTCGACGTGGTGTCGTTCTTCGTCGGCGCAGCTTCGCGGGTGTCGGTGCCGGAGGTCTCCTCGTCGGCCGCCGACGCGCTCTTCTCGGCATCGTCGGAAGACTCGTTCTCGGCCTGTGCCGCTACCTCCTCGTCGAATTCCGCGGACGAGTCGGTCGCGACGTCATCGAACTCGTGTTCGCCGTCGTGCTCCGCGCCGATGGCGTCGTCCTCGTAGACGTCGCCACCGTCGTGGTGGCCGGGCAGTTCGCCGAAGAGCGACTCGTCGTGCTCGTCGTCGTCATGGCGCAGTGCGCCACGCGCAGATGCCTGTTCGACGCGGGCGCGCGGGCGGCGCGACTTGCGACGACGGGAGCCGCGCGCGGCCTTGCCGGACGCCTCGTCGACGTCTTCATGGCGCGACGTCTCGCTGTTCGTGTCGTCACTCTGCGCGCCGGCGTGCGAGTCGTCGTCGCTCGCGCCGGTCACGCCCCGAGCGTCGGCACCAGAACCCGCGGCACTCGTCGTCACCGCATCGCTCGTGACGGCTTCGCCGTCACGACCCGACGAATCACGTTCGCCCCCAGCGGTATTCACGGGCGCCTCACGCGACTCGTCGCCGGATTCGCTGAGTTCTTCGGGACGCGGGTGAGAGGGCAGCGGCGGGGGAGTCGTGCCCACGTCGATGCGCTCGGTGCGTTCGGTCGGTGCCATCGACGCCGGCAACTGGGTGGCCCGTGACGTCGCCGACGTCGTGCCCGCGCCGCCGCTCGAACGCTGCGACGACGAGCGGCCGCGGCCGCGGCTGGCCTGACGCGCGCGCATCGACGCGGTGAGGTCACCGGCGCCGGCGCGCGGGTCGGAGGGTGACAGGCGCGCACCGAGGTGCGGGTCCTGGGCCTCGGCGAGGCCACCTTCGGCCTCGACGTCGTAGACGGGCGCGTCACGGTGCGTGCGGGCGCCGCCCTTGCGGGCGGCGGCCTTCTGACGCTCCGGGGAATCCTCGTCGGCCGCGGCGATCTCGTCGCCGCCGAGCCAGCGGGCCTCGTCGTCGACGGTGCGCAGCGCGCGGTTGACCGGGTCGAACAGCCACGTCGCCTCGCGCTGACGGCCGCCTGCGGGGAAACGCACGATGACGGTCCAGTGCGTGTCGTCGTTCTTCCAGCTGTCCCACACGACGCGCTCGGCCTCGACGCCGCGTTCGGCGAGACGGCGGTCAGCGCGCTCGCGCAGCGTCGTCGTCTCACCGCGACCGAACAGTTGCACCCTCTGGGCAAGTTCGGAAACGTAGTCGCGCTCGGCGCGGATCGGGCCCTCGTAGCGCTGCACCTTCTCGAGCGACCAGCCGGCGCGCTCGGCGATCTCCTCGAGCGGCACGCCGCCGCGAATGAGGCCCTGCACGTCGCGCGGACGCAGCGGGTTCTCCTGCTTGGCCTGGCGGTCGGCGCTGGCCGGCTCACGACGATCGCGCCGGATCGTCGTGCGCAACTCGTCGGTGATGGCGAGGGTGAAGCGCCCGCCGTCACCGTCGGCGAGCAGGAGGTTCGCCCCGTCTTCCGCGACCCCCACCAAACGCAATTCCTGCACGACGAACTCCATCCGTAACCAGACCTTGGGCGTTACCCTGCCATGCTCCCACGAACGATTCCGGGAGGCCGCCCCGCCCGCGGTAGCGTGTCGCCTGCCATGGTGCTCACGCAAAGCCACTCGTTGCAGCTCGTCCTCGACCTCGTCGGCGTCTTCGTCTTCGCCCTGTCGGGCGGGCTCGTCGGGGTGCGCAAACGCCTCGACGTACTCGGCGTCATCGTCCTCGCCGGCATGTCAGGCCTCGGCGGTGGGGTGCTGCGCGACCTGCTCATCGGCCAGACGCCGCCCGTCGGCGTCAGCGACTGGCGCCTCATGGGCGTCTGCCTGCTCGCCGGCATCTGTGCGTTCGTCCTGCACCCCGAGGTGAGCCGCATCGCGCGCCTCGTGCGCATCCTCGACGCCGCGGGTCTCGCCCTGTTCTGCGTCGCCGGATCGATCAAGGCGCTGTCGTACGGGATGGGTGCGACGACGTCGATCTTCGTCGGCGTGCTGACGGCCGTCGGCGGCGGGCTCATGCGTGACGTCATCGTTGGCCAGGTCCCCGAGGTGCTGCGCCGCGAGTTGTACGCGGTGCCGGCGCTGCTCGGTTCGTCCCTCGTCGTCGTGGCCCACGAGAGCCACCACTACAGCGTGCCCGTACTGTGGTGCTGCGTCGTCATCGTCTTCGTGCTGCGCATCGTGGCCGTCATCCTCGACCTCAACGCGCCGCAGCCCCTTCGAACAGGAGATCGCCCATGACCGAAGCGAACGCCCTCGAGCCCTACGACGCGGTGCTGCTCGCCTCGTTCGGCGGCCCCGAGAAGGCCGACGAGATCATGCCGTTCCTGCGCCGCGTGACGGCCGGGCGCGGCATCCCCGACGAGCGGCTCGCCGACGTCGCGCACCACTACGAGATCATGGGTGGGCGCAGCCCCATCAACGATCAGAACCGTGCCCTCATCGCGGCGCTGCGCGCCGAGTTCGAGCGTCGCGGCATCACGACGCCGATCGTGTGGGGCAACCGCAACTCCGAACCGTTCCTCGCCGACACGCTGCGCGAGGCGTACGCCGGCGGCGCGCGCCGCGTCGTCACGCTGACGACGAGCGCCTACTCCTCCTACAGTTCGTGCCGTCAGTACCGCGAGGATCTCGCGGCGGCCTCGCACGAGCTGTCCGAGGACGGCAGCGTCCCCGAGGGCGCCTTGAGCATCGACAAGGTGCGTCAGTTCGCGACGCACCCGAGCTTCGCGCGCACCAACACGCGCCTCGTGACGGACGCCCTGCGTGAGTTCGCGGGCGTTCCCGACGAGCAGGTGCAGGTCGTGTTCGTCACCCACTCGATACCGCTCGCGATGGACGACACCTCCGGCCCCGGTGACGGCGACGGCAACCTGTACTGGCAGCAGCACGACGAGCTGGGCGCGGCGATCCTCTCGGAGGCCAACGCGACGCTGTCACGCGAGCTCGAAGGTGCGCTCGTGTACTGCTCGCGTTCGGGCCCGCCGTCGCAGCCGTGGCTCGAACCGGACATCAACGACCACCTCGAGAACCTCGCCGAGCGCGGTGTGACGCACGTCGTCGTCGCGCCGATCGGGTTCGTCTCCGACCACATGGAGGTCGCGTTCGACCTCGACACCGAGGCCGCCGAGACCGCCGAGCGCCTGGGGCTGACGATGCGTCGCGTGCCGACGGTCGGCGTCGACCCCGAGTTCGTCCATGGCCTCGTCGACCTGCTCGAGGAACGCGCCGCGGAGACACGCGGCGAATCGCCCGAGCACCCCGCGTGGCCCGGCGAGGCGCGACCCAGCGTCTGCGAACCCGGCTGCTGCCCCAACCTGCGCGCCGCGAAGCCGGCGCTGTGCGGCCGGGACTGACGCGGTGAGCGAACAGGCCGGCGGGCACGGCCTCGGCGCGCTGACGCACCTCGTGCCGGATGACGCGACGGTGCGCGTGTTGCGCGATCTCGCGTTCGACCTCGCGCGCGAGGCGGGCGAGCTCATCGTCGACGAACGCCCCGACGCGCTCGGCGTCGCCGACACGAAGTCGAGCGAGGTCGACGTCGTCACCGTCATGGACCGTCGCAGCGAAGAAGTGCTGCGCGCGCGCATCGCCGCGGCGCGCCCCGACGACGCCATCCTCGGTGAGGAGGACGGAGCGAGCGCCGGCACGTCCGGGCTGACGTGGGTCATCGACCCGATCGACGGCACCGTCAACTACCTCTACGGCCACCCGTTCTACGCCGTCTCCGTCGCCGTGTGCGTCGGCGACACCGCCCGCGAGGGCGCGTGGCTGCCGGTCGCGGGCGCCGTCGCGGCTCCGGAGCTGGATCGCACGTACGTCGCGGGCCACGGCCAGGGCGCCGAGGTCGTCGACCGGGCGGGACGGCGACGCCCGCTCGCCGTCAGCGGGTGCAAGCGGCTCGAGCTTGCCCTCGTCGGCACAGGGTTCGGCTACGAGGCCGACAAACGCCGCGAGCAGGGGCAGATGCTCGCATCGCTGCTGCCGCGGGTGCGTGACGTGCGTCGCGCCGGCGCGGCCGCCATCGACCTGTGCTTCGTCGCGGAGGGCATTCTCGACGCGTACTACGAGTCGGGGATCAACGCCTGGGATCAGGCCGCAGGCCAGGTCATCGCAACCGAGGCGGGCGCTCTCATGAGCGGCATGCCCGGGCTACCCGCGGGTAAGACCATGGCCGTCGCGTCGACCCCGAAGATTCACGAGGCGCTTCGCGGTTGCCTTTTCCCCGCGGCGCGTTAGTATGCGGGCACAAAATGGCTCAGCCGCGCGTTACAGCGGGGAATCAAGTGATGGGGGCGCTTCGCCCACCATCACGCACGTAGCGAAGAAAGAACACTGATGGCAACTGATTACGATGCCCCCCGCAAGAACGACGACGACGTCAACGAGGATTCGATCGAGGAGCTGAAGTCCCGGCGAACCGACAAGTCGTCCGGCAGCGTCGACGTCGACGAGACCGAGCACGCCGAAGGCTTCGAGCTGCCGGGAGCCGACCTGTCCGGCGAAGAGCTGTCCGTCCGAGTCCTGCCGCGTCAGGCCGACGAGTTCACCTGCAGCAAGTGCTTCCTCGTCCACCACCGCAGCCAGCTCGCCGAGGAAGACGGCGGCCTGCCGGTCTGCAGCGACTGCGCCTGAGGATGCGTGCCGCCGAAGCCCTGCACGTCGAGGTGCTCCAGCTCGACGCCGGTCTCGAGCCGCTCGCCTACGCCTACGACGGCGA
Source organism: Dermacoccus sp. BD5 (assembly GCF_044878485.1). NCBI lineage: Bacteria > Bacillati > Actinomycetota > Actinomycetes > Micrococcales > Dermacoccaceae > Dermacoccus > Dermacoccus sp. BD5. Next base: position 56,622 of record NZ_JANJER010000001.1, on the reverse strand, counting down.
TGCGGGCGCCGACCTGCGTGCCCGCATCGGCCTGACGCTCGCGCCCGGCCACCGTGCGCTCGTCCCGACGGGCGTCGCGCTCGCACTGCCGCCTGGCTGGGCCGGTTTCGTGCACCCCCGCTCGGGGCTCGCGGCGCGCCACGGCATCACGGTGCTCAACGCACCGGGCGTCGTCGACTCGGGGTATCGCGGCGAGATCCAGGTCAACCTCATCAACACCGACGCGCGCGAGTCCTTCACGATCTCACGCGGCGATCGCATCGCCCAGCTCGTCATCCAGCGCGTCGAGCCCGTGGTGTTCGAGCACGTCGAATCGCTGACGAGCACGCAACGCGGTGAATCCGGCCACGGCTCCAGCGGTGGTTTCGACACGGGGCGCGCGCCCCAGCGAGAGGGAAAGTGAACATGGCCGTTTTCGGACGACGCAAGAAGGGCGCCGACGCGGCGCAGGACGCTGCGACGAGCGAAGAGGTCGAACCGACCACGCCCGCCGACGACGCTTCCACGGACGTTGATGACCTCGACGCCGGCGACCTCGATGCCGACGCTGTCGACCTCGACGAGCCGAGCGCCGAGGACGACGAGGCTGCGCGCCGACGCCGTTCGAAGCTGCGTCCGCGGGAGGAGGTCGACCTGAGCGACGGCCCCTACGACTCCGCCTCGGCCCCGACGCGCGATGAGATGGACTTCGGTTCGCTGCGCCTCGTGCCGACCGCGGACATCGAGCTGCGCCTCGACGTCGACGAGACGTCCCAGACCCTCACGGGCATGACGGCCGTCTTCGGCGAGGCCGGCACGTCCGCGGTGCAGCTGCAGGTGTTCGCCGCGCCCAAGACGACGGGCGTCTGGTACGGCATCCGGCGCGAGATCGCCGAGGCGATCGTCGCCGGCGGAGGCACGGCCGAGGAGGTCGACGGACCGCTCGGCACGGAACTGCACGTGCGGATGCCCAGCCAGGGACCCGACGGACGCACGACGTTCTCGCCGGCTCGGTTCGTCGGCGTCGACGGCCCGCGCTGGTTCCTGCGCGCCGTCCTCTCCGGTGACGCAGCCACTGACGACGGCGCCGCAGCCCGCGCGATGGAGTTCGTCCGCACCGTGGTCGTGCACCGTGGTTCCGACCCGCGCGCCCCGCGCGAACTGCTCGAACTGACGTTGCCGCCCGAGCTCATGGCGCAGGCTCAGGCAAGCGCGCAGGAGCACGAACAGCACACCGACGCCCCCACCGTCGGCCCCCTCGAGCGCGGCCCGGAGATCGCGGAGACCCGCTGATGCGTCCGTGGCTCGCGCGACGCGTCGCGCCCACCGGGTTGCGACGCCGCGTCGAGCGCCGGCGAGGCTCGCACCGCCTCGACTCGCCACCGGAACGCGAACCGGCGTCGATGCCGGGCCTCGCGCCGGTGCGCACACCGCGCGTCGTCGAGGGCGTCATCGCCTCCGTCGACGAGCGAGCCGCGGACGGTCACGTGCCCGCCGTCGTCGCCCAGGTCCGTGAGGCGGACGGCGACGAGGTCGCGCTCGTGTGGTTGGGGCGACGCCACATCGGCGGCATCGAGCCCGGTGTCGTCGTGCGGGCGCGCGGTCTCGCCGCGACGCACCGCACCCGGCCTGCCATCTTCAACCCCGCGTACGAACTGGTGCCGAGCCCACGCACCGAGGAGCAGCCGTGAACGCACCGAACACCGTCGAGGCCGTCATCCGCGAGCGGTTGTCAACCGCGATGGGCGGCTGGCGCGGTTCCTATGAGGCCGCGCTGCCGACCGTCGCCTTCGTCATCGTGTGGACGGCGACGAAGAACCTCAACGCCGCGTTGCTGGCCGCCGGCGCCGTTCTCGTCCTCGCCGCGCTGCTGCGTCTCGTGCAGCGTCAGACGCTGAGGTTCGTGCTCATGGCGGCGTTCGCGACGGCCCTCGCGGCGTTCCTCGCGAAGCGCTCCGGGCACGCCTCCGACGTGTTCCTGCCGGGGCTCATCCAGGGCGGCGTCATGCTCGCGATCAGCGTGCTGTCGATCGCCGTGCGCTGGCCGCTCGTGGGCTTCATCGTCGCGGGGGGCGACCCGAACCTCAAGGACGACCCGACGGCATGGCAGCGCAGCCACTCGATGGTGCGCGTCTGCACGCGCCTGACGTGGGTGTTCGCCGCGCTGTTCGCCATCCGTCTCGCCGTCATGGTGCCGCTGTACCTCGCCGACGACGTCACCGCGCTCGGCGTCTGCAAGATCGTGCTCGGATGGCCGCTGTACCTCGCGGCGCTCGGGCTCATGGTGCTGCTGCTCGTCAAGGGTGAGACGCCGCTCGAGTCGCACGACCCGCTGCTGCACGACGACCCCGAGGGCCACGAGCGCCTTGAACACGCCGAGCACACGGGGCTCGTCGAGAACAACGCGCGCGCCGAGAACAACGCGCGCGCCGAGAACAACGCGCGCGCCGAGAACAACGCGCGCGCCGAGAACATCCCCTGCGGTGAGAACCTCGGGCGCGGGCAGCACAGCGGGCCCGTCGAGACCGACGAGGGTCGCTGACGCGAGCCCAGAGCGGCCTCAGGCCTGCGGGTCGGAGTGCACGGTCGAGATCTCCTCGGGGCGCCGGCCCGTCAGCGTCGCCGCGAGCTCGCGCTCGGCCGACGGGGTCGCGAGGAACAGCAGTTCGTCGAGGGCATGCAGGGTGTCGTGCGGGCTCGGTGCGATGGGCAGCTGGTCGCGGATGATGCCGACGAGCACGCAGTCGGCGGGCAGGTGCACCTCGTCGACGCGGCTGCCGACGAACGGCGCGTGAGCGGGCAGCGTCAGCTCGACCATCGTCGCTTTGCCCTGCTGGAACTCGAACAGGCGCACGAGGTCACCGACGCTGACGGCCTCCTCGACGAGCGCCGTCATGAGCCGCGGCGTCGAGACGGCGACGTCGACGCCCCAGCCGTCGTCGAACATCCACTCGTTCTTCGGGTTGTTGACGCGTGCGACGGTGCGCGGCACGCCGAACTCGGTCTTGGCGAGCAGAGAGACGACGAGATTGACCTTGTCGTCACCGGTCGCGCAGACCACGACGTCGGCTGCCTCGAGCTGGGCCTCGTGCAGCGTCGTGACCTCGCACGCGTCGGCGAGCAGCCAGGTGGCCTCCGGAATCGACTGCACGCGGGACTCGCGAGCGTACTTGTCGATGAGTAGCACCTGGTGGTCGTTGAGCAGTAGTTCGCGGGCGATGGAACGTCCGACGCTGCCTGCTCCGACGAGGACGACGCGCATGCTGGGCCTTTCGGTTCGGATCGGACGGGCGGCGGGTCGACTCAGGGCCGGCGGGTCGTCGGGTTGGACGCTTCTGCATGTCCGGAGGACGCGGTTCCTGACGACGCAGGGCGCACACCCGTGATGCTCGACGGCGGTGCCGCGAGCACGGCCTCGACACGCTCGACGTCGCGGGTGGCGAGGACGAGATGCACGGTGTCGCCGTCCTGATGCACGAGATCCTCGCGTGGCAACAGCGCCGTGCCGGTGCGCGCGACGTACGCGACGCGCGTGCCCGTCGCGGCTTCGAGGTCGCGGTAGCGGGTTCCGATCCACGCGGCGTCCACGGGCATGTCGACGATGCTGACGCTGCCCGTACGGTCCTGGTGGACCGTGACGGCCTGCTGCGGTACGAGCCGCCGCATCACCTGGTCGGCGGCCCAGCGCACCGTCGCGACGGTGGGGATGCCGAGGCGCTCGTAGATCTCGGCGCGGCCCGGGTCGTAGATACGGGCGACGACGTGGTCGACGCCGTACGTCTCGCGCGCGACGCGTGCGGCGAGGATGTTCGAGTTGTCGCCGCTGGACACGGCGGCGAACGCATACGCCTGCTCGATGCCCGCGGCGACGAGGGTGTCGCGGTCGAAACCGATGCCGACGACACGCCTGCCCTCGAACGAGCTCGGCAGGCGACGGAACGCCGCCTCGTCGCGGTCGACGACGGCGACGGAGTGGCCGGCGTCCTGGAGGTTGCGCGCGAGGTAGGAGCCGACGCGACCGCAACCCATGATGACGTAGTGCACGCTTCGACCTTATCGAAGCCGTGTCCATCCGAGCCAAGCCCACCTTCGTTGCGTTTCGCGGCGACGACAGGAACCCTGGGGCGTATGGCAACCTCTCGCACCGCACCCGGGCGCCGCAGCGCGCAGAACCGTCGACGCACCCGCAAGGGCACTGCGATGGAGGGGCAGCGCCTCGAGCTCGACGTCGAGAACGTCGCGCACGGTGGTCACTGCGTCGCGCGTCACGACGGGCGCGTCGTGTTCGTGCGTCACGCGCTGCCGGGGGAGCGCGTCGTCGCGCGCATCACGGACGGCACGAGCGAGTCCAAGTTCCTGCGCGCCGACGCCATCGAGATCCTCGGCGCCTCACCGGATCGGGTGACGCCGCCGTGCTCGTTCTCCGGGCCGGGCCTGTGTGGGGGCTGCGACTGGCAGCACGCGAGTCTCGACGCGCAGCGCCGCCTCAAGGCCGACGTCGTGCGCGAACAGCTCGCCCGCATCGCGAAGCTCGATGTCGACGCACGCTTCCCCGACTTCACCGTCGAGGCCCTGCCCGGTGACGGCCCGATAGCCGAAGGTCTGCGCTGGCGCACCCGCCTCGAACTCGCCGTCGACGGTGGCGTGGCCGGACTGCGTGAGCACCGCTCGCACCGCCTCGTCGTGATCGACGACTGCCTCATCGCCGATGCCGGGTTCACACCCGCCCTGCACGAACGCTTCGACGCCGGCGTCACCGGGTTCGACCTGGTGCGCCCGAGTGTCGGCGACGACATCATCGGCATCGAACTGCCTCAGCCGAAGGGTGAGACGACGCCGACCGTCCGCGAGGTCGTCGAATCGGCGCACGGCAGTGCGGAGTTCGACGTCAGTGCCCGCGGTTTCTGGCAGGTCCACCCGGGCGCCGCGGCGACGTTCCTCGACGCCGTCATCGACGAGACCGACCCGCAGCCGGGGGAGAGCGCCCTCGATCTGTACTGCGGTGTCGGCCTGTTCACGCGGGCGCTCGCCGACCTCGTCGGGCCTGACGGGCGCGTCGTCGGTGTCGAAGCCGACGCGGACGCAGTCGACCACGCGCGCACCAACATGGGCGGTGCGCGCCACGTCGACCTCGTCACCTCACCCGTGGAGAAGGCGCGCCTGCCGCTGGAGCGCGCCGACGTCGTCGTCCTCGACCCACCGCGCGCCGGTGCCGGACGCGATGTCGTCGCGACGATCGTCGGCCTCGCACCGCGCGTCGTCACGTACGTGGCGTGCGACCCGGCAGCACTCGCGCGCGACCTCGGCTACTTCGTGTCGCACGGGTACGAGCTGACGAACCTGCGCGGCTTCGACGCGTTCCCGATGACGCAGCACGTCGAGTGCATCGCGACGCTGCGTCCGCGGGGTTGATCGTCAGCCGTTCTTCGGCGCGCACGCAGTGAGCAGGAACAGGCGCGACCAAGTGTGCGCACGGGCAGACAGGCGCGTCGGATCGGCCTACGATCGATCGTGAGAGCGGCGTCACGACGGGCTGTCGAAGTTAGGCATGCCTTTGCTGAGGCCCGTTCCCGGCGTGTGATTTGATTATCTTGACGTCAAGATAAATGACGCGGACGCGTGCCCGAGGGGTGCGTGCCCAGGCAACAGACGAAGGAGTCGGCGTGAGTCAGAGCACGGACAGCTTCGGAGCAAAGGGCAGCCTTGAGGTTGGCTCGAACAGCTACGAGATCTACCGCATCAACACGGTCGAGGGCAGCAAGAACCTCCCGTACAGCCTCAAGGTTCTCCTCGAGAACCTGCTGCGCACCGAGGACGGCGCGAACGTCACGAAGGAGCAGATCGCTGCTCTGGGCAACTGGGACGAGAACGCCGACCCCGACACCGAGATCCAGTTCACGCCGGCGCGCGTGATCATGCAGGACTTCACCGGTGTTCCCTGTGTCGTCGACCTCGCCACGATGCGTGAGGCCGTCGGCGACCTCGGCGGCGACCCGGCGAAGATCAACCCCCTCGCCCCGGCCGAGATGGTCATCGACCACTCCGTCATCATCGAGGACTTCGGCAACCCGCAGGCGTTCGAGAAGAACATCGAGATCGAGTACCAGCGCAATGAGGAGCGATACCAGTTCCTGCGCTGGGGCCAGACGGCGTTCAACGAGTTCGCGGTCGTCCCGCCGGACACGGGCATCGTCCACCAGGTCAACATCGAGCGCCTCGCCCGCACCGTCATGGTGCGCGAGGGCAAGGCCTACCCCGACAGCTGCGTCGGCACCGACTCGCACACGACGATGGTCAACGGCCTCGGCGTGCTCGGCTGGGGCGTGGGCGGCATCGAGGCCGAGGCGGCCATGCTCGGCCAGCCCGTCTCCATGCTCATCCCGCGCGTCGTCGGCTTCAAGCTGACGGGCTCGACGAAGCCGGGCGTCACAGCCACGGACGTCGTCCTCACGATCACCGAGATGCTGCGCAAGCACGGCGTCGTCGGTAAGTTCGTCGAGTTCTACGGCGACGGTGTCGCCGAGGTTCCGCTCGCCAACCGCGCGACGATCGGCAACATGAGCCCCGAGTTCGGTTCGACGTGTGCGATCTTCCCGATCGACGACGTCACGCTCGACTACCTGCGCCTGACGGGCCGTGACGACGAGCAGGTCGCTCTCGTCGAGGCCTACGCCAAGGAGCAGGGCCTGTGGCACGACCCGAGCAACGAGCCCCGTTTCTCCGAGTACCTCGAGCTCGACCTCGGCGAGGTCGTCCCGTCGATCGCCGGCCCGAAGCGCCCGCAGGACCGCATCATCCTGTCCGAGTCGAAGAAGACTTTCCGCGAGCAGCTGCCGAGCTACACCTCGGGTGTCGAGGGCAACGGCGTCGAGGGCACGACGTTCCCGGCCTCCGACCCGGTGCAGCCGGGCAGCGACGAGCAGGCTGACAACTCCACGCCCGTCACGCCCGTCGAGGCCGCGGTGCCGTCGGCCGAGGGCCGTGTCTCGAAGCCGGTCGAGGTGAAGATGAACGACGGTCGCTCGTTCACGCTCGACCACGGTCACGTGGCAATCGCCTCGATCACGTCGTGCACCAACACGTCGAACCCTTCGGTCATGATGGCCGCCGGTCTGCTCGCGAAGAAGGCCGCCGACAAGGGCCTGACGCGCAAGCCGTGGGTCAAGACGTCGATGGCGCCTGGTTCGAAGGTCGTCACGGCGTACTACGACGCCGCCGGTCTGTGGGAGAGCCTCGAGAAGGTCGGCTTCTACCTCGTCGGTTACGGCTGCGCCACCTGCATCGGTAACTCGGGTCCGCTCGAGCAGGAGATCTCGGACGCGATCAACGCGAACGACATCACCGCGACGGCCGTCCTGTCGGGTAACCGCAACTTCGAGGGCCGCATCAGCCCCGACGTCAAGATGAACTACCTCGCCTCCCCGCCGCTCGTCATCGCCTATGCGCTGGCAGGCACGATGGACTTCGACTTCGAGAACGACGCCATCGGCAAGGACGACGACGGCAACGACGTGTTCCTCAAGGACATCTGGCCGTCCGCCGAGGAGGTCGACGCCGCGATCAAGGGCGCGATCAAGAAGGACCTGTTCACGAAGGAGTACGCCGACGTCTTCGCCGGTGACGAGCGTTGGCAGAGCCTGCAGACGCCCGAGGGCAAGACCTTCGCCTGGGACGAGAAGTCGACGTACGTGCGCAAGCCGAACTACTTCGACGGCATGAAGATGGAGACGACGCCGGTCACCGACATCAAGGGCGCTCGCGTGCTCGCCAAGCTCGGCGACTCCGTCACGACCGACCACATCAGCCCGGCCGGCAACATCAAGGCCGACAGCCCGGCGGGCAAGTACCTCGCCGAGCGTGGTGTCGAGCGCAAGGACTTCAACTCCTACGGCTCGCGTCGCGGCAACCACGAGGTCATGGTGCGCGGTACGTTCGCGAACATCCGTCTGAAGAACCAGCTCCTCGACGGCGTCGAGGGCGGCTTCACGCGCAACTTCCTCAACGGTGGTGAGCAGACGACGATCTTCGAGGCGTCCGAGGCCTACCAGGAGGCCGGCGTTCCGCTCGTCGTCCTCGGTGGCAAGGAGTACGGCTCGGGTAGCTCGCGCGACTGGGCTGCCAAGGGCACGCGTCTACTCGGCGTCAAGGCCGTCATCGCCGAGTCGTTCGAGCGCATCCACCGCTCGAACCTCATCGGAATGGGTGTGCTGCCGCTGCAGTTCCCGGCCGGCAAGACCGCGGACGACCTGGGCCTCGACGGCACCGAGACGTTCGAGATCACCGGCATCGAGGCGCTCAATGAGGGCACGACGCCGAAGACGGTCAAGGTCGTCGCCACGAAGGACGGCTCCGAGCCGATCGAGTTCGACGCGGTCGTTCGCATCGACACCCCCGGTGAGGCCGACTACTACCGCAACGACGGCATCCTGCAGTACGTGCTGCGCAACCTGGTGAAGAACGCCGCCTGAGCGATCTGACCCACCAGCACGAGCGACGGCCCGGTTCCCCTTCGGGGAGCCGGGCCGCGTCGTCGTGTCAAGCAACTTCCTGCTTCTGACTCGGTAACGTCGTCGTCCATGCTGCATTGCTGGCAAGCTAACGAGGAGGGGTGATGGTCGAGGGTCGTCTGAAGAAGACACAGTTCAACGTCTACCTACCTGCCGACCTGGTTCGAGAGATCAAGCACCGCAGCATCGACGAGGGGCTGAGCCTGTCCGCCTTCGTCGAGCGCGTCATGAGCGACTACCTCGAGGAGAAGCGATGAAAAGCAGGGCATGCAGCGCGTGGCGGTGAGGCAGATCGTGTTCACCGGGGATGTCCAGCGACGGAGTGACCTGGCGCGGGCCTTGGGAGGCGACCCGGTCGTGACCTCGCCCGAGTACGCCGAGTTCGAGATGCCGGGCGGTGGGTTGCTGGGCGTGCATGCCGCCTCCGACGAGGCGCCGGTCGGCTCCTGCGCGTAGCAGGTCGTCGTCCCCGATCTCGAAGCCGCGCATGACGTTCTGGCCGCGGTGGGCGGCGGCGAGGTGCTCGTCCACGAGGGGGAGGGCGGTGCCGCACTGTCGTTCCAGATCGACGCGCTCGACGATCTCGAGCGCCTGTGTCGCGAGGCCGGGGTGGAAGTCGAGATCGTCGACGAGACCTATGGGCGCACCGCGCTCATCAGCGCCCCCGACGGGCCTCGCGTCTGGGTGAACGAACGCCAGCGCGACTTCTACGGCTACGAACGACTCGCCGACGCTGCGTCCGTCTGAGGCCGCGGGCCCCTCGGCGGCGCGGGAGGTTGAGGTGATTCGCGCTCCATGAGGCGCGAATCACCTCAACCTTCGGGCGGGTTTCGTGCGGACACAGGTGCCGGAGTGCTCGGCGCCAGGGTCAGCCGCCGAAGTGGCGGCGCGGGTTGTCGACGAGCATCGTCGTGATCTGAGCATCCTCGACGCCGCGCTCACGCAGGGCCGGCAGGACGTCCTCGCTGATGTGGCGGTAGTTCCAGTTCGGCGCGGCCGCCTTGCGTGCCTCGGCGGGAAACCAGTCGATGGAACACGACGCGTCATGCGCGAGGACGACGCGCTCGGTGTACCCACGTCGGCACAATTCCGCGACGGTGTCGACGCGTTCTTCGAAGGGCAGCAACACGTCGAGGCCGAAGCGGTCCATGCCGAGGTAGCTGCCTGCGTCGGCGAGGCGGCACAGGTAGTCGAGGTCCGTCGAGTCGCCGCTGTGACCGATGATGACCCGGCTCAGGTCGGCGCCTTCCTCTGCCAGCACGCGTTGCGCGACGAGCCCCGATTCGCTCGCGGCGTGCGTGTGCACCGTGATCGGCGCGCCACTCTGCGCGCTCGTCGCGCCGACGGCACGCATGACGCGTTCGACGCCGGGCGTCAGGCCCTGCTCCTCGATGGCGCACTTGAGGAATGCGGCACGCACTCCGGTGTCCGCGATGCCGTCGTTGAGGTCCTTCAGGAAGAGCTGCACCATCGGCTCGGGCTGGTCGAACAACAGCCCCGGCCCGCTGTGGTGGAACTGGAACGGCACCTCGTTGTAGGTGTAGACGCCCGTCGCAACGAGGATGTTCAGCTTCACCTGCTGCGCGATGCGCTGCACTCGCGGGATGTAGCGCCCGAGCCCCAGCACGGTGGGATCCATGATCGTGTCGATGCCGAGCCCCTCGAGCTGCGTCAGCTGCTCGACGGCATCGGCGATCTGGGCATGCTCGTCCCACTCGGCGTAGTTGAGACGGTATTCCTCGTTCATCACGAAGATGTGCTCGTGGACGAGAGTCGCACCCATCTGCTCGACGTCGATGGGGCCTGTGACGGTCTGGACCTGCGTCATGGTGTTGCTCCTTCGTCGGTGGTCCATTCGATGGCGCGCTTGAGGATCTTTCCGGTGGCGCCCTTGGGCAGTGCGTCGTCGAAGCGGATGAGGTGGGGCACCTTGTACGCGGACAGCTGCTCCTTGAGCCACGCGCGCAGCTCGTCGGCGCTCAGTTCGCGCCCCGGCGCCAGGACGACGACGGCTGCGACCTCCTCGCCGTAGCGCTCGTCCGGCACGCCGATGACGGCTGCCTCGACGACGTCGGGGTGGCTGTAGAGCACCTCCTCGACCTCGCGGGGGTAGACGTTGTACCCACCGCGGATGATGAGGTCCTTCGCCCGGTCGACGATCGCCAGGTAGCCGTCCCCATCGAGACGGCCCAGGTCGCCGGTGCGCAGCCAACCGTCGCTCAGATCCGCGGCGGTGGCCGCCTCGTTGTTCCAGTACCCCTTCATGACCGTCGGGCCCTTGACGAGCACCTGTCCGACCTCACCGACGGGCGCGCGGCGCCCGTCGAGGCTCTCGATGACGATCTCGGTGTCGGGCAGCGCGACGCCGACGGTGCCGGCGCGCTGCTCGATGCCGTCGCGGTGGTAGCTCGCGGCGCCCGTCGTCTCCGTCAGGCCGTACCCCTCGAGGATGGTGCAGGCGAAGCGACGCTCGAAGGCGGCGATGACCTCGACGGGCAGGCTCGCACCGCCGGAGGCCGCGAGGCGCAGGTCGGGGCAGTCCTTCGGTCCGAAGTCGCCCTCGACGTGGACGAGGTAGTTCCACATCGTCGGCACACCCGCGACGACGTCGATCTCGTGGTCGCGGATCATCGCCAACATCGCGCGTGGTTCGAAGGGAGAGAGCACCGAGAACGACCCGCCGGCCAGCATGACGGTGTTCATGCACACGCACTGACCGAAGACGTGGAACAGGGGGAGCGCGGTACCGAACTTCTCCGTCGATGCGAAGTTCAGCTGCGTGATGAACGCGCTCGCCACAGCGAACAGGTTCGCCACCGTCAGCTGCACCCCCTTGGGGCGGCCGGTCGTGCCGGAGGTGTACAGCAGGATGGCCGTGTCGTCGTCAGCGCGCTCGACCGGCTCGTCGAGCGGAGCCCGCGTGGCGGCGCCGGCGCCGGCATCGAGGATGACGAGGTCCATCGTCAGCTTGCTCGCGACGCGTTCGCCAGCCACGGCGCTCGCGTGCCACGCGACGATGTGCCGAGCGCCCGAGTCCGTCGCCACGTATTCGATCTCTGCGGGAGTGGACATCGTGTTGAGAGTCACCACAATCGCCCCGACGGCCTGCGCGGCGTAGTAGGCGACGGCGAACTCCGGAACGGAGGGGGCGATGAGCAGGACTCGGTCGCCCTGGCTGATGCCGCGGTCACGTAGATGCCCCGCGAACGCGGCCACCTTGTCCCGCAGCGTGGCGTAGTTCCAGGTCGTGCTCGGGCTGCGAAGCGCGGGGCGCTCCGGTGCGCCCGTCGCGTGCGTCCAGATCGGGTCGGCCATGTTCGGCATGCGTCACCTCATGTCATCGTGATGTGAATCACGGTAGAGGTGAGAGGCGACTCTTGGGCGTTATTCGGCAGTTCGAGTGAGTCGGCAGGCGCGCGACGTGACGTCGCCCGCCCCGATGTTGCCCGGGAAACGGGGCACCGATGTCGCGAAACCCGGGCACCATCGGCGCCGCCGATGGATCAGAGGATGCGACTCGTCAGCGTCACTCCGGGGCTGACGGCCTCGAGCGCCTCGCACAGGGCGTCGCGCACCTCGGTAGCGCGCTGCTCGCCGTCGCCGGGCTCGACGTCGAGGACATCGCAGATAAAGATCGCGTTCGTCGTGTCGTACGTCAGACGCGTGCGATAGCACTGACGCCAATTCCAACGGCGGCAGGTGACGCCGGCGTCGTCCCGCCAGACGACTTCGCCGGCGTCGGGGTGCTCGATCGTCTCGGCGCCCGAGGACATCGTCGAGAACTCCTCGTCGCCGGTGGCGCGCGTGAGGCGCAGCGCACCGTCGTAGGCGTCGAGATCCTCACCGCCGAGGGGCGTCTGGTGACGCACGGACACCGCGTTGTAGGCATCCGTCAGCGCGTTGACGCGGGGGAGGGCGTCGGCTCGGCGCAGCAGCGCCTCCGCCGAGTTGCGTGTGCGCTGCGGTTTCGCGCCGAACGCGCGGTACGCATCGCGCCAGGCCGCGATGTGCGGCAGTTCCTCGGGAGGGGTGTGCTCGAGCATGCCGCGTACGTGCTCCTCGGCGGCGAACAGCAGCGTCTCGCTCTCCTCGTTCGACGCACCGCCGTGCAGGCCCCGCGCGACGACGAGAACGGCACGGTAATCGGGGCGCAGTTCGCGCACAGAGTCATCGATGGAAGCGGCTTCGAGCCAGGCGTCGAAAGAAGTCATGGGCCCATTCTCGCGCGGACGACACGACGCGTGGGTGCCCCCGGGTGGGGCTGTGTCTCGAGGCGGTGGCCGCACCGGTGCTGCCGCAGCGCCCCTGTTCACGGGCGTGACGCACGATCTCCCGCGCCGCGGTGATGTGTGTCACACTCAAGAGGCAGATGGCGGGGCGGGCAGCGCGCCGACGAGTGACGGGGGAATTCTGCGATGCAGACACTGACGCGACGTGGCGCACTTCGACACGCCGGCCTCGCTGCGGCGACGACGGCCCTCGTGATCGACGGGACGCCGCAGGCTTTCGCAGCGGTTCCTGCGTCGAGGCAGGTGGCCCGTGCGGGGGCAACGTCGGTCCTCGTGCGACGGACGACCGCGACGCTTTCCTACCGCGTCAACGTGCGCGATCAGCCCACGCTGGAACCGCGCGCCCGGATCGTCGGGACGCTGGCGAGCACCACGACGCTGACAGGCTCTTACGACGCGAGCGGCCTGTGGTTCCGCATCGCCGAGGGTGCGTTCAAGGGGCGGTGGGTGACGTCCGCAGTCCTCGTCGCGACGACGGCGCGCGCGGTGAACGGCCGTCTGCCGATGTCGGCCGTCACGCGACTGCCGAGCTGGAGCGTCAACGTCAGCAACCTGCCGCACGAGCCGCGGTATCTCTCGCGCGCGGCGGCCGTCGGATATCTCGGACTGGCCGCGGCTTTCAAGGCTCGTTTCGGTGTGGCGCTGACGATCACCGAGGCCTACCGCACCCTGAGCCGTCAGCAGCTGCTCTACCGCACTCTCGGCTACCCCCGCGCGGCCGTCCCCGGCACCTCGAACCACGGGTTGGGCAACACGATCGACTTCGGCATCGCCCGCACGAACGCGATCAACTCGCCTCTGTACTTCGGGCGTTCTCACGACGTGTGGCTGACGGCCAACTCCAAGCGCTGCGGATTCGACCGCCCCGACTACATGGATCGGCGCGGGTCCAACCCCGAGTGGTGGCACTACAACTTCGTCGGGTGACGACGGTGACGGAGGTTGCAACCGCTGGGTGAACCGCGCCGGCCATCAGCTGCTCGACGATTACGCGTCTGCGCGAAGCATGTGCCGCACATTCGTCGTGCAGGTGCGTGATGCTCGAGCGGCTATCGGGGCGGGTGGCGGTTGCCGTCAGTCGACACGCGTCGGCCGCCAGCACCCGTGGGGTACCGGCGGCCGAGATGATGCGTGTGAGGCCGGTCGCGATCAGCCGTGCGGCGTCAGCGTCATGTTGATCGTGTTGCCGGGGCCGGCCACCTGGCTGTTGACGAGGCTCGTGGACAGGCCGCAGTTGGCGAAGTTCGGGATGGTGAACGTGCCCGAGAGGTTGATCGGGTCGAACAAGCCACCCTGCTTGCCCGTCACGGTCAGCGTGATGGGGCTGCTCGTGCGGCAGTTCTTGCCGACGAGGTTGATGAGGCCCTTACCCGTGGCCGAGACATCCTTGATGTGGAGGTTGACCTTCTGGGTCTGCACGATCTTGTGCGTGTTCGGGTCGATCGTTCCGACGGCCTTGCCGACGGGTTCCTGCGAGATCGTCGCGATGGCGATCTGCAGCTTGCCGAGCTTCACCGGCATCTTGAAGTCCTTGAGCATGATGTCGGAGCTCAGGTCACCCTTCTCGACGTGGAGGGTGGAGAAGGTGAAGCCGGTCGTCGTCGAGGACTGCCCGGACTTCTTGATCGTCGTCGTCGCCGACGTGTCGTAGCCGAGGTTCCAGATGGTGTCCTTCGTCGTGTCGCTCGTCGCGGCCTGCGCGCCGGGCGCAGCCATCGTGACGGTGCCGGCCACGGCGGTGGCGACGAGGGCGATCTTGGCGGTACGGCGTGTGGTGAACATGCTCATCCTTCGATAGTCGATGTGAACCGAGTCACGACGTTAACAAGATCATCACGGCGTCGCCACCGGTTCGAGCTGATTTCACCCACTCAACTTACTTTCTCGTAACCACCAACGTTACTTCCGCGTATCCACGCGGGGGCATGAGTGACGAGGAGGCCCGCGACGCAAAGCACGAGCGGGACGACGGCCGAACGGCCGAGCCACTGCGTCACGGTGGGCAGCCAGAACGGGTACAGGCCGGGCAGCACGATCGACGCCGAATAGACGCTGCCGTAACCGCGCGAACGTCGCGACTCGGGGAAGTGTTCGGCGAGGTAGGCGCCGACCGGGCCGTAGGCGGAGACGGTGACGATCTGGACGGTCGCGACGGCGATCGTCGTGGCGACGATGCTGCCCGATGACGCGGCATGCATTGCCACGAGATAGGCGGCGGGGGCGGCGATGCAGGCCAGTGCTCCGAACGCCATGAAGAAGCGTGAACGGCCCACACGCGTCGAGACGGCACCCGCCGCGGCCATCGTCGGCGCACTGACGGCCGTCGCGACGAGCATGACGAGCCCGACGTCATGGGGGGAGAAGTGCGGGCGCAGCGAACTCGTCAGCACCGAGACCCCCATCATCGTGAACAACCACAGCCCCGTCATGAGGGTGAACAATGCGGCCACGACACGGCCCGTCACGCGCTCTTCCTCGTCGTCGGTCGCGTCGTGCGCGGCGGGATCGCGATTGTCGGATTCGTGGGGAGAGTGGCTGTGACCTGCCGGCCCGGCGTGCGCTGACCTCGCGGTGAGGGCCAGGATCAACGGCAGGAGTGCGCCGACGACGAACAGCAGGCGCCACCCCCACGTGGTGTACGCGCCGCCGAGTGAGGCCGTCAGCATCATCGTGGCGGCAGCGATGGTGGCGTTCGCGAGGGGTGACATCGCCATGACGAGGCCGCTCAGGTGGCCGCGTCGTTGCGGCTCTGTGAGCGCGAGGGCGCGGGGGATGGCCGCGGAGTACTGCCCGCCGAGGAAGAATCCGGCGGCGAAGCGCAACGCCAGGAGAGCGGCCACGGCCCACGTCGAGGTGTGCAGGGGGAGCGTCACCATGAGGCCGGTGCACACGCTCAGGCCGAGCAGTGCGCCGCGTGACACGCGGGCTCGTCCGCGACGATCGGCCAGGGTGCCGAGGGCGAACGCCCCGAGGGGGCGGCCCAGGAGTGTCGCGGCGAAGACGGGGCCGTCGGGAATCGTCGAACGCGTCGACAGCACCCCACCCAGCGCAATGACGGGCAGGAAGATGTCGAACTGGTCGACGAAATTTCCGACGAGGGCGCTGCGGCGGGCCTCGCGCCGTTCTGGGGTGGCGGCGGCCGGCGTCAGGCGCGGCGCATCGTCGTGGGCAGGGGAAGGGGCAGGCGTCAGGGTAGCCAGGATCGAACACTCCCTACGGCGGCATGAACCGCATCAGGTTGGACGGTCGGCATGGCGATGCCCTCTCAGCCCGCGCCTCGGGCTCCCGTGTGACGGGCTCAGCATGCCACAGAGCACCCGGCTTCGGGGGCGTGTCTCGCGCCGGTCTGCGGGTCTCGTGGGGCGGTCATAGAATAGAACACGTGTTCGAACAATGGGGTACGCTGGGGTCATGTCGGACGAGGTGAACACCGGCCCTCCGGGCTGGCCGAGAGGTGTGCCGCCGCCGGGTGTACCGGGGTGGCAGGAGGCGGCGACGCAGTGGCTGCTCGATCAGTGCCCCTCGGATTTTCGGGCCTACGACGCATGGCGCCGTCACCCGGTGGCGCTCGCTTGGGTAGCGACGTGGCATGTCGACGCTCAACTCGGCGCGATGCGCGAGTCATATCGCCGCATCCGCGTCGACCTCGCTGACGAGCTGCCACCGCGCGCGGTGCCGCAGGTGATGGAGCACCTGTCCGCGGAGGGGCTGCGGTTGCGTGCCACGGCGCGCGCCGTCCGTCTCGTGCACGAGGCGATGCGCGGCAAGACGTTCGTCCCTCGGCTGTGATGCGCCGGCGTTCGGGGCGGGTGCGTGGGCGGGCAGAGTCCCGGCCTTTGATCTCCGACGGCGCTACCGGCTCCGACGGGGGCGCGACGGGAGGGTGCCCCCGCCCGCATGGCGGCTGCGCGGTCGACGACCTAGACTCAGGAGACTGCACTTTCGAAAGGCTGAGTGAGACGTGACGCTGCTGGAAACCATCTCGGGTCCGGACGATCTCAAGCGAATCCCCGCCGAGGAGCTCGACGCGCTCGCCGCCGAGATCCGTCAGTTCCTCGTAGAATCCGTCTCCAAGACGGGCGGGCACCTGGGCCCCAACCTGGGTGTCGTCGAGTTGAGCATCGCGATGCACCGCGTCTTCGACTCGCCGAAGGACACGTTCGTCTTCGACACCGGCCACCAGAGTTACGTCCACAAGCTGCTGACGGGGCGTCACGACTTCAGCAAGCTCAAGAAATCCGGCGGATTGTCGGGTTACCCGAGCCGCGAGGAGTCCGAGCACGACGTCGTCGAGAACTCGCACGCCTCGACGTCGCTGAGCTGGGCCGAGGGCATCGCCAAGGCGCGCCGCCTCAAGGGTGAGAGCGACCGTCACACCGTCGCCGTCATCGGTGACGGCGCCCTGACCGGCGGCATGGCGTGGGAGGCGCTCAACAACATCTCCGCCGACGCCGACCTGCCGCTCGTCATCGTCCTCAACGACAACGAGCGCTCCTATGCCCCGACGATCGGCGGGATGGCGCACCACCTCGCGACGATGCGCACGATGCACACCTACGACCAGGTGCTCGACTGGGGCAAGAACCGCCTGCAGGCGACGCCGAAGGTCGGGACGAAGATGTACGAGGCGCTGCACGGCGTGAAGCGTGGTCTCAAGGACATCGTCTACCCCGACACGGGCGTCTTCGAGAGCCTCGGCATCAAGTACCTCGGCCCGATCGACGGACATGACGAGGCGGCGGTCGAGGCCGCGCTGCGCCGCGCTCGCGACTACGGCCGGCCGACCCTCGTGCACGTCATCACGCAGAAGGGCCGCGGCTACGAGCCCGCGTTCTCCGACGAGGCCGACCAGTGGCACGGCATCGGCAAGTTCAACCCCGAGACGGGCCTGCCGTTCGAGGTGAGTGGCCGCATCTGGACCGACGAGTTCAGCGATGAGATGGTCGCCCTCGGCGCCGAGCGCGACGACATCGTCGCCATCACGGCTGCCATGCTCATCCCCGTCGGGCTCGACGGGTTCGCGAAGAAGTACCCCGAGCGCGTGTTCGACGTCGGCATCGCCGAGCAGCACGCCGTCACGATGGCGTCTGGGTTGTCGTACGGCGGCCTGCACCCCGTCGTCGCCGTCTATGCGACGTTCCTCAACCGCGCGTTCGACCAGCTGCTCATGGACACCGCACTGCACCGTCAGGGCGTGACGTTCGTGCTCGACCGTGCCGGCGTCACCGGCTCCGACGGCGCCTCGCACAACGGCATGTGGGACATGTCGATCTGCTCGATCGTGCCCGGCCTGCACCTCGCCGCCCCGCGCGACGGCGCACAGGTGCGCGAACTGCTGCGCGAGGCCGTCGACATCGACGACGCGCCGAGCGTCATCCGCTTCCCCAAGGGCGACGTCGCCGACCCGCTCGTCGCCGAGAGACGTCTCGGTCGCCTCGACGTCATGCGTGAACCCGACGGCGGAGACGGCGTGGACGTGCTGGTCGTCGGTGTCGGGTCGATGGTCTCGACGGCACTCGGCGTCGCCGATCTGCTCACCGATCAGGGCCGTCGCGTCCAGGTCATCGACCCGCGCTGGACCTACCCGGTGGCCGACGAACTCGTCGACCTCGCCCGCGCCGCGGGCCGGGTCGTCGTCATCGAGGACAACCTCGTCGAGGCGGGCGTCGGCAGCGCCGTCGCGCGACGCCTGCGTGAAGCCGGTGTGCGCACGCCGCTCGACACGTTCGGCATTCCCAAGGAGTTCCTCGTCCACGCCTCGCGCGGCGAGGTGCTCGCGACCGTGGGGCTGACGGTCGCCGACATCGTCGACGCTCTCGGGCGCGACGACGCAGCACTCACGCGCGCCGATGCGTACGACGGTGGTGCACACGCGCCTGGCGGCGGTGCAGGCACCCGCGACGGTGACGCAGGCACGCAGGCCGCGGGACGTGATGCCGGTGCGACGGGTGATCTCGGGGACGCCATGCCGGTCGCCGCTCACGCCGACATCCACTGAGCGGTCGAACGACGTGGTGAAGTCACCCGATCTTCCTGTTCTCCCCGGCTCTGATCAGGTCGCGCCCGCGAGCGCGATCTGGAGCAGTGAGACGTGGCGCTGGGAGGCTGTGCGCTGGATGGACACGGCCCTCGCGCGGCGCGGTCTCGAACGTGTGCCGACGACGCCGTTGCAGCCGCGGGTGCGTCCCTGGTCGACGGTGCTCGTCGCCGAGACGACCGATCAAGGGCGCGTGTGGTTCAAGGCGACGAGCCCGGAGATGAGCCCCGAGGCCGCCATCCTGCGCGCGTTGCGTTCCGTCACGCCCGACGCGGTTCCGGTCGTGTGGGCCGACGACCCCGAGCGCGGCTGGCTGCTCATGCCCGATCAGGGCCCGGTGCTGCGTGACGTCCAGCGTGACGACGACGCCGTCAGCCTCATGTCGTCCGTGGTGCGACGCTACGCGCGACTGCAACGCTCGTCGACGCGGGTCGTCGATCAACTGCGCGACGCGGGCGTGCCCGACATGTCGCCGCGCGAATCGGCTCGCCGGTGGCAACGCCTTGGGCTCAAACCCGACACGACACGTGAGGTGCGCCGCGCCGCGCAGCGGCTCGACGCCGTCGGGTTGCCGCTGACCATTCAGCACGACGACCTGCACGCCGGCAACGTCTTTGCCGACGGCACCTCGGCGGGCGCTCACGACGCGCGCATCTTCGACTGGGGCGACGCGAGCGTCGGCAACCCGCTGTGCTCGCTGCTCGTCCCGCTCGAGCGCATCGGCGAGGGCCTCGACGACGACGCCGCCCGCGCAGCCCGTGAGCGCATCCTGCGCGCCTACCTCAGCGTGTGGAGCGACGTCGTCTCGAGCACTGCGCTGAGCGCCGCCGTCGACGACGCCCTGCTCATTGCCCGGGTCGGGCGCGTCTTCACGTGGCAGCGCGCCCTGACGCGCGCGAGTGCCGACGAGCGGCACGCGTGGGGTGTGCACGGACGCCGGTTGATCGCCGAGATCAACCGTTCCCTCGGGCATGCGCCCGAGCCGTCGCACGACTGACGCATCGCGCTCGCGAGCCGTCAGAGCTTGGGCGTCAGCACCTCGACGCGGTTGCCGAACGCGTCGCGGCAGTGGAAGCGTTCGTAGCCGTCGAGGGTGTGGCGCTCGGCCCAGTTAACGTCGAAACCGGCGCCCTCGATGCGCGCGGCAAGGGCCTCCAGGGCAGCTGTCGATTCGACGACGAGGGCGGGGTGGGCCCTCTTGGCGGGGACGAACGGTTCGTCGATCCCGACGTGGATCTCGGCCGCGACGGCGCCGTCGTCAGCGAACGCGCGGAACCACGCGCCGCCGCGCTGTGCGAGCGCGCCGGGTTTGGCGACCTCGTCGAGGCCGAGGGCATCGCGGTAGAAACCTCGGGCGTCGTCCTCGCGACCCTCGGGCATCGAGACCTGGACATGATGCAACGTGAGCATGAGGCGCCTTCCGGTGAAAGTATCTTGACGTAAAGATACTTTCGCCGGATACCCGCCGTGTCAACGATTCTCGACGGTCGCGGCTCAGCGATCGCGCCTCGCCACTTCGGCGCACCCCCAACCACGTGCGTCCAGCACACCGCACCTGGCCTCTGCACGGTCACGCCATCAAAGACGAGGTCCGCGCTGCAGGCTGACGAAACCAAGCGATCGCCCGTCGAGCCGCTCTGCTCAGCCCCATTCACCCCGTTCGACGAGGACGTCCTTGAGCACGTCGGCGCGGTCGGTGATGAGGCCGTCGACGCCGAGGTCGAGCAGACGCTCCATGTCGGCGCGTTCGTTGACCGTCCACACGTGGACGTCGAGCCCGGCGCCGTGCAGGGCGCGCAGGAGTCTTGGCGTCAGCACGCGCAGGCGGCCCTGACGTTCGGGGATCTGCACGGCGTCGATGCCGTGCGCAAGGCGCGCGACGAGGGGCGAACCGAGCACCGGCAGGTGCGCCGCGAGCCACAGCGCGATGGTGCGCGACTGCCCTGGCGATGAACGGACCGGTCGCGTCAGGCCGGCGAGGACGGCTCGGCGCCGCGCGTCGGAGAAGGAGGCGATGCGGACGCGATCGTGCGCGCCGCACCGTTCGATGCACTCGATGAGCGGTGTGACCGCCCCGGCCGATTTCACGTCGATGTTGACGCATACCTGCGGCAGTTGCGTCAGCAATTCCTCGAGTCGCGGGATCGGCTCGTGCCCGGCGATGCGCGCCCGTGCGACCACCTCCCACGGCAGGTGCGCGATCGTGCCGGCCCCGTCGCTCGTGCGGTCGAGGGTCGTGTCGTGGAAGGCGACGAGCACCCCTTCGACGGTCGCGTGCACGTCGGTCTCGACCCACCGGTAGCCGAGCTCGGCGGCAGCGCGGAACGCCGCCATCGAGTTCTCCAGGGCATGCGAGGTGCCACCGGAGAAACCGCGGTGGGCCAGGGCGACGGGCCGCGACGCGAGATGTGAGGTTGCCTTGGTCATGAGCAGCGGTCCTCACGTGAGACGGGAGACGAAACGGGTTCCCGCATCGTGCCACAGCCGGGCGTCCGGGGTGCTCATTCGGCATCGCGGCCATCAGCGGTGTTCGGTCGGTAGGCGGCATCGTCCAGCACGCACGGTCGCGGCAGACCCCTGCGGACCGAACTCGATCGCGAGGAGATCCAACCGAGTACGGGCCAGTAACAACTTGAGATGTGGTCTGCGATCCGGAAGAGTCGTGACTTCCGACCACACGATGGACACCAGGGAGGACATCGCATGCAAGACGAAGAACCGAAGGCCGACGGCCCGCCGGGCGCCACCCCGGCAACGGCGATCACCGACGACGGCGCTGCGCCGGAGACGAAAACCACAGCCGCGCAGACGCCCGAGGAAGCGGCGCGCCACGAGAGCGAGTCGTCGGACCCTCTGCCCTCCGATCTGTTTGACGCCGCGCAGATCGCCGAGGACGACGACGACGAGGTCATCGCAGAGAAGTTGCGACGCCAGGGCGTGCGCCTCGGCAAGGGCGGAGTCGCGCCACGCGTCTTCTGGCCGGCACTCATCGTCATCCTCGCGGTGGCCGTGCTCGGCGTCGCCTTCCCCGACGGCACCGGTGAGGTGCTGACGAACATGCAGTCATGGATCGTCACGAACTTCGGCTGGTACTACATGCTCGTCATCGGCGGGTTCATCGCCTTCGCCGCCTTCATGGGTCTCAGCCGCTACGGCTCGATCAAGCTCGGCAACGACGACGAGAAGCCCGAGTTCGGGGTCTTCTCCTGGTTCGCCATGCTGTTCGCCGCGGGCATGGGCATCGGCCTGGTCTTCTACGGCGTCGGTGAGCCACTCACCTACGCGACGACGATGCCGAAGCCCGGCTGGCCCGAAGGCGAGGCCGAGCGTTCACAGCTCGCGATGGCGCAGACCTTCGTCCACTGGGGTCTGCACCCGTGGGCGATCTACGCCGTCATCGGGCTGGCCCTCGCGTACGCGATCCACCGTCGCGGCCGCCCCATCTCGATCCGGTGGGCTCTCGAGCCGATCCTGGGCGAGCGCGTCAAGGGTTGGATGGGCGACCTCGTCGACATCCTGGCCATCTTCGGCACCGTGTTCGGTGTCGCGACATCGCTGGGTCTCGGCGTGCAGCAGATCGCCTCCGGTCTGAAGTCCATCGGCATCCTCGACAGCACGGACAACACGACCCTCGTCATCCTCATCGTGTGCATCACGTTCCTGTCGACGCTGTCGTGTGTCTCCGGCCTCGGCAAGGGGATCAAGTGGCTGTCGAACATCAACCTCAGCCTCGCCGGTCTGCTGCTCATCTCGGTGCTGCTGCTCGGCCCGACGCTGTTCCTGTTCCAGAACCTCACCGAGGCGCTCGGTGCCTACCTCGCCAACGTGCTCGGCATGACCTTCGACGTCGGTGCCTACACGGGGGAGAAGGGCGCTGACTGGAACTCTGCGTGGACGATCTTCTACTGGGGGTGGTGGATCAGCTGGGCGCCGTTCGTCGGCGTCTTCATCGCCCGCATCTCCCGCGGGCGGACGATCCGCGAGTTCATCGCCGGCACGCTTCTCGTGCCCACGCTCGTCGGGTTCGTCTGGTTCGCCGTCATGGGCGGCGCCGGCATCCACCGTCAGCTCTTCGGCGACGGCGGTCTCGTCGACAAGACCGACGGTGTCGTCGCGGAGAAGGTGCTGTTCACGGTGCTGCAGGACATGCCGCTCGGGCAGGTGCTGTCCGTCATCGCGATCCTGCTCGTCGCCGTCTTCTTCATCACCTCCTCCGACTCGGGTTCACTCGTCGTCGACATGCTCGCCTCCGGGGGTCACCCCAACCCGCCGACGTGGTCGCGTGTGCTGTGGGCCCTCATGGAAGGTGCCATCGCCATCGGCCTGCTCCTCGCCGGCGGGCTCAAGGCGCTGCAGGCGGCGTCTCTCGCGACGGCATTGCCGTTCAGCGTCGTGCTCGTGCTCATGTGCGTCGCGACGTTCAAGGCGGTGCGCTACGACTACCGCCGTCGTGAGGAGAAGGAGTTCCTCGGTCGCGTCGAGTACGTGCGTCAAGAGTTGCAGTCGAACTTCGACGAGCACTTCGGCCGCCAGGTCGACCACCGCGTCGACAACCGCATCGACTACCGCATCCGTCGCACGACGGGCCCGTGGCGCGGCGGCAAGCACGCCAAGGATGACGGGCGCTCCTGAGCAGCGCGCCGTTCGGCCGAGGCCCCCCTGGAGTTCACCTCCACGGGGGCCTCGCGCCGTTCAGCCCCGCAATCATTCACCCGTTCAATCGGCGAGTGAGGGCCTGCGCGCTCGCTCGACACGCCGCGACGAACCGATCGTGTCGCTCGGCCGGATCCTCACCGTGGCGCGCGAGACGCCCCTCGTCCCACGTCACCGCGAGGCTCGCGGCCGGCAGCTCGTTGTGGTCGAGTACCGCGCACCCCACGGACGCGAAGCCCTCCGTCACCGAGCCGTTCTCCCAGGCATGGCCGCGTTGGCGCACCTGCGTGAGTTGTGAGCGCAGCTCCTTGAGCGTCCCCGGCGCATTGCCGCTCTCACGGCGTCGGACGAGGTCGTCGCTGCGCGGAAACAGCGCACGCACCTGCGCAGCGGGCAGGGCCGCGAGAATCGCAAGGCCACTCGCCGTCACGGTCGCGGGCAGCCGCACGCCGACGTCGGTGACGAGTGGCGGCACCCCGAGCGGTCGCTCCTCGAGCACGTACACGACGTCGCGCCCGTGCAGGACGGCCAGGTGCGCGCAGGCCCCCGTCCGCTCCGCGAGGTCGGTGACGATGCTCTGCGCGGCGCGCTGCAGCGGCGCCTGACGCCGGTAGGCCGAGCCGAGTTCGTGCGCGGCCGGCCCCAACCCCCAGCGTCGTGTCCCCTCGTCATGCGTGACGAACCCTGCGGCGCGCAGCACACCGAGCAGCTTGTAGACGGATGAGCGGGGCAGGTCGAGCTCGCGGGCGAGAGCCGCCGCCGGTGCGGGCGAGGGGCGCGCGGCGATGCGCTGCAACAGCGCGAGGACGTGCTCGGCGGCGGGGACGGACGACGACATGCGCCCAGTGTCTCGTACCCGAGACAAAAAGCGCGTCCTGGGTCACTCACGAGTGTGGTCACGGGCGAAGGTGGTGTCATGACGAACGCCTCGACGCCTCAGCACCATCACGACCCCGCCGCGACGCCCGGCGCCGACGTCACGCCCCCTGACATGAGCGCTGCCTGCGAGGTCGAGGTCGGCATCGGCGCCCTCAACATCGACGACGTCGTTGCCGTCGCCCGCCATGACGCGCGCATCGTGCTCAGCGAGGCGAGTCGCGCGGAGGTCGCGAAGAGCCGCGCGATCATCGACGCCCTCGCCAACGACCCGGTGCCGCGCTACGGCATCTCGACCGGTTTCGGTGCGCTCGCGACGCAGCACATCCCGCTCGAGAAGCGTCAGCAGCTGCAGCGCAGCCTCGTCGCCTCGCACGCCGCGGGCAGCGGTGAACCGGTCGAGCGCGAGGTCGTGCGCGCGCTCATGCTCCTGCGCATCTCGACGCTCGCGACCGGGCGCGCCGGCATCCGTCCCGAGACGCTCGACGCGTACGTCGCGATGCTCAACGCCGGCATCACCCCGGTCGTGCGCGAGTACGGCTCGCTCGGTTGCTCCGGCGATCTCGCGCCGCTCGCGCACTGCGCGCTCGCGCTCATGGGCGAGGACGAGGTGGTCGACGCCGCCGGCCACTTGACGAACGCCGAGAACGCGCTGCGCGCCGCCGGCATCGAGCCCGTCCAGCTGCAGGAGAAGGAGGGCCTGGCGCTCATCAACGGCACCGACGGCATGCTCGGCATGCTGTGCCTCGCAATCGCCGATCTACGCATGCTCTTGACGAGCGCCGACGTCGCCGCCGGCCTCAGCGTCGAGGGCCTGCTCGGCTCGGACGCCGTCTTCGCCGACGACCTGCAGCAGCTGCGCCCGCACCCCGGCCAGGCGCTCTCGGCGGCGAACTTGCGCAAGGTGCTCGCGGGCAGCGGCATCCGCGAATCCCACCGTGAACCGGGCGCCTGCACCCGCGTGCAGGACGCCTACTCGCTGCGCTGCTCGCCGCAGGTCATCGGCGCGGCCCGCGACACCCTCGAGCACGCGACGACCGTGGCGAC
Source organism: Dermacoccus sp. BD5 (assembly GCF_044878485.1). Classification (NCBI taxonomy): domain Bacteria; kingdom Bacillati; phylum Actinomycetota; class Actinomycetes; order Micrococcales; family Dermacoccaceae; genus Dermacoccus; species Dermacoccus sp. BD5. The sequence continues at coordinate 31,234 of NZ_JANJER010000001.1, read as the reverse complement.
CCGCGAGCTCGCGGCCGCCGTCGACAACCCCGTCGTGACGCTCGACGGCCGCGTCGAGTCGAACGGCAACTTCCACGGAGCACCCGTCGCGTACGTCCTCGACTTCCTCGCCATCGTCATCGCCGACGTAGCGTCGATGAGCGAGCGCCGCACCGACCGCTTCCTCGACGTCGCCCGCAACCACGGCCTGCCGCCGTTCCTCGCCGACGACCCGGGCACCGACTCGGGCCTCATGATCGCGCAGTACACGGCCGCGGGCATCGTCAGCGAACTCAAGCGGCTCGCGAGCCCCGCGAGCGTCGACTCGATCCCGAGCAGCGCGATGCAGGAGGATCACGTCTCGATGGGCTGGGCCGGCGCCCGCAAGCTGCGTCGGGCCGTCGACGGTCTCGCCCGCGTCCTCGCCATCGAGACGCTGACGGCGACGCGCGGCATCCAGCTGCGCGCACCGCTGACGCCCGGGCCGGTCGCGGCCGCCGTCATCGCCGCGCTGACGGACGAGGCCGGCCAGACCGCCGGCATGCCGGGGCGGGATCGCTACCTCTCGCCGGAGATCGAACGCGCCGTCGCGCTCGTCAAGAGTGGCGCCGTCCGTGACGCCGCCGCCCGCGCCGCGGGCTCGCTCGACTGACGCGTCCTGGACGGTTGCTCACGCACACCCGCGGTCGATCGTCCCTCCACCCTCCGCATCGACCCACCCGCAGTTCCGCCGAACCTGACCGAGGAGCACCCCATGGAAGGCGCCCGTCCCGTCCGCGCACCCCGCGGCACCCAGTTGAACGCTCGCAGCTGGGCCACCGAGGCCCCCTTGCGCATGCTCATGAACAACCTCGACCCGGAGGTCGCCGAGCGCCCCGACGACCTCGTCGTCTACGGCGGCACCGGCCGCGCCGCACGTGACTGGCGCAGCTTCGACGCGATGGTGCGCACACTCGAGACTTTGAAGGCCGACGAGACGATGCTCGTGCAATCGGGCCGGCCCGTCGGCGTCATGCAGACGCACGAGTGGGCGCCGCGCGTGCTCATCGCGAACTCGAACCTCGTCGGCGACTGGGCGACGTGGCCCGAGTTCCGCCGCCTCGAGCAGATGGGTCTCACGATGTACGGCCAGATGACGGCCGGGTCGTGGATCTACATCGGCACCCAGGGCATCCTGCAGGGCACGTACGAGTGCTTCGCGGCGATCGCCGAGCGCACGTTCGGCGGCACCCTCGCGGGCACGCTGACGCTCACCGGCGGCTGCGGCGGCATGGGCGGCGCCCAGCCCCTCGCCGTCACGCTGAACGGTGGCACGTGCCTCATCGTCGACGTCGACCCGGCGCGTCTGCACCGCCGCGTCGAGCACGGCTATCTCGACGAGATCGCCGACGATCTGGACGACGCCATCGACCGCGCCGTCGCTGCGAAGAACGCGAAGAAAGCCGTGTCGATCGGCGTCGTCGGCAACGCCGCCGAGGTCTTCCCGGAGCTGCTGCGCCGCGACGTGCCGATCGACATCGTCACCGACCAGACGAGCGCGCACGACCCGCTGAGCTACCTACCGATCGGCATCGACGTCGCCGACTGGTTCGAATACGCCGCGAAGAAGCCCGAGGAGTTCACCGAGCGAGCGCAGGAGTCGATGGCGCGTCACGTCGAGGCGATGGTCGGGTTCCAGGACAAGGGCGTCGAGGTGTTCGACTACGGCAACTCGATCCGCGACGAGGCCCGCCAGGGCGGCTACGACCGCGCATTCGAGTTCGAGGGCTTCGTGCCGAAGTACATCCGTCCGCTGTTCTGCGAGGGCAAGGGCCCGTTCCGCTGGGTGGCGCTGTCGGGCGACCCGAAGGACATCTACGCGACGGACGAGGCGGTGCTCGACCTGTTCCCCGACAACGAGCGCCTGCACCGTTGGATCAAGGGAGCCCGCGAGAAGGTGCACTTCGAGGGTCTGCCCGCACGCATCTGCTGGCTCGGCTACGGCGAACGCGACAAGGCCGGTCTGCGCTTCAACGACATGGTCGCGAACGGCGAGGTGAGCGCCCCCATCGTCATCGGGCGCGACCACCTCGACTGCGGTTCTGTCGCCTCGCCGTACCGCGAGACGGAGGCGATGCAGGACGGTTCCGACGCCATCGCCGACTGGCCGCTGCTCAACGCCCTCGTCAACACCGCGAGCGGCGCGAGCTGGGTCTCGCTCCACCACGGCGGCGGCGTCGGCATCGGACGCTCCATGCACGCGGGCCAGGTCTCCGTCGCGGACGGCACGCCGCTGGCCGCGCAGAAGCTCGCGCGCGTGCTGACGAACGACCCCGGCATGGGTGTCATCCGCCACGTCGACGCCGGCTACGACATCGCCGAGAACATCGCCGCCGAGCGCGGTGTACGCATCCCGATGAGCGAGGGCTGAGCGGCACGACGTCGGACGCGGGGGCGTGGCGTGCTCGGCATGCCCCTCCCCGCTTCCGAGCCGGACATGTCCGATGACGACGAGGACCCGGAGGGTTTCGATGACCGAGCGCACGTTCGAGGGCCTGTGGGCCGACCTCGCCCCGGTGGGGCGCGACAAGCACAGTGGCGGATACCGCCGATTCGCCTGGAGCCGTGAGGATTCCACGCTCCGCGAATGGTTCGACGGCGAGTGTGAAGCGCTCGGTCTCGACGTCGTCGAGGATCGCGCAGGCAACCAGTGGGCGTGGTGGGGCGAGCCGGATCGGACGCCTGGCATCGCCACCGGATCGCACCTTGACTCGGTGCCCGACGGCGGGGCGTTCGACGGACCCCTGGGCGTCGTCTCGTCGTTGCTCGCGGTGCGCCGACTCAAGGAGTCGGGGTTCGCGCCCGCGCGCCCGATCGGTGTCGTCAACTTCGTCGACGAGGAGGGCGCGCGCTTCGGCGTCGCCTGCGCGGGCTCGCGCCTCATCACCGGAGCGCTGACGGCCGAGCGCGCCCTCGGCCTGCGCGACACCGACGGTGTCACGATGGCACAGGCGTGGGAGCGCGCTGGGCGTGAGCCGTCGGATCTCGGGCGGGACGACGCGGCCCTCACGCGCCTCGCGTGCTTCGTCGAGGTGCACGTCGAACAGGGGCGGGCCCTCGTCGACCTGCCCCGTGACGCGGCGGGCGATCCGTTCGGCGCCGCCGTCGCGGTCGGCACCGACATCTGGCCGCACGGACGGTTTCGCGCCGACCTGCCCGGGCGCGCCGACCACGCCGGGACGACGGCGCTCGGCGACCGCGACGACGCGCTGGTCAAGGCCGCCCGGTTCATCGAGCTGGTGCGGGCGGCGGCCACCTCGCGTGACGACGGTGCCGCGCGCCGCGTCGTCGCGACCGTCGGAAAGCTCGACGTCACGCCCGGCGGCATCAACGCCATCGCCTCCCACGTGACGGCGTGGGTCGACGCACGCGGCGTCTGCGAGGACGACGTGCGCGCAGCGATCGACGAGATCGCAGGTCGCGCAGCGGAACTCGGTGGCGAATGGCGGGAGGAGTCATGGACGCCGACGACCCCGTTCGACGCCGACCTCGTCGCGCGCGTGCACCGCACGCTCGGTGAGGGTGTGCCGATGCTCGGCACCGGTGCCGGCCACGACGCCGGCATCCTCGCCAACCACGGCATCCCCAGCGTCATGTTGTTCGTGCGCAACCCGACGGGCACGTCGCACTCGCCCGAGGAGTTCGCGCAGACCGATGACTGCCTGCGCGGCGTCGACGCACTCGTCCGCGTGCTCGAGGATCTCGCGTCATGACCATCTACCACGTGCCGTTCGCGCACCTGCCCGACGGCCTCGCGCGCGACGTCCGACTCGTCGAGGAGGACGGGCGATGGGTCGAGGTGACGGCGAATGCGTCACCGAGAGATGGGCTGTCGGGTGGATCGACGGGTGGGGCGCCGAGTGGCGTTTCCTCTGACGACGCATCCTCGGACGACGTGATCAGGCTCGACGGGGTCGCACTGCCCGGTTTCGCGAACTGCCACAGCCATGCGTTCCACCGCGCATTGCGCGGGCGCACGCATGACGACGGTGGCACGTTCTGGACGTGGCGTGAACGTATGTACCGCGTTGCGGCGCAGCTCGATCCGTCGACATACCTCGCACTGGCGCGCGCCGTGTACGCCGAGATGGCGCTGGCCGGCGTCACGGCGGTGGGGGAGTTTCACTACGTCCACCACCGCCCCGACGGCACGCCCTACGACGACCCGAACGCCATGGGTTCTGCGCTGCGTCAAGCGGCCCGCGAGGCCGGCATCCGGCTCACGCTGCTCGACACGTGTTACCTCCACGGAGGCCTCGACACCGATGGCCACGCCGCGGTGAGCGCTGAGCAGCAGCGCTTCAGCGACGGCTCCGTCGACGCCTGGGCGCGGCGTCACGCGCAGTTGCGCGAGGACGCACTCAGTGACGAGAACACCGTGGTCGGCGCGGCCATCCACTCGGTGCGCGCTGTCGCTCGGGACGAACTGGCGGACGTCGTCGCCGCGACGCCGGGGGAGATCCTCCACGCCCATGTCTCCGAACAGCCTGCGGAGAACGCCGCCGCACTGGCCCATTATCAGCGCACGCCCGTGGGTCTGCTCCACGAAGCCGGCGCACTGAGCGAGCGCTTCTCCGCCGTCCATGCGACGCATCTGAGCGACGACGACGTCTCGACGCTCGCCCGCGCGGGCGCGACGGCCTGCTTCTGCCCGACGACCGAACGCGACCTTGCCGACGGCATCGGGCCGGCCGTTGCACTGCACGACGCGGGCGCGCGGCTCAGCCTCGGCAGCGACCAGCACGCCGTCGTCGACATGTTCGAAGAAGCCCGCGGCCTCGAGATGCACGAGCGGCTGACGAGTAACGAGCGCGGTCGCCTGAGCCCGCGCGGCCTGCTCGCCGCGGCGACGCGGCACGCGGGCATCGGCTGGCCCGACGCTGGCGAGATCGTCGTCGGAGCGCGCGCCGACCTCGTCGTCGTCAACGCCGAATCCCTGCGCACCGCAGGCTGTTCGCCTGACCAGATCCTGCTCGCCGCGATTGCGCAGGACGTCACGGACGTCATCGTCGACGGACGTGTCGTCGTGCGCGGCGGGCGCCACCGCCTCGAAGAGACGCTCGCGCCCGGCGGCATCGGGCGGCTCCTGCACGACGCCATCGACCCCTTCTGGAGGCAGACATGACGACGACGCTCGTCACCGGCATCGCCGAACTCGTGACGAACGACCCGCAGCACGCCCGCGCTGGCGCGAGCGAGGACGAGCGCCTGCTCGGCCTCCTCACCGACGCGGCGATCGTCGTCGAAGACGACCGCATCGCCTGGGTCGGCGAGGCGCGCCGAGCGCCGGACGCCGACCGCCGCGTCGACGTCGACGGCGCCGCACTGATGCCCGGCTTCGTCGACAGCCACGCACACCTCGTCTTCGACGGCGACCGCTCGGCCGAGTTCGCCGCCCGCATGGCGGGCGAGCGCTACGACGGGGGCGGGATCGCCACCACGGTGGCCGCCACCCGCGACGCTGACGACGACCGCCTCACCGCGCTGGTCGCGCGGCGCATCGCCGAGATGCGCGCGCAGGGCACGACGTGCGTCGAGGTGAAGTCGGGCTACGGGCTGACGGTCGAGGACGAGGCACGAGCGCTGCGCATCGCCCGCCGGCTCACCCCGGAGACGACCTATCTCGGTGCCCACGTCGTGCCGAGCGGCAGCGATCGTGCCGCCTACGTCGACCTCGTCTGCGGCGAGATGCTCGAGGCGTGCCGCCCTTACGCTCGCTGGGCCGACGTGTTCTGCGAGCCGGGCAGTGCGCACGCTTTCGACGGCGACGAGAGCGCGACGATCCTGAGCGCCTGCCGAGACGCGGGGCTCGAACTGCGTGTGCACGGCGGCCAGCTCGGGGAGGGACCGGGCGTCCAACTCGCCGTCGAGCTCGGTGCGGCGAGCGTCGACCACTGCACCTATCTGTCGGCGAGTGACGTTACGGCACTGGCCGATTCGTCGACCGTCGCGACGCTTCTGCCGGGCGTCGAGTTCTCGACCCGTTCGCCCTACCCGGATGCGCGGCGCCTCATCGACGCGGGCGTCAGCGTCGCCATCGCGACCGACTGCAACCCGGGCACGTGCTACTCCGACTCGATGCCGTTCATGATCGCCCTCGCCGTGCGCGAGATGGGCATGAGCGCCGCCGAAGCCGTGTGGGCTGCGACGGCCGGCGGCGCGCAGGCGCTGCGGCGCGACGACGTGGGCGTCATCCGCCCCGGTGCGCGCGCTGACCTCGCCGTTCTCGACGCGCCCAGCCACCGTCACCTCTGCTACCGACCGGGCGTGCCGATCGCGCGGACGCTGGAGGTCTGAGGAACGACGGGCCCCAGGCACGACGAAGCCCGCCCGGTACGCGACCGGGCGGGCTTCGTCGTGGCATGCCGCGCAGGCAGCCGTCGAGCATCAGTCCTGGAAGCTCGTGATGTCGGCGCCGAGGGCGTTGAGACGATCGTCGAGCTCCTCGTAGCCACGGTTGATGACGTAGATGTTGCGCAGCGTCGAGGTGCCGGGGCAGGCGAGCATGCCGAGCAGGATGACGACGCCGGGGCGCAGCGCGGGCGGGCACATGACCTCGGCGGCGCGCCACTTGGCGGGGCCTTCGATCATGACCCGGTGCGGGTCCATGAGGTGCACCGTCGCACCGATCTTCGTCAGCTCGTTGAGGTAGATCGCGCGGTTCTCGTACACCCAGTCGTGGATGAGCGTCTTGCCCTCGGCGCACGCAGCGATGACGGCGAAGAACGGCAGGTTGTCGATGTTGAGGCCGGGGAAGGGCAGCGGGTGGATCTTGTCCGTCGGCGCCTTGAGCGGGCCCGGCTTCGTCGTGATGTCGACGAGGCGCGTGAAGCCGTTGTCCGAGGTGTACTCGTCGCTCATCTCGTACTGGAAGCCCATCTCCTCGAGGATGGCCAGTTCGATCTCCATGAACTCGATCGGCACGCGCTTGATCGTGATCTCGGACTTCGTGACGATGGCGGCTGCGATGAGGCTCATCGCCTCGATCGGGTCCTCGCTCGGGAAGTACTCGACGTCCTCGTTGATCTCGGCGACGCCGGTGATCTTGAGCGTCGTCGTGCCGATGCCCTCGATCGTCACGCCGAGCTTCTCGAGGAAGAAGCACAGATCCTGGACCATGTAGTTGCTCGAGGCGTTGCGGATGATCGTCGTGCCCTCGTAGCGGGCTGCGGCGAACAGGGCGTTCTCGGTGACGGTGTCGCCGCGCTCGATGAGGACGATCGGCTTCGTCGGGCGGATCGAGTTGTTGACCTCGACGTTGTAGTACCCGTCCTTCGCGACGACCTCCATGCCGAACGCGCGCAGCGCGTGCAGGTGCGGCTCGACGGTGCGCGCACCGAGGTCGCACCCGCCGGCGTTGGGCAGCTCGAACGAGTCGAACTCGTGCATGAGCGGGCCGAGGAACATGAGGATCGTGCGGGTGCGGCGCGCCGCGACCTCGTCGATCGTCGACAGGTCGATCTTGGCGGGCGGCGTGATCTCGAGGTCGCTCGTGCCCGGCAGCCAGCGCGTCTGCACGCCGATGGAGTCGAGCACCTCGGTGATGCGGTTGACCTCTTCGATGCGCGCGAGGTTGCGCAGCGTCGTGCGCCCCTTGTTCAGCATCGCGGCGCACAGGCAGGCGACGGCGGCGTTCTTGCTCGTGCGCACGTCGATAGACCCGGACAGCTGCTTGCCGCCGATGATCCGAAGGTTCAGGGGCGCGTTGCTGGACACAGTGACAATCTCCGAATCAGTTGGTGCAGATGAACCCATCACGCCGAGGTGTGACGAGCGGCGACGCGACCCGGGGGCACGTCACGCGTCGGCGGGAAGAACACTGCGGTTCACCCCGTCATTCCCACGCGCACCGGTGCGAGCCGGCCGACCGGGCCCTGTGGCCGGTCGCGGTTCGCCGATGCGCAGCGATTCAACGATGGTATGCCACCGCCGCGAGCGCCCCGAATCATCGCGGTCGGCGTGTCGAGACGCGGGCGCGGGGCGCACCCCGTCAAGAGGTACGCCCCGCGTGGGCGGCTCACGCCGCCGTCAGGACCGCGATCAGCGGGCGACGCTCGCGGCGCCCTTCGGCAGGAAGCGCTGACCGGTGACCTTCTCGGCGATGCCGGTGCGGTCGAGCAGCGGCGTCACGCCACCGTTCCAGAACGGGAAGCCGGCGCCGGTGATCATCGCGAGGTCGATGTCCATCGGGGCCGCGACGACCTCCTCGTCGAGCATGCGACGGGTCTCGTCGGCCAGTGCCGACAGGGCCTGCTCGCGCACCTGCTCCTCGGTGAGCACCCTCGCGTCCGCCGGCTTGCTGAACTTCTCGAAGATCGAGTCGTCGAGCTTGCCGTCGGCGCCGTAGAAGCTCGGGATCTTCTCCTCGACGACCTTCGCGAGGTTCGGCGAGACGTAGAAGCGCTCCGGGAAGGCGCCGTGCAGCGTCTCCGAGTTGTGCAGCGCGATGGCGGGGCCGACGAGCGAGATGAGCATGAACGGCGGCATCGGGGTGACACCGGCGAACGCCTTCTCGACGACCTCGACGGGCGTGCCCTCATCGACGATCTTGCCCGCCTCGCCCATGAACCGGCCGAGGAGGCGGTTCACGACGAACGAGGGGGAGTTCTTCACGAGGATGCACGTCTTCTTCAGCGACTTGCCGGTGGCGAACGCCGTGGCGAGCGTCGCGTCGTCCGTCTTCTCGCCGCGGATGATCTCCAGCAGCGGCATGACGGCGACGGGGTTGAAGAAGTGGAACCCGACGACCCGCTCGGGGTGCTTCAGGTCCGCTGCCATCTCGGTGATCGACAGCGAGGAGGTGTTCGTCGCGAGGACGCACTCGGGCGTGACGATCTGCTCGACCTCGGCCCAGACGCTCTTCTTGACACCCATCTCTTCGAAGACGGCCTCGATGACGAAGTCGGCGTCCGCGAAGCCGTCCTTGCTCGTCGAACCCGTGATGAGGCCCTTGAGACGGTTCGCCTTGTCCTGCGAGATGCGGCCCTTGGCGAGCAGCTTGTCGATCTCGTCGTGGACGTAGCCGACACCCTTGTCGACGCGTGCCTGGTCGAGGTCCGTCATGATGACGGGCACGTCGAGGCGGCGGATGAACAGCAGCGCCATCTGGCTGGCCATGAGACCGGCGCCGACGACGCCGACCTTCGTCACCTTGCGCGCGAGCGCCTTGTCCGGCGCACCAGCGGGTCGCTTCGCACGCTTCTGGACGAGGTTGAACGCGTACAGACCGGCGCGCAGTTCGTCGCTCATGATGAGGTCGCCGAGCGCCTGGTCCTCACCGGCGAAGCCCTGCGCCCGCGTGTTCGTGCGGGCGGCCTCGACGAGGTCGATGGCGCGCAGCGGAGCGGGGGCGGCGCCACCGGTCTTCTGCATCGTGAAGGCGCGGGCCTTGTCGCACGCGGCCTTCCACGCGGCCTCGTCCTTGTTGACCTCCGGGCGCTCGACCTTCTTCTCGCCGCTGATGACGGCGGCCGCGAAGGCGAGGGAGTCCTCGAGGAACGTGACGGGGGCGAGCAGCTCGTCGGCGACACCCAGCTTGAACGCCTGGGCACCCGTCGCCATCTTGTTGTTGCTCAGCGGGTTCGTGATGATGAGCTGCAGCGCGTTCTCCACGCCGATGAGGTTCGGCAGCAGGTACGTGCCGCCCCAGCCGGGCACGAGGCCGAGGAAGCACTCGGGCAGCGAGTAGGCGGGCACGTCGGCGCTCATCGTGCGGTAGTCGCAGTAGAGACCGATCTCGACGCCACCACCCATCGATGCGCCGTTGACGAACGCGAACGTCGGCACGTCGAGGTCGGCGATCTTCGAGAAGACGCGGTGACCCTGCTCGGCGATGTCGACGGCCTGCTCACGGTCGGTGATCGACGGCAACGCCATGAGGTCGGCGCCGACGGCCATGATGAACGGCTTGCCCGTCACACCGAAACCGACGATCTCGCCCTTCGCGGCGCGCTCGGCGGCGGCGTCGACGGCCTTCTCCAGCTCCGCGAGGCCCTGTGGGCCAAAGCTGTTCGGCTTCGTGTGGTCGAAGCCGTTGTCGAGGGTGACGAGCACGAACGTCCCGGCGCCCTTGCCGTCGGTCGACGGCAGCGTGATGTCCTGGCTGAGGGCGTGCGTGACGACCTCGGCGCGCGCGTTCTCGGCGCTCGACTGAGTCTGGTTGTCGCTCATCAGGCCGTCTTCTCCTTGCCGTAGTCAGGGTGGTTGGGGTTCTCCCAGATGACACAGCCACCCATGCCGATGCCGATGCACATCGCGGTGACGCCGTAGCGCGCCTCGGGGTGCTCGGCGAACTGGCGCGACAGCTGCGTCATGAGACGCACGCCGGAGCTCGCGAGCGGGTGACCCGTCGCGATGGCGCCGCCGTAGGCGTTGACGCGCTCGTCGTCGGCGTCGATGCCGAAGTGGTCGAGGAAGGCCAGCACCTGCACGGCGAAGGCCTCGTTGAGTTCGAACAGGTCGATGTCGTCGATCGTCAGGCCCGCCTTGGCGAGGGCCTTCTCGGTGGCCGGGACGGGGCCGATGCCCATGACCTCGGGGTCGACGCCGACGAACGCGAAGTCGACCAGGCGCATGCCGACGGGCAGGCCGAGCTCCGTCGCGCTCTCCTCGGAGGCGAGGATGCACGCCGTCGCACCGTCGTTGAGACCGGCAGCGTTACCGGCCGTCACGTTGCCGTGCGCACGGAACGGCGTCTTCAGCTTGGCCAGTTCCTCGACGGTCGTGCCGGGGCGCGGCGGCTCGTCGGCCGTGGCCAGGCCCCAGCCCTTCTCGACGTTGCGCGTCGCGACGGGCACGAGATCCTGCTGGATCTTGCCCTCCGCGTACGCCTTCGCGAGCTTGTTCTGGCTGGCGACGGCGAACGCGTCGCAGCGCTCCTTCGTGATCGCCGGGTAACGGTCGTGCAGGTTCTCGGCCGTCTTGCCCATGACCAGGGCGCTCGGGTCGACGAGCTTCTCGGCGACGATGCGCGGGTTCGGGTCGGTGCCCTCACCCATGGGGTGACGGCCCATGTGCTCGACACCACCGGCGATGACGACGTCGTACGCGCCGAACGCGATGCCGGACGCGGACGTCGTCACGGCCGTCATCGCGCCCGCGCACATGCGGTCGATGGCGTAACCGGGCACCGACTTGGGCAGGCCCGACAACAGAGCAGCCATGCGCCCGATCGTCAGACCCTGGTCGCCGATCTGCGTCGTGGCCGCGATGGCGACCTCGTCGACGCGCTCCGGCGGCAGGTTCGGCTGACGGCGCATGAGTTCACGAATGCACTTGATGACCAGGTCGTCGGCGCGGGTCTGGGCGTACATGCCCTTCTCACCGGCCTTGCCGAACGGCGTGCGAACACCGTCGACGAAGACGACCTCATGGAGCGTGCGGGGCACGATGCCTCCCGAAGCTAGACGAAGCTGACGTGCCCAGGCTAACGCGGTTTGTTACCGCTGAGTACGAGGAGGGGTGAAATACGTGCAGCCGTTGGTGGACGAGCACGACCTCTCCTGCGTCCAGATGCACCGGGGTGCACTTGGGCGCAGGGATGCGGCGCGTCAGCGCGACGGGTGGTCGAGAGCCGCCTCGGCGAGCAGCGGAGCGACGATGTCGCACTGCCATGGGCGGGCTCCGCCGGCGCTCAGCGCCGCGCGCCAGCCGTCCTCGCTCGTGTCGGCGGGCGGTGACCAGATGACGCGGCGCAGCAGGTCGGGCGTCACGAGATTCTCGACGGGTACGCGACGCTCGTCGCTGAAGCGCTGCAGCCCGTACCGGACGTCGTCGAGACGCCCGGCCGCTGCCGGGTTCTTGTCATGCCACGCACGGATCGGCGGGGGAGCCGAGGTTCGCTGCGTCGCCGTCGGCAGCTCGCGGTTCGGCAGGGCGTCGGCGGCCTTCAGCGCCGCGAGCCAACGCTCGCCGTAGCGCGCGAGACCCCGGTGCGCAGGACGCGGGCGGCGGCGCCGCGCGGAACCGTCACCGACGCGCGGGCGGATGGCGGGCGGGCCGACGAGACCGGAGGTGTCGTGCGGGTTGCGTCGTGCGAGGTCGATGATGAGGGCGTCGGGCAGGACGCGCCCTGGCGTCGTGTCGCGACGTTGCGCGATGTCCTCACGCGTCTGCCACAGGGCGCGAACGCGGGCGAGCTGACGCAGGTCACGCAGGGCGTGCAGGCCGGACGTGCGTCGCCACGGCTCCTTCTTCGGCGCCGGGCCCTCGAAGTCGAGCAGTGCCTCGAACTCCTGACGCGCCCACTCGGCCTTGCCCTGCGCCTCGAGGTCGGCGGCGAGCGCGTCACGCACCTCGACGAGCCGCTCGACGTCGAGCGCCGCATAGACGAGCCAATCGTGCGGCAGCGGGCGCGTCGACCAGTCGACCGCAGAGTGCTCCTTCGCGAGCGTCACACCGACGAAGTGCTCGGTGACGGCGGCGAGGCCGACGCGTGGCAGACCCGCGAGACGTGAGCCGAGTTCGGTGTCGAACAGCTTGCGCGGGCGCAGACCGAGGGCCTTGAGGCACGGCAGATCCTGAGTCGCGGCGTGCAGCACCCACTCCGCACTGCCGATCGCGGCGTTGAGACTGCTCAGATCGTTGAGCGGGACCGGGTCGATGAGCCACGTACCCGAGCCCTCGCGGCGCAACTGCACCAGATAGGCGTCGTTGCCGTAGCGGAAACCCGAGGCGCGCTCGGCGTCGATGGCGACCGGGCCGTGGCCAGCACGAATGGCAGCGCAGCACTCCTTGAGCTGTGCAGCGGTCGTGATGACGTCCGGGACGCCGTCCGCCGGTGCTTCAAGGAGGGGGTACGCGGGCGTTTCCTGCGGTTCCGGGGATTCACTCGAGGACGAGCGGGCCGACACCGGCTCGCCGCTCGCTCGTCGCGCTGACGGGGTCTCGTCGCGGTGCGCCGCGGGTCGTGAGGTGGGGGTGTCGTTCATGGATCAGAAGCGCCCGGGAAGCGCCGTCACACCTTCCGGAACGGGGGGCAGACCGGCGACGGTGCACATGAGGTTCGACCAGCCGAGCAGGTGCGCGGCGATGTTCGACTCGTCGGGCGTCCATGACGCACGGACCTCGAGTTCGACGCTGGAGGGGCGCTCGCCGAGACCGCCGAAGCTCTCGTTGACGACGCGGGTGACAGTGCCGGCCTCCGCGGAGTAGATCGCGTCTGCGTCCTTGAGCGATTCGAGGAGCCAGTCCCAACCGACGGCGCCGAGCGCAGGGTCGGTCGCCATCTCGGATTCGAGTTCGGCGCGCGCGAACGTCACGATGCGCCACGTACCGTGCCACGCCTCGGGGGAGGCGGGGTCGTGCAGCAGCACGAAGCGGCCGGTGCCGAGGACGTCGTCAGCGTTCTTGGGGTCGATGACCTCCGCCGAGAACGCGACGGCGTGCGGGGCGATGCGACGCGGCGCGGGCACCTCGGTGAGGTGCACCTGCGGGCGCACGGCGGCGGCCTTGACCGTTTCGACGACGTCGGCGAAATACGTCGCGTCATCGTGCCTCAACGTGTGCATGCCCATGGCGGTAACCCTAGGGGCGTTATCACGCGAAACCTGGGAGCCACGCCGCGCGGGTCGTCAAGGGCCCCGCCCGGACCCATCGACGATTCCTGTCCCCATCTGCGATTTGCGTCCACGTCTACCAGGAGTGAATGTGGACGAAAATCGCAGATGGGTCCGGGCGGTGCGCTGGGGTCTCGCCGGGCGTATGGCCCTAGAGTGGCGCGAATGGTGACGTTCGTGGCGCTGCTCTCCTCCGCCGTGTGGGGCACGGCCGACTTCGTGGGCGGGCTGTGGGCGAAACGCTTCCACCCCGTCAAAGTGGTGGCCCTGTCGCAGCTCGGGGGACTCGTCGCGGCACTGATCTTCTTCGACGTCGTCTCCCTCGCCGGCACGCACGGCTCGTCCGACTGGACGTCGTGGGCGACGTGGGGCGTCGGCGCGGGGCTGAGCGGTGCCGTCGGGCTGATGTGTCTGTATGCGGCGCTGTCCAGCGGGACGATGGGTGTCGTCTCGCCGATCACGGCGCTGGGCGCGATCGTCCCCGTCGTCCTCGGCCTCGTGCGCGGGGACGCGTGGACGCCCTCGATCGGCATCGGGTTGCTCGTGGCGCTCGCCGGCGCGGTGCTCGCGAGCGGACCGGAACTGAGCGGCGACGTCGGACGACGACCCGTCGTCCTCGCGTGCATCTCCGCGCTCGGGTTCGGGGTGTCGCTGTACTGCATGGACGGTGGCGCGCGGCACGACCTGTCGGGAGCCATGCTGGCGATGCGTTGCGGGTCGCTGACGCTGCTGCTGCCGACGCTGTTCGCCCTGCGCTCGAAGGGGCTCGCCCGTGAACCGCTGACGCGCCGCGACGTGCTCGTGCTGCCGCTGCTGGGCATGGGCGACCTGACGGCGAACCTGCTGTTCGCGGCGGCGTCCGCGCAGGGACAGGTGTCGATCGTCGCCGTGCTCGGCTCGCTGTACCCCGTCGCGACGCTCCTTCTCGCCCGCGTCGTGCTCGCCGAGCGGCTGCGAATGGTGCAACTCGTCGGGGTAGCGCTGACGGTCGTCGGCGTGGTCCTCGTGACGCTGTGACGGGACGTCGGCTCGGTACCGAGCGCGTCGCGGGGCTGCCCGCGTCCGTCGGCAGCTGACGAAGAACTACAGTTCCTGGTCGTCATGGACGCGTGCGCGGCCGACGTGGTGCATGCCGATCCTGCAGGCCACCCGCTGCGAGGCGTGGTTGTCGAGATCGGTGACGGCGACGACGCGGCGCAGGCCGCCGGCGAGGGCTTCGTCGAAGATGGCGCGCGCAGCCTCCGTCACGTAGCCGCGGCCGGTGTGAGCGGCGTCGACGTCGTCATGCGTCCATCGACGCAGCGTCAGGCGCGGGGTGCGCAGTTCGTCAGCGGGACGTCGGGCGTCGTCGGCGTACGGCGTCGTCGTGTCGGTCGTCATGGGGCCAGCGTGGGCGGGCGGCTGACGCGCCGCAGGAGCGGGACGGACTGGGAGCGATTTCGACAGGGCCCAACTCCATGTCGGACGTGCGAACGCGGGCAGAAATCCGCGATGAGGACAGGAATCGCAAGGGTGGCCAAGAATCGCGAAAGGGGACAGGAACCGCCGAAGGGGACGAGATGTGCACAGGTGGACGCAGATCGCAGGAGGGGCGGTGCCGGGGCGTGCGACGCACCTCGACGGACTACCGCCGCTACGCGCCGTGCTGTTACCACTCGTTGTGCGTCGGTCGATACTCACCGCGTGAGACGTCACACCCTCGACGCGCGGATGACCGCGTCGCGGCAAGGGGCGCGTGAGAGAATCCACGACGTGACCGAAGTGAACGCAGACCCGCGCAACTCCGTCCTCATCAAGGCTGCCCGCGGCGAGGAGGTGCCGTACACGCCGGTGTGGTTCATGCGGCAGGCGGGGCGTTCGCTGCCCGAGTACCGCAAGGTGCGTGAAGGCGTCGGGATGCTCGAGTCGTGCCGCCGCCCCGACCTCGTCACCGAGATCACGCTGCAGCCCGTGCGCCGCCACGACGTGGATGCGGCCATCTTCTTCTCCGACATCGTCGTGCCGCTGGCTGCGGCCGGTGTCGACCTCGACATCGTCGCGGGCGTCGGCCCCGTCGTCGCCCAACCGTTCCGCACGCGCGCCGACCTCGCGCGTCTGCCCGAGCTGACGCCCGACATGGTCACCGACATCACCGAGTCGGTGCAGCTCATCACCGCCGAGCTCGGTGGCACGCCGCTCATCGGGTTCGCCGGCGCGCCGTTCACGCTCGCGTCGTACCTCATCGAGGGTGGGCCGTCGAAGAACCACGAGAACACCAAGGCGCTCATGTACGGCGATCCGCAGCTGTGGAAGGACCTGTGCGCGCGCCTCGCGCAGATCTCGGGCGCCTTCCTGCGCGTTCAGGCAGCAGCGGGCGCGAGCGCCATCCAGCTGTTCGACTCGTGGGTCGGCAACCTGCCGCTCGACGACTACCGGCGCTTCGTCCAGCCCCACTCCCGCACGGCCCTCGCCGCCGTCGACGATCTGCCCGGCATCGACGTGCCGAAGATCCACTTCGGCGTCGGCACGGGCGAGCTGCTCGGTGCGATGGGTGAGGCGGGCGCCGACGTCGTCGGCGTCGACTTCCGCGTCAGCCTCGACGCGGCCCGCGAGCGCACCGGCAACCAGTACGCGCTGCAGGGCAACCTCGACCCGGCGCTGCTGTTCGCGCCGTGGGAGCCGCTCGCGGCGCGTGTCGACGAGATCGTCGCAGCCGGTCGGCGCGCGAAGGGCCACATCTTCAACCTCGGTCACGGCGTCCTGCCGAGCACCGACCCCGACGTCGTCACCCGGGTCGTAGAGCGTGTCCACAGCCTTTCCGCGCGCTGAGCGCCCCGCCCAGGCGCTCACGACGAGCAAGGGGCTGACGGCGCGCGGCGTCGTCGGCTCCGCGCTCGCCATGCTCGGCGGGTTCATGACGAACGACCTGCCGCCGGGCCCGGTGCGCGACGTGCTCGCGCCGCTGCACTGGCTCTACCAGCAGCAGCTGGGGCGCGTCGCGGGCTGGATCATCGTCGCTGCCGGCATGCTGCTGCTCGCGTGGGCCTGGGTCGACCTCGTGCGCGCCACCCGGCACACGCCCCGCGACGGCGTCGCGCAACGCGCGGCGACGGCCGTCGTCCGTCGCCTGACGGCACTGTGGGCCCTGCCGTGGCTCATCGCGCCGCCGATGTTCTCCCACGACGGCTGGAGCTACCTCGCGCAGGGGGCACTGACGCAGTCGGGCCGCGACCCGTACGTCGTCTCCCCGGGGGAGATGCCCGAACTGCTCACCTCGATGGTCGACCCGATCTGGCGCTACACCCCGACGCCATACGGTCCGCTGCCCCTGACGTGGGGCGCCCTGTGCACCGAGGTCGTGAAAGAACCGACGGTTCTCGTGTGGCTGCAGCGCGTCCCGATCATCATCGGGCTCGTCCTCACCGCCTGGGCCATGCCGCGTCTCGCGCGTCGCCTCGACGTCAGCCCCGCGCTCGCGAGCGCCCTGACGCTGGCCTCCCCGCTCATGCTCGCCCACGGTTTCGGTGGCGAGCACAACGACGTGCTCCTCATGGGCCTCGTCACGGCCGCGCTCGTGTGGGCAGCGGCGGGGCGCTGGGTGTGGGCCACCGTCTTCGTCGGTATCGCCGCAGGGGTCAAGTTCACCGCCATCGTGGCCGTCGTCCCCGTCGTGTTGTTGTCATTGCCGGCGGGCGTCGACCTGCGTCGGCGCTTCGCCCGCCTCGCACAGGCGGGGCTGCTGGGGGCTCTCGTGACGGCGCTGTGCGGCATCCCGTATGGCCTCGGCGTCGGCTGGATCCGCGCGCTCAGCGTGCCGGGCGTCGTCGTCACGCCCGCCTCGATCCCCACGGCTCTCGGTTACCTGCCCCGCTACTTCTTCGGCTTCATCAGCGACGAGGCCGGCGACCTCGCGATGTCGCTCATCCGCGGCGCCGGCATGGGTCTCGCCGTCATCCTCGTCATCTGGGCGGCGCTGCGCCGGCCGACGGGCAAACTGCCGTCGGCGATGGTGACGAACGCGGGAGTGTTCGCCGCAGTCGTCCTGCTCGCGCCCGTCGTGCACTCCTGGTACGCGTTCACCGTGCTGCCGTGCGGTGTGCTGCTCGCGATGCGCACCCGCCGCATCCACCTCGTCATGACGCTCGGGGTGGCGTCCGCGCTCACCGTCATGTGGGACACGACGCTCGCCGGCGCGAGTCTGCTCGTTGCGGCCGTCGTCGTCGCGTCGCACCAGTTCGCGTTGACGCGCCGTCGCGACGACCTGCCACCGCGGGTGCGTCGCTGGCTGAGTGCCTGAGGTTCGGCGCTCGTTCTTGCGGTTGAGTCACTTCGCGCCACGTGAGTCAGTCCTGACTGACGCGGTCGCACGAAGTGACTCAGCTGCGCTCGGGAGGCGGGCAGCGCGGTGAAGGTGGAGGGCGGCGGGAGTGGATCAGTGCGCTTCGGGGCCGACGTCTTCATGGGGCGTAGCAGCTCCACGGTGCAGGTCGACGATGAACCACGGCAGGAAGAACTGCACGAGCGGGCCGATGAGCAGGGCGTAGGCCACGGTGCCGAGCCCGACGACGCCGCCGAGCAGCCACCCGATGACGAGGACGCTCACCTCGATGCCGGTGCGGATGAGCCGCAGGCTCGCACCGGTGCGGTGGTGCAGGCCTGTCATCAACCCGTCGCGCGGGCCGGGGCCGAGCTGGCTGCCGATGTACATCGCACCGCCGATGCCGTTGAGGACCAGCCCGAGCGAGAAGACCACCACCTGCCAGGCGACGCCGTGCACGTCGGGCGTGACGGCCAGCGTCGCGTTGAGGGCGAGCCCGATCCAGACGGAGTTCGCGATCGTCCCGAGCCCCGGCCACTGGCGCAGCGGCACCCACAACAGCAGCACGGCGAACGACGTGATGATCGTGACGGTGCCCATGTCGAGCCCCGTGTGTTCGCTGACGCCCATGTGGAACACGTCCCACGGGTCGAGGCCGACATGGCTGCGCACGAACAGACCCATCGCGGCGCCGTACAGCGTCAGGCCGACGAACAACTGGGGCAGACGCAGCCCGAGACGCCCGGCGCGCAGTTGCTCGGCGGGCGTCAGGTTCGACAAGGTTCGGTGACGGCGCCGCACGCCGCCGGTCGAGGCCGCATCGGCAGGTGGCGGTGTGGGCATGCCCTGCTCTGGAACGGCGGCGGTCGGATGGGGCGTGCGCATGGCGTCACCCTAGGGGCGAGTCGAGTCTCGTGCGCGTCCTGTCCAGGGGCGCAGAGGCGGCGCAATGATGACGGCGGGTACGCACGTAGGACCTTCGTCACCATCTGGGCCGCAGGCGCCCCTCGACGACGTGGCTGGGGGTGCGAGGTGAAATGCTGGATCACATGAAGGTCGGCATCATCGGTGGTGGCATCTCAGGGCTCGTCGCAGCGTGGCACGTCAGCACGACGCACCCGGACACGCAGGTGACGGTGTTCGACGCGAACGAACGCGTCGGGGGCAAGCTGCGCCAAGAGGTGATCGCCGGGCACGCCGTCGACGTCGGCGCCGAGTCGGCGCTCTGGCGTCGGCCCGAAGTCGTCGCGCTGCTCGCCGAGCTCGGCGTCGATTCCGTTCACCCGCAACGCTTTCCAGCGATGCTGTGGTCGCGAGGCTCGCTCGAGGCGCTGCCCGCGGGCACGCTCATGGGCATCCCGTCCGACCCACACGCCGCCGCCGGTCTCCTCGACGACGCCGAGGTCGCGCGCGCCGCCGACGAACGGGCCGTCAGCCTCACCCTCGACGATGCTGACGCCGACATCAGCGTCGGTGACGCCGTCGAGCGGGCACTTGGCTCGGCCGTCGTCGACCGCATGGTCGAACCGCTGCTCGGTGGCGTGTACGCCGGCCACGCGCGCGAGCTGTCGACGCGCGCCTGCGTCCCCGCCCTTTACGCCGCGCTGCGCGCCGGCACCCCGCTGACGCAGGCTGCTGCGGCGGCGTCGTCGGCCGTTTCGTCGAACGACGCCCGCCAGGTGTTCGGCGCACCCGCCGGGGGCATGGGGTCGTTGCCCGAGAAACTTCGCGAAGCCCTCGACGCCAGGGGAGTGGCGATCCGCACCGGGGCCACCGTCACAGACCTGCGTCGCGCCCTCGCGCACCGCGCCGGCTGGCACGTCGAGGTCGACGTCGAGGGCCTGCCCGAGCCGCATACGTTCGACGCCGTCGTCCTCGCGACGCCGGCGCCCGTCACAGCCCGATTGCTCGCCGACCTCGCGCCCGAGGCGGCCGACGCGCTCGCCGAGATCGAGTACGCCTCGATGGCCATCGTCACCTACGCGTTCGATTCGGCTGTCGCACAGCAGCTTCCGCAGGGTACGGGCTTCCTCGTCCCGCCCGTCGACGGCCGCACGATCAAGGCGTCGACGTTCTCGTCGATCAAGTGGCCGTGGCTCGCCGAGGCTGCCCCCGACGTCACGTACGTGCGGGTCTCGCTCGGGCGTCACCGCGACGACGCGATCCTCGACGAGGGCGACGACGCCCTCGCCGCAGCGGGCTTGGCCGACCTCGAGCACGCCCTCGGCCACCCGCTGCCGACGCCGCGCGATCAGCACGTGCAGCGCTGGCGGGACGGGCTGCCTCAGTACGCCCTGGGCCACCTGGCGCGCATCGAACGGGCTGAGGACGCGCTCGCCGACCTGCCCGGACTCGCTGTCGCAGGGGCCGCGATGCACGGTGTCGGCATCCCCGCGTGCGTCGCGACGGCCCGCGCGGCCGCCGATCGCGCCGTCACCTCGAGCGCGCCCCGCGCCTAGACTCTCCACCAGAATCCGAAGAAGTGCCACGACAAGGAGGCGGACGATGACGTCCGAGACAAACACCCCCGCAGACACCGCGAGCAAGGCCGAACCGAAGCACGTCATGGTCGATCGCATCAACGGTTCGCTCGTGTACGCGATGTGGTCGGTCTTCTCCGTCTCCAAGGAGATCGACGGCGACCGCGACGCCATCGCCACCGAGGCGCAGGCTTTCCTGGACTCGCTCGCCGACAAGGGCGTCACCGTCCGCGGCGCTTATGACCTCGCCGGCCTGCGCGCCGAGGCCGACCTCATGCTGTGGATGCACAGCGAATCCGTCGACGAACTGCAGAGCGCCTACCGCGGATTCCTCGCGACGCAGCTCGGGCGTCACCTCACGCCGTTCTGGTCGAACATGGCGATGCACCGTGTCGCCGAGTTCAACCGCGGCCACATCCCCGCGTTCATGGCCGACGAGCGTGCCCGCGAGTACATCTGCGTCTACCCGTTCGTGCGCAGCTACGACTGGTACCTGCTGCCCGACGAGGAGCGCAAGAAGATGCTCCACGACCACGGCATGGCCGCGCGCGAGTACCCCGACGTGCGCGCCAACACGATCGCCTCGTTCGGTCTCGGCGACTACGAGTGGATCCTCGCGTTCGAGGCCGACGACCTGCACCGCATCCTCGACCTCATGCGCGAGATGCGCTACACCGAGGCGCGCCGTCACGTGCGTCACGAGATCCCGTTCTTCACCGGCCCGATGACGACGATGGACAAGTTCGTCTCGCGTCTGCGCTGACGCTCTCGCGTGGCCGCGCGGGGCGAGGCAATCGTCGCCCGGTCATGACGAAGGCCCGGTTCGAGTTCTCACTCGAACCGGGCCTTCGTCATGCGGCCTCACCGCGCGTCCCGTCACGTCAGCACGTCAACGACGCGGGGGAGGCTGCGTCAGCGGGCGGCCTCCGTCGCGACGGCGTCGACGGAGCCGACCCACCACTGGTAGTGATCGAGCACGTCGTGCGCGATCTGTTCCTTCGTGTACGTGTCGATCTCGTACGTGCCGCCGCCGGGCACGACGACCTCGAGCTGGCACGAGGTGTCGTCGGCCTCCACCATGCGCGATCCGTACGAGGCGACCTTCACCCGTCGGATGTGCGTGAAGTAGTGGAAGTCGTCGAAACCGGGCCCCTGCGCGTGGACGGTGAGCGTCACCGTCCGCGCGACGTGACGGCTCGGATCCGCGTTCGTCTCGACGACGGCGTCGACGCCGCTGTTGCGCAGTTCGGCCGCGACCTCCTCGAGGGCCGGTTCGACGACACTCGTCATGCGCGTCTCGAGCGTGCGCAGCGAGACGGTGCCGAACTGGCGTGCCAGCCGGTTGCGCCACGAACCCTGCGTCGGCGCGGGTGGCGCCGACACGATCGACGAGCGCAGCGAAGCGCGCAGCGCGTCGCTCTGACGCCGCTCGCCCTCGAGCGCGCGATGCAACCCGATCATGACGAGCACCATGACGACCGCGAACGGCAACCCCATGACGACGGTCGCCGACTGCAGCGCCTTGATGCCGCCGACGACGAGCATCGCCACCGTCAGCAGACCGGTCGCGGCGGCCCACAGGATGCGAACCCACGGCTTCGCGTCCGTCTCCGGGTCGGGCAGCGTCGACGAGAGGTTCGCCATGACGAGCGCGCCGGAGTCGGCCGAGGTCACGTAGAACAGCAGGCCGACGAACGTCGCGAGCCCGATGATGAACGTCGCGGCCGGGTACTGCTGGAGCAGGTCGAAGAACCCCGTCTCCGGCGCGTTGACGGCCGATTCGCCGAACGCCGCGTCCCCGCCCCGGATGCGCTCGATCGCGCTGTTGCCGAACATCGTCACCCACATGACGATGTAGAGGAACGGGATCGTCAGCGTGCCGGTGACGAACTGCCCGATCGTGCGCCCCTTCGAGATGCGCGCGAGGAACATGCCGACGAAGCTCGCCCAGGCGATCCACCAGGCCCAGAAGAACAGCGTCCAGCCGTTCATCCAGTCGGCGGGGTAGTCGTAGGCCATCGTGTCCATCGTCATGCCGGGGAACATCGAGACGAAGTCGCCGACGTTCATGACGGCGGCGCGCAGCAGGAACGACGTGTCGCCGAACACGAGCACCCAACCCGCGAGCAGCAGCGCCAGGATGACGTTGAGCTGGCTGAGGATGCGGATGCCCTTGTCGACGCCGGACGTCGCCGAGATCGTCGCCAT
Source organism: Dermacoccus sp. BD5 (assembly GCF_044878485.1). NCBI lineage: Bacteria > Bacillati > Actinomycetota > Actinomycetes > Micrococcales > Dermacoccaceae > Dermacoccus > Dermacoccus sp. BD5. Next base: position 8,675 of record NZ_JANJER010000001.1, on the reverse strand, counting down.
GACGACAGCGAGGAGGACGAGGCCGATCTGCACCGGCAGGCCCTGCGGCGCGCCGAACAGCACGTCGAGGCCGACGTTGAGCATGACGACACCGATACCCAGGCTCGTCGCGACACCGAAGATCGTGCCGAGGACGGTGGCGATGTCGACTGCGTTGCCGATGCCACCCTTGATGCGCTTGCCGAAAAGCGGATACAGCGCTGAACGGACCGCGAGCGGCAGCCCCTTGCGGTGGGCGAAGTAGCCGAGGGCGAGGCCCATCAGCGTGTACATGCCCCACCCGGTGATGCCGTAGTGGAACAGCGTCCACACCGTCGCCTCACGCGCTGATTCGACGGTGCCGCCCTTGCCGGTCGGCGGGTTGAGGTACTGCGTCGCCGGTTCGGCCACCGCGAAGAACATGAGGTCGGTGCCGATGCCGGCGGCGAACAGCATGCACGCCCACGAGAACGTCGAGTACTCGGGCCGGTCCGAGTCGGCGCCCATGCGCACCTTCGAGTGACGCAGCGCGATGTACGCGACGAAGACGAGCGTCGCCGTCGCGAGCAGGATGTAGAACCAGCCGAACCAGTCGCCCATCCACGCCGTCAGATCACCGAGCTGCTTCTCGGCGGTCTTGGGCGCGACGAGGCACCATCCGGCGACGAGGACGATGAAGACGGCCGTGCCGCCGAGGACGACAGGCTTGACCTTGGGGTCGACGACCTGTTCGTCCTCGGCGGTGACGGTGGCGGGGCTGCTCACGGCTGCTCCGCCATCACCTTCGCGGCGCTCGGGATCTCGTCCTTGGCGTCCCAGGCGTCGTTGCGGGGGTCACCCTGGGGCCACAGCGGCATCCCGGCCTTCGCGCGGTAGACCGGCGGGTCCTGCGGCTCGAGCATCGTGTTGCCGGCGATGAGGTCGGCGGCGCGCTCGGCGACCATCATGACGGGCGCGTAGATGTTGCCGTTCGTGATGCTCGGGAAGACCGAGGCGTCGGCGACGCGCAGGCCCTCGGTGCCGTGCACCTTCATCGAGTTCGGGTCGACGCACGACATCTCGTCGGTGCCCATCTTGACCGAGCAGCTCGGGTGCAGGGCCGTCTCCGCGTCCTTCGCGATCCAGTCGATGATCTCCTGGTCGGTGGCGCAGTCGGGCCCGGGGCTGATCTCGCCGCCGTCGAACGAGGCGAACGCGGGCTGCGACAGGATGTGACGCGCGGTGCGCACGACCTCGACCCACTCGCGACGGTCGTTCTCCGTCGACAGGTAGTTGAACAGGATGCTCGGGTGCTGCTTCGGGTCGGCGTTCTTGATGCGCACGTGACCGCGCACGTCAGAGTTCATCGGGCCGATGTGCACCTGGTAGCCGTGCTCGTGGTCACCGCCGGTGCCGTCGTAGCGGACGGCGACGGGCAGGAAGTGGAACATCAGGTTGGGGTACTGGACGTCCTCGTTCGTGCGGAGGAAGCCGCCGGCCTCGAAGTGGTTGGAGGCGCCGACACCGGAGTTGAGGAACAGCCACTGCGCACCGATGTACGGGGCCTTCCACTTCTTCAGCCACGGCTGGATGGAGACGGGCTGCTTCGACTCGTGCTGCAGGTACACCTCGAGGTGGTCCTGGAGGTTCTCACCGACTCCGGGCAGTTCGACGCGCGGCGTGACGCCGGCCTCGCGCAGGTACTCGGGGTTGCCGACGCCCGAAAGCTGCAGCAGCTGCGGGGTGTTGAACGCTCCACCGCACAGGATGACCTCGCCGGCGTCGACGCTGTGGTGACGACGGCCGCCGCGCACGAAGTCGACACCCGTGACGCGGTTGCCGTCCCAGCGCAGCTTCGTGACGAACGACAGCGTCGCGATGTCGAGGTTCTTGCGGTTCTTGATCGGCCACAGGTACGAGCGCGACGCGCTCATGCGCGAGCCGTTGAACGTGTTGTGGTCGAAGGGCGCGAAGCCCTCCTGGCGGTAGCCGTTGACGTCGTCGGTCAGCGCGTAGCCGGCCTGCTGCGTCGCCTCGAAGAAGGCCTGGAACAGCGGCGACGACGCGGGGCCGCGCTCGAGCACGAGGGGGCCGGAGCCGCCGCGCCAGGCGTCAGCGCCGGCGAGCGTCGTCTCCATGCGCTTGAAGTACGGCAGGCAGTGCTTGTAGTCCCAGTCCTGCATGCCCTCGAAGGACGCCCACTTCTCGTAGTCGCCGGGGTTGCCGCGCTGGAAGATCATGCCGTTGATCGAGCTCGAGCCACCGAGCACCTTGCCGCGCGTGTGCGCGACGCGGCGGCCGCCCATGTAGGGCTCCGGGTCGGTCTCGTACTTGTAGTCGTACAGCGGGTTGCCCGAGGGGAACATGAGCGCGGCGGGCATGTGGATGAGCGGGTCGAACTTGAAGTCGGCGCGCCCGGCCTCGAGGACGAGGACGCTCGTGCCGGCGTCCGCCGAGAGGCGGTTGGCGAGGGCGGAACCGGCGGATCCACCGCCGACGATGACGTAGTCGTAACGCTTCTTCATGGTGTCTCTCCTGATCGTTCGATCGGTCTCGGTGTCGTGGGTGCGCTCAGGCCTGCTCGCGACCGGAGAACCAGTCGGCGGGCGCGGGGCGCGTGTTGTGCCAGATGTGCTTGGTCTCGACGTACTCGCCGAGGCCGGCCTCACCGAGTTCGCGGCCGATGCCGCTCTGCTTCATGCCGCCCCACTCGGCCTGCGGGACGTAGGGGTGGTAGTCGTTGATCCAGATCGTGCCGTGACGCAGACGCTTCGCGACGCGCTCCGCGCGGCCGGCGTTCTCCGTCCACACCGCGCCGGCGAGGCCGTAGATCGTGTCGTTCGCGATGGCGACGGCGGCGTCCTCAGCCTCCTCGCGCGTGGCGCCGGAGAACGTCTCGACCGTGAGGACGGGGCCGAACGACTCGTCGTGGACGCACGCCATCGAGGCGTCGCACGCGTCGAGGATCGTCGGGAGGTAGTAGGAGCCCTTCGCGAGTTCACCCTCGCCGCGCTTGCCTCCGGTGCGCAGCACGGCGCCGTCGGCGACGGCCCGCTGCACGTAGGCGTCGACCTTCTCGAGGTGCGCCTCGCTGATGAGCGGGCCCGTCTCGGCGTCGTCGTCGAACGGGCCGCCGAGGCGGATCAGCTCGCAGCGACGCACGAGTTCGTCGACGACCTCGTCGTGGATCGACTCCTCGACGATCAGACGCGCACCGGCGGAGCACACCTGGCCCGAGTCGAGCATGATCGCGGTCAGGGCGTTGTCGATGGCGGCGGGCAGGTCGGCGTCGGCGAAGACGACGTTGGGGTTCTTGCCGCCGAGTTCGAGGGCGACCCGCTTGACCGTCGGGGCGGCCGCGGCCATGATCGCGCGGCCGGTGACGACGCCACCGGTGAAGGAGACGAGGTCGACCTCCACGTTCTCCGTCATCTCGACGCCGACGCTCGAGCCCGGGCCGAGGACGAGGTTCGCGACGCCCGCGGGCAGGCCGGCCTCGGCGAGGGCGTCCATGAGCCACATCGCGCTCTGCGGCGTCAGTTCGGCGGGCTTGAGGACGAACGTGTTGCCCGCCGCGAGCGCCGGTGCGACCTTCCACGCCGTCTGCAGCAGCGGGTAGTTCCACGGCGTGATGAGCGAGCACACACCCACGGGCTCGGTGACGACGCGGCTCGACACGTCCGGCATGCCCGTCTCGACGACGCGGCCGGCGTGCTGCGTCGTCAGCGCCGAGAAGTGGCGGAAGACACCGATGATGTCGTCCATGTCGATGAGCGACTCCGCGTAGCGCTTGCCCGTGTCCTGCGACTCCATGCGCGCGACCTTCTCCTTGTCCCGCTCCAGCAGGTCGGCGAGTTTCGCGAGCAGGGCGGCGCGCTCGGGGGCGGGCGTGTTCGGCCACTCACCCGAGTCGAACGCGCGACGTGCGGCGGCGATGGCCTTCGCCGCGTCCTCGGCCCCGGCCTCGTCGACGACGATGACCTCGCTGCCGTCGGCCGGGCAGGTGATGGTGCGCTTCTCGCCGGACGCTGCGGCGACCCATTCGCCGTCGATGTACAGGGTGTTCATTCGGCCTCCTCGTGCTCGGTGCGTGACGCAGGCGACGAGCCGGCCGCCCTGGGTGCGGGTGTCTCGTGACGTGCGCGACGCGGGTCTGGCCTGCCCGTGCGACGGGACGGGCGGGTGGCCAGAGGGAATATAACGTGCGTTATCGACACCAGGATAACGCACGTTATATTCTGGTGATGTGAACACCCGAACACCCGTGCGCGAACGGCTGCTGGACGCGGCCGACTCGCTCCTCTTCATCGAAGGTGCCTTCGCGACGCCCGTCGACACGATCCTCAAGCGCGCGGGCGCATCGCCGCCCAGCCTCTACGCCCACTTCGGCAACAAGGAGGGGCTGATCGCCGCGGCGCTGCGACGTCGCCTGAACATCTGGACCCAGGTGTGGGACGACGCGATCGCCGCCGCCGCCGATGATGAGGAACGCCTGCTCGCGCTGTGGCCGGCGCTCGCGACCTACCAGGCGGAGCGCCTGCCCGAGCGGTGGTGCGCGTTCAGCGGGACGAGCGCCGCCATCGTCAACCCTGGCCCAGATCTGCGCGCCGTGCTCGAGGAGGAAACGGCGCTACTGCGCGACAGGCTGCTGGCGTACAGCGAACCCGTTGCAGGGGCGGCGGCGGCGCACCTGGCGTCAGCGCTCATGACGATCTACGCCGGGACGCTCGCGCTCATGCTTCGCGAACCGTACGAGGACGCCCTCGAGGAGGGGCGACGTGCCGCCGAGATGCTGGTGCGCTCGTATCGCGTCGCGCGGGAGCGGGCGGTCTGAGATTGGAGCGCCGCTCGTGCTCGCGCGTGGGCTGGCGGACAGGGCGCGGTGACGCAGACTGCACGAGAAATGCGCATCTGCACGAGGAATGTGCGGCACATTCCTCGTGCAGATGCGTAATTCTCGAGCAGATCCTCCGCGGCAGGGTGGGGCTACGTCAGGATCGGGCGTGGCGACCGTCAGTTCGTGGCGGGCCGCAGCGTCATGCTGATCGAGTTGATGCAGTAGCGCTCGTCGGTCGGCGTCGAAAAACCTTCACCGCGGAACACATGGCCGAGGTGGCTGTCGCACTTCGCGCAGCGCACCTCGGTGCGTATCATGCCGTGGCTGCGATCCTCGATCAGACGGACGTTGTCAGCATCGGCGGGCGCGAAGAACGCGGGCCAGCCGCATCCGCTGTGGAACTTCTCGCGGCTCGTGAACAGTTCGGCGCCGCAGGCGCGGCACGCGTAGACGCCCTCTGTCTCGGTGTCGGTGTACTCGCCACGGAAGGCCGGCTCGGTGCCGCCCTCGCGCAGGACGGCGTACTCGGCGGGGGAGAGCGTGGCTCGCCAGTCCTGCTCGGACGTCGGGGTTGTCGGGTCGCTCATCGAAGAACCTCCTTGACGAGGGCGTCGGCGCCGCCGAGTGGCGGGCCGTGGGGTGTTGAGTCATGGTTGGTGGAGCGGTGAGCCCTTTTGCTGGCGCTGGCAGCGTCCCCCGAGCAGGGGGCGGCCTGACATACGATTCGGGCCCACGTCAGCGTCAACCATGTTGGGCTCCGGTTCGTTCCCGCAGGACGCAGTCGCCGCAGACCGTGTCGCGTGAGTTGCCCGGCAGCCGATAGAGCTGACAGCAGCTGTGACGGCGAAAGCTCACTGTCACGATGCGGCCGTCGGTCAGTGGTCGGCCACGGGCTGCGGTCAGTGCCGTGAGGCAGGCATCGGCGATCTGTCTCACCGCCGTCGACTGGCCGGGATCGACCCTGACGACGGTGCGCGCCGCGCCATGAAGCGCCGACGCCACGTTGCCCCAGGCAATCGAAGCTGACGGCGTCAGCGCGGTCGACGTCAGGGGAATTGCCAGTCGATCGACGAGGGCGCGGGCGAAGTGATCGACGCTCGTGTTGACGGCGACGCTCGCGTCGCTGGCGGCGTGCGCGACGGGGGTGGCGGCCACCGGCCGGGCACTCCATTCGGGGGAGAGCGCCAGCGGAAACGTGGTCGTGCCGTCGTCCTGCCAGAACAGTTGGTCGAGCGTGGGGACGCAGGCACCTCTCGAGCCCCCGGAGGATGTATTCCGCAGCGCCGACGCGATCCACGGCGACAGCACCCGCGCACACACCCCGAGGTGCAGCACGGCGCCGAGCGCCTGGACGTCGACATCATCGGAGTGAGGAGAACCGGCAGCGGCCGTCCGCTCGCGAGCTCGGTCGATCCACGCGCCCAGGGCGCCACGAGACGCGAGGTCGGCGCCGAGGGGCCGCCAATCTGCCCCCGGCGTCATGACATCCACGCGGAAGAACGGGCCCAGGTCGGGCTCGCTCACGCGGGAGGCGGAGGGGGACGGCATGCCTCAACCCTGCCAAGGCGAGTGGGGCGAGGCAACGCGGGGCGGGCATCCGTCGCCTACGCTTCGAGCATGGCGTCCACCGCAGTGACCCTCGAGATTCCCGGCCCCGACGGCGAGGAGCGCACCGTCAGGGTGTCGAGTCCCGACCGCGTCGTCTATCCCGACGACGGGGTGACGAAGCTCGACCTCGTCGAGTATGTGCTCGCCGTGGCCGAGCCGTTTCTGCGCTGGAGCGGCGATCGGCCTGTCGCGTTGGAGCGTTACCCGAAGGGGCTGGCGGACAAGCCGTTCTTCAGCAAGAACCCGCCCAAGGGTGCGCCGAGTTACGCGCGCAGTGTGATGTGCACGTACCCGAGCGCCCGGGCGCACGAGCAGCTCGTCCTCGACGAGCCTGCGATGCTCGCCTGGTGCGTGCAGATGAACACGGTGACGTTTCATCCGTGGCCCGTGCGCGCCGAGAACAACGACAATCCTGACGAGCTGCGCATCGACCTCGACCCGCAGCCGGGGCGCGATTTCGCTGATGCGGTCGAGGCGGCGTTCGCGCTCAAGGAGCTCATGGAGTCGCTGGGGTTCACGCCGTTCGTCAAGACGTCCGGCAACCGTGGCGTCCATGTGTATGCACGCATCGCGCCGACGCGGGAGTTCCTCGACGTGCGTCACGGTGTCATCGGCATTGCGCGCGAGTTGGAGCGTCGGCTGCCCGATCTGGTGACGACGGAGTGGTGGAAGGAGCTGCGCGGCGAGAAGGTGTTCGTCGACTTCAACCAGGCGAACCGCGACCGGACGATCGCCGCGGCGTATTCGCCGCGGCCGCTGCCGGGTGCGCCGGTCTCGATGCCGGTGGCGTGGCCGCAGCTGCGTGACGTCACGCCGCCCGACTTCACGGTGCGCACCGTGCCCGGCATCGTCGCTGCGGACGGTGACGCGTGGGCGCCGGCGCCGGGGGAGTCGATGAACGACCATGTCGGTGACGTCGACGCGGCCATCGCGCTGTGGGACGCCGACGTCGAACGCGGCCTGCCCGAGCTGCCGTTTCCGCCCGATTACCCGAAAATGCCCGGTGAGCCGCCGCGCGTGCAGCCGAGCCGCGCCAAGAAAGACGCGCCGTGACGCCGTGGCTCGAGACCGAGCGGCTCGTGCTGCGCGAACCGTCGGACGCCGACGTCGAAGCGTGCTGCGCGAACCGCCGGACGCCGACGTCGACGCGTGCTGGCGCATCCACGGGGATCCGCGGACGTATGCCCATCTGCCGTCGGGGCACATGAAGGAGGCCTCCGAGGCCGTCGACCTCATCGCGTCGTGGCGCGCGCCCTGGCGTCAGCACAGGTTTGGGTACGCAGCGGTCGTCGACGACACGGGCGAGGTCGTCGGTTTCTGAGGCGTAGAGCTGCGTGACCTCGGTGGCGAGCCCGTGCTCAACCTCTACTACCGCTTCGACGCCGACCACTGGGGCCCGGGTTACGCGACCCAGGCCACCAGCGCCGTCGTCGAATGGGCGCTGCGCCAGGGGCCTGACGCGCCGCGCGTCGCCGTCATGGCGACGAACAACCCGGCGTCAGCGCGGGTGGCGGAGCGCGTGGGGCTGTAGCTCAGCGACCGCCAGCACGATCGCGACCCCGTCGAACACGTCATCTGGGAGGCGCCGCGAGCGACGTAGTCGTGCGACGCGTGCGTTGCCACGTCGAGCCCAGCGGCGAGGTTGCTCGCGGTCGCGCGACGCGATGGGCGACAGCCGTAGGGGTGCGTGGAGTATTCGATGGGGTGCGGCTCTGTGACCCAGTCAACTCTAATTGACACGCCCTGCTGCGCGACCTAGCCTCAAGGCATGCCCAAGATCAGTAAGCCCCTGCCCCAGGAACTGCGCGGAATTTCCGAGAAGTCCGTCGAAGAGGCGGCCGCGCGCATCATGGAGGGCTTCCGGGTGCAGACGCACCTGTTCACCAAGGACGAGCTCGAGGGGCTCGCCATGCTCAACAACCTCATGTCCGACACGATCAAGTGGGTCGTCGCCGAGCGTCGCGCCAAGGGCGACTCGTGGGCCCAGATCGGCGAGAGCCTCGGCATCAGCAAGCAGGCGGCGCAGCAGCGCTTCGGCAAGAAGGCCGACAAGCCCGTCGTCGACGAGAACATCGCGCTGGCGGGCTGACGCGCTCGCCTGTGCACATCTGCGATCTTCGTCCATATTCACGCCGGCGTCCGTTGGGACCTTGAAGCGCCCTGGGTTTCGTTCCGCGCTTATGTGGTGACGAGGGTGCTCGTGTGGGATTGATCGTAAGCCGCTTCGACCTCGACTGGGGTGCGGTAGCCGAGGGCTTCGTGCAGGCGTTGA